>JAUZPR010000028.1 GCA_030705825.1 Bacillota bacterium | reverse complement strand
TTTTAGTCCCCCTAAAGAAATAAATAATGTAAAATGAGAAATTTTAAACGGATTACCAAAGCAATCCATTAAAAGAATTTCTAATTTAATAATATAACAAAAAATATACGTTTACAACGTATAAAACATTAATATTCCAGTGTTATCCAACACTTGATTCAAGTTGATTTTCAATTAAAAAACATACTAAAAAGCTCTGTACGACTAATGTCATACAGAGCTTTAAATAATCCAGCTAAACCGAACCTATCTTATTGAAAGGATATATCCTGAAAAATGCTTTTCCTCTTAATTTGCTTAAGGGTACAGGTCCTATAATCCTGCTGTCCTTGCTGGCATTGGGAAGCCGGTTGTCTCCCAGAACGTATATATAACCCTTTTGTACCGTCACCTTGTTGTAATCATGACTTGGGTCTCCCTTATACTGTTCCGTATAATTCCCGTTAATATATTTTTCAGTCAGCTGTTTTCCATTTACAAAAACCTTGCCATCCTTTACTTCAACAGTATCCCCTGCAACTCCGATTACTCTTTTTATTATTACGCTTTTCCCTTCCTCCAGAAATTCAGGAACATAGAGAGTTACTATATCTCCCCTGTGAATAGCTCCGAATCTCTGGCTTATCTTCTCTGTAAGAAGGATATTGCCGTTCTGAAGCGTAGGAAACATGGACGATCCGTTTACTACAGTTATCTGTGCTATAAATGTTACTATAAGAATTCCTGCAATAACAGCTATTAATATATGAAAGATCCAATCCATAGTTTCTCTTAAAGCAGGATTCTTGATTTTTTTTGCAAAAAACGTATTTATCCCTCCATGTAGCCTGTTTTTTAATATTCTTTTCAGACATCACTTCTAATATGCAGTTCCTTCAACTGTTTCGGTTCAACAATATCTGGTGCATTTGACATCAGGCATGAAGCATTTTGTACCTTTGGAAATGCTATTACGTCTCTGATACTGCTTTTGCCTGCCATCAGCATTATCAGCCTGTCAAGTCCGAATGCCATTCCACCGTGTGGTGGTGTACCGTATTTAAAGGCTTCAAGCAGGAAACCGAATCTTTCAGCAGCCTGTTCCTCACTGATTCCTATGAGCCTAAACATCTTTGCTTGGAGCTCGGAGCTGTGTATTCTTATACTTCCGCCGCCCAGCTCGGTTCCGTTCAGAACTATATCGTATGCTTTGGCGCGGACTTTGCCGGGATCTGTATCAAGATATTGAATGTCTTCATCCATAGGTGATGTAAATGGATGATGCACTGCTACCCAGCGTTTTTCTTCCTCGTCATATTCAAACAATGGGAATTGCGTTACCCACAGGAATTTGAACTCGTTTTTATTTAAAAGATTAAGCCTTCTGGCAATTTCAAGTCTTAATTGTCCGAGTGAATCGTAAACTATTTTATTTTTATCTGCACAGAAACAGATCAAATCTCCCGGTTCGGCTTTTACCCTGTCAAGAATCTTATTAACTTCGTCTTCAGTCAGGAACTTGGTGATTGCAGATTTGAGCTCATTTTCTTCAACAGCTATCCATGCCATTCCTTTAGCCTTGTAAGTCTTAACAAATTCAACAAGACTGTCTATTTCCCTCCTGCTGAATATCCTTGCGCAGCCTTTCGCATTTATAGCCCTTACACTGCCGCCATTCCTGACTGCATCTGCAAATACTTTAAAGCCGCTTTCACTTACTATATCCGAAAGATTAACCAATTCCATTCCAAACCTTATATCTGGCTTATCGGAACCGAACCTGTCCATTGCCTCCTGATAGGGCATCCTGATAAAAGGAGCAGTTCCCAGATCAACGTCAAGTGTTTCTTTAAATACCTTTTTCACAAAACCTTCATTAACCTCAATAACATCCTCCACATTTACAAAAGACATTTCAAGATCTATCTGTGTAAATTCAGGCTGCCTGTCGGCTCTTAAATCCTCGTCCCTGAAGCATTTTGCAATCTGCATGTATCTGTCAAAGCCAGAAACCATCAAAAGCTGTTTGAAAAGCTGAGGCGACTGGGGCAGAGCATAAAACCTTCCCGGATGTACTCTGCTTGGAACCAGATAATCCCTCGCACCTTCAGGTGTGCTCTTTTGGAGTATAGGGGTCTCAATCTCGAGAAAGCCATTAACATCATAATAATCACGTGCAAGCTTGGTTACCTTGTGACGCAGGAAAAAGTTCTGCTGCATATCGGGTCTTCTCAAGTCCAAATATCTGTATTTAAGTCTTAAGGTTTCATTAACGTCGGAATCCTCCTCTATGTATATTGGAGGTGTTTCCGCAGAGCTTAATATCCTCAGTTCGCTAGCCATTACTTCTATTTCACCGGTTTTGATCTTTGGGTTTACAGTATCGGGATCTCTTTTTACAACTTCTCCATTCAAAGCTATTACATACTCGTTTCTGAGTGTTTCTGCCTTATTAAAAAGATCACTGCTTATTGCGCTGTTGAATACTACCTGAAGTACTCCGCTTCTATCCCTGAGATCAATAAAAATTACTCCGCCCAGATCCCTTCTTTTATGAACCCAGCCCATTACAGTTACTTTTTGTCCTACATTGGCAATATCAAGTTCTGCACATCTGTGGCTTCTTTTCAAGCCGTAAATCGACTCTCCCATAAGTTACTCCTCCAAAATTAATTATTATAAACTTGTGTTCTCAATGGAATATCCTTTAATTTTGCTTATCAACTCATCTATGTTTACCGTTTCCTGTTCTCCTGTCTTCATGTTTTTCAGTCTGAACATTCCGGTATTTACTTCGTCTTCACCTATTACCATTGCAAATGGAATTCCCAGCTTATCGGCATAGCCGAACTTTTTGCCCATCTTGCCTTCGTTGAAATACACCTCTGTAGGAATTCCGCTCTGCCTTGCCTTTGTTGCAATATCAAGCGAATTGCTCATGGTTTCCTTCATAGGTATTATAAGCAGCTTGGTAGGTGTCGAAGCTGTATCTGCTTTTAAAATCCCGGCTTCCTTGAGCTGATAGAACAATCTGCTGAGACCTATTGAAATACCTACGCCCGGAAGCTTTTTCTCTGTATAGTTTGAAGCAAGACTGTCATATCTTCCTCCGGAACAGACACTTCCTATGGATGGGTAATCATTCAATATTGTTTCATAAACCGTCCCTGTATAGTAATCAAGCCCTCTGGCTATTGTAAGATCCAAAGCGAAGTTTTCCTGGGGAATACCAAAATATCTGATATGGCTGCAAACCTGCTCAAGCTCTTCAACACCAAGCTTAAACAGCTCATTATCCACATTCATTTCCTTTAAGCCTTCAATCATTTCTTCAGGTTTGCCCTTTATTTTTATAAAACGTAGTATCTCCTGAGCGACTCCAGAATTGATTCCCATACTGCCCAGTTCCCTGGCAACAGCTTCAGACCCTATTTTATCTATCTTGTCAATGACCCTGAGAACGTCAGCTTTGTTTTGTACATTCAGCCATTCGAAAAATCCGTTAAGAACCTTTCTGTTATTTATTCTCATGGTAAACCTGTCAAAGCCCAGTGCTTTAAAGGTTGAATATATTATACTGAGAACCTCGGCTTCATTTATAATATTCAGGTTTTCATTCCCTATTATATCGATATCGCACTGGTAAAATTCCCTGAAGCGCCCTTTTTGTGGGCTCTCACCCCTGTACACCTTACCTATGTGGTATCTTCTGAAAGGGAAAGTCAGTTCATAATAATGCTGTGCAACATACCTTGCCAAAGGCACGGTAAGGTCAAATCTTAGCGACAGGTCATTATCTCCCTTATTAAACCTGTATATCTGTTTTTCCGTTTCCCCGCCGCTTTTTGCAAGCAGTATCTCGGATTTTTCAATAACCGGTGTATCCAAAGGTATAAAACCGTATCTTTCATAAGTACTGCGTATGACATCAAGCATTCTGTTGAATATCATCTGATCCTGAGGTAAAAGCTCCAAAAATCCCGGCAGGATTGATGGCGTTACTATATTTTGGTTCAATTTTTTCCCTCCCGATAAAAAATAAAAACTTCCAGTTCCTGAACACGTTCAGGGACGAGAAGTTTGCTCCCGTGGTACCACCCTAATAGGCCTATCTAAAACTCTTTGGGATATCAAGTTCTAAAATAACGCCCACTTTTTTCCCTTTAACGGAGGAACGGCGAATCTTCCTAATAGGCTAATACTCGTTCAGAAGATTAACTCGAGGGTGTTCTTTCACCAGACTTCACCTTAAAAACATTTCCAGTCACGATGTTTTCTCCCTTGAAGGAAGTGTTGGCTACTTTTCCCTGTCATCATCAAAAACTTTAAGTGATTTAATTATAATTTCCTTTATGTATCAGATATATTCTAATTTTTACAGCTGTTATTGTCAATAGATATATACATAAAAAAGGGGACTAGCTGAGCAGTCTCCTTTTTTATATTGTATATGGAAGGTATTTTAAGTATTCTTTTATCACTTCGGATCAACAAATCCCGGAAAACATGCCGGACCTGTGCATCCCCAGAAAAGGAGCAGGAATACCAGAATGAAGAACAATAATGTCGGGTTGGCAAATATACCTCCTATAAATCCTCTATCTTCTCCCATAAAAAAGCCTCCTAAAATTCGCAATATGCAAATCAATTCTTATATATAATATGCGAACCCTATTTAAAGGTTCTATGGGATACTATAAAATCCGTTATAATGTTATTAATAAACAAAATCAGAACCTATCCAAGTAATCTTCTTTTTCTGTCAATCATCTCATCAACCCGTTTGATATATTCTTCTACGTTTTTTACATTGAATGCCCGTTCAATCCTGTTTTCATCACTGTAAACCACCTTTGTTACCGCATCGGCACCAAAAGCGATATTGGTCTGCTTTTCCTCCATTATCTGAATATTGTATAGCCCCTCATAACCTCTTTTGCAGTAGCCTATATTCTCAAGATTACCCAGAATGTATTTTTGCCTGTAAAGATAATAAGGGTGCATATTCATCATACCTGCGTAATTTCCAGCCAGGTTTACCATTTGAGTTGCCGTTTCGCTTGTTGGCAAAGCCATGGTGCCCTTTTCTTCGTGCAGCCTGGACCCGCGTTTTACTGCCAGAGTATGAACTGTAAGACTTTCAGGGCCAAGTTTCGAAATTATATCAAGTGTCCTTTTGAACTTCTCAATATCTTCTCCTGGCAGTCCTGCAATTATATCCATGTTAATATTGTCGAATCCTATACTTCGGGCAATTTCAAAGGCTGAGAGGGTTTCTAGAGGAGTATGCCTTCTGCCTATGAACTCCAGTGTATCGCTGTTCATAGTCTGGGGATTAATACTTATTCTGCTTACCTTACTGTTTTTTATTGTTTCAAGCTTTTCAGCATCCAGGGAATCAGGACGTCCGGCTTCAATGGTGTACTCTTCAAGATCGGTCAAATCAAGATTGTCCATTATAAAATCCAGTAAGCCTTTAAGTTGGGTATTATTTAAAGCTGTGGGGGTTCCGCCTCCTATATAAAGGCTTTGGATCTTATAACCTTTTCCTTTTATAAGTTCATCATATACGGTACTGATTTCTTTTTTGAGCGAAACCAGATAATTCTCTACAAAACCTGAGCAGGCTTTTATCGGGTAGGAGGCAAAAGAACAGTAAAGGCATCTTGTAGGGCAGAAAGGAATACCAATGTATATGCTTACAGTATTATCGGGTGTCCTGTTCAGTATTTTTCTTTCAACCGAAGCAACGTCATATACCAATTGGGCTTTTTGTCCAGATAATTTAAAGTATCCGGTAAGTCTTTGTATAATATTATGTTCATGCATACTATTTTCAAGCATTTCATGAACAATTTTTGCAGGCCGTATTCCTGTCAGGAAGCCCCATGGAAGTTTTTTACCGGTATACCTTGAAAATAGATTGTAGACCTGCCGGGATACTTCTCTTTTTAGAGTCCGGCGCAGAGTATCCTCTGTGAGATTACCGGTTTTTAGTGATTTTACGGCTATAATAAAGGTACCTGTACCGTTTCCCAGGCTAGAAACAAATCTATACCTGCCAGTTGACCTGTAAATGCCGCTTGAAAGAAAAATACCCCGGCTGTTTACCGGAGAATTGTTTTCAACAAAAGTTATCTTATCATTCAAGTCAAACTGTTTTATGATGTTTTCGGTTTCGTACCTGAAATCATGACCTTTCAGCTTAATAAAAATCATAAATATTCTAAAGCCCTATCCGAAAAAAGGGTTGTTTCTCCTTTCAAAACCAATTGTGCTGGGTTCACCATGCCCGGGATATACTTTTAAATTTTCATTCAGGTTGAAAAGCTTATTTTGAATTGAAGATAGGATTTCTTCCATGCTTCCTCCCGGCAAATCGGTTCTCCCTATGGATAACCTGAATAAGGTATCGCCGGTAAAAACCATATCTCCTGTTTTTATACAAATACCGCCCCTTGTATGCCCAGGGGTATGAATAATTTCGAATTCCAGATTACCTGCGACAAGAGTTTCACCGTCATTTAACAGGATATCTGCCGGTTTAAATGCTTTTGAACCAATAAAAAAACTTGAACCGTTTAATATGTGATCGGTCAGGCACTCGGCATCTTCCTTGTGAACAGCCACCGAAACCCCTGTTTTATTCCTTAATTCATCTACATTGCATATATGATCAATATGTCCGTGTGTTAAAATCACATGTGTCAGTTCAAGCTTATTCTTTTCGGCAACCGAGATTATTTCATCTGCACCGGCACCCGCATCAATAACAACCCCTTTTCCTTTTTCACCGATAATATATGTATTTGAACCAAACATACCCGTAGAAAGACACTTGAAAACCATAAATTCCTCCGAAACTTAAGTTGGGAGTTCAGGGTTCATAGTTCAGAGATTTATAATATTCAGTTTCTTTTACTCTTAACCCTCAACTCTGAACAATTTAAAACTGCTTCCTGCTGTCCAGCATTAATGTTACCGGGCCATCGTTGTGGATTTCTACCATCATCATGGCCTGAAATTTACCTGTGGCAACCTTTATTCCATAACTTCCGCATTTCTCTACAAAACTGTTATACATTTCATTAGCTGCTTCAGGTCTTGCAGCACTTGAATAGCTTGGTCTCTTACCGTTTCTGCAGTCACCGTATAGTGTAAATTGTGATACCACCAGCAGTTCCCCTTTTATGTCAAGAAGCGATATATTCATTTTACCGTTTTCATCTTCAAATATTCTCAAGTTTACAATCTTGTCGGCCAGGTAATCTATATCCTTTTGCGAATCGTCCTGCCCAACTCCTAGCAGCACCGTCAAGCCTCTTTCTATTTCACCGGTAACCTGCCCGTCAACAGTGACTTTTGATTTAGCAACCCGCTGAACAACCGCACGCATAACCTTAGCTCCTTATGCAGTGTACAGTTTACAATTGACAGTTAAAAAAAAAGAAACCCTTTAAGTAACTGAATTTACGATGTTAATTAACTGTACACTGTACATTGTAAACTGTACACTAATTTACTGTTTATTTCTTGTTACCTCAAACACGCCCTGGACTTTTTTCAGTTTCTTTATGATTTTATCCAATTGGTCGGTATCTGTAATTTCAAGTGTCAGATTCATTATGGCTATTTGTTCCTTTGTAGTCCTTGCATTTATTGCTTTCAGAGGTATTTTGGACTCGCCTATGACATTTGTGATTTCCATGAGCAGGGCTGTCCTGTCATTTGCCATAACGGTTATATCCGCCTTATAAGCTACATTTTCCGATGTATACCAGCTCACCTCTATAAGCCGATTTTCTCCGTCCATATTGTCTATGTTTTCTACGTTGACACAGTCCTTTCTGTGAACCGAAACACCCCTGCCTCTGGTTATATATCCGATTATCTGGTCACCTGGAACCGGATTGCAGCATCTTGATATTCTGACCAGGCAGTTTTCTATACCCTTGACAACTATGCCGCTTTCAGGCGCAGTTTTTTTCTTTTTATCAGCCTTTTGAGGCGGAAGAGTTTCAAACCCCTGTTCAATAAGTTCTTCGGGCTTTAGTGTCTTCTTATAATCTTCCTTTAATCTTGAAATTATTTTATGCGCCGTGACTGCCCCATATCCTATCGACGCATATAAATCATCCATGGAGTTGAGCGTCAGTTTTTTAATAATGGGATCAAGCCATTCGTTTTTAAACAATTGAGCAAAGGTCAGTCCCTGTTTTTTCAGTTCTCTTTCTACCGCTTCCTTGCCCTTTACTATATTATCTTCTCTGAATTCTTTTTTAAGCCATTGATTTATTTTGTTTTTAGCCTGGGTACTCTTTACAATCTTAAGCCAATCACGGCTTGGACCATGGACATTTGCAGACGTCAGTACTTCGACAAAGTCACCGTTCTTGAGTTCATAATCAATAGGCACTATTTTCCCGTTGACTTTGGCGCCCATCATTTTATTACCGACGGCACTGTGTATTGCATATGCGAAATCTATAGGGTTTGACCCCATAGGAAGGCTCAATACATCCCCTTTTGGAGTAAATACAAAAACTTCGTCGGTAAACAAATCTATCTTAAGAGTTTCCATAAACTCTTTGGCATCTCTCATTTCCTTCTGCCATTCAAGCAGCTGTCTGAGCCAGACCAGCTTATTGTCTACATCCGTAGTACCGACATGACCTTCTTTATATTTCCAGTGGGCTGCTATACCTACCTCAGCTATCCTGTGCATTTCCCAGGTACGTATCTGAACCTCAAAAGGCTGACCTTCAGGACCTATCAGCGTATTATGAAGGGATTGATACATATTGGGTTTTGGCATTGCTATATAATCCTTAAATCTTCCCGGCATAGGCTTGTACAATTCATGTACCAATCCCAAAACCGCATAACAGTCCTTGACCGAATCCACTATAACCCTGACTGCAAACAGGTCGAATATTTGCTCCAGAGTCTTGTTCTGGTCCACCATTTTTTTATAAATACTGTAAAAATGTTTGGGCCTTCCGTCTATATGTGCATTCTCTATACCCAGCTCAGTTGTTTTAGTCTTGAGTGATTCGATAATATCCGATATATAGGCTTCTCTTTCCTTCCTCTTCTTTGCGATTTTCTCCACGAGGTCATAATAGCCCTTTGGATCTATATATCTGAGGCATATATCCTCAAGTTCCCATTTTATTTTGGATATACCAAGTCGATGAGCCAGCGGAGCGTATATTTCAAGAGTTTCATTTGCTTTTTCCAGCTGTTTTTCCGGAGTCATGTATTTCAGGGTACGCATATTATGAAGCCTGTCTGCAAGCTTTATAAGTATTACCCTGATGTCTTTTGCCATTGCAAGAAACATCTTTCTTAAATTTTCAGCCTGCAGTTCTTCCTTGGTTGTATACGGTATCTTGCCCAGCTTGGTGACTCCATCTACAAGCAGAGCTACCTCATCACCAAAATTTTCCTTGATCTGTTCCACGGTACAGGTTGTGTCCTCTACAGTATCGTGAAGTATACCTGCAATTATCGAAGTACAATCCAGTTCAAGTTCTGCCAGAATGCATGCAACCTCTATTGGATGAGTGATGTATGGATCTCCCGATACCCTCTGCTGACCTGAATGGGCAGCCTTGGACATACTGTATGCCTTATCAATCAATGTAAAGTCACAGCTTGGATTGTATTTATTTATTTTTTCTACCAACCGGCTGTAGCCATCACTCATCAAGTTACCTCCAAATAATTGCCATGAATATATAATAAATAATTAATGTTCTGTAAATTGGTTACATGTATAATTCTATTTATATAATCGGATTAATCAAAATTGTACTATGGATTTGACATCATATCCTTTAAGTTTTTCCTTTCCTTTAAGGTCCAAAAGCTCTATAAAGTATACAATACCCGCTACCTTACCACCAAGCTTTTCAATAAGCTTTATGTTGGATTCGGTAGTTCCTCCTGTTGCCAGCAGATCATCAACAATAATAACTTTTTGTCCCGGCTTTACCGCATCTTCATGAATTTCCAGAATATCGGTTCCATATTCCAGCTGATACTCCACCTGCAGAGTCTTGTAAGGAAGTTTGCCTCTTTTTCTGATGGGTACAAAACCTTTTCCCATCATGTAAGCTAAAGGTGCCCCAAAAATGAAACCTCTGGATTCAGGTCCTATTATCAGGTCAAAATCTCCCATACCGGATATATATCCCTTCATTTCATCCAGGCACTGCTTCAAAGCCTCGGAATCCTGCAGTACAGTTGTAATATCGATAAAATCAATACCTTTTTTCGGGAAATCCATTACATGCCTTAATTTTGATTTCAGATCAACCATTTTTATAATATCCCCCTTTAAGCTTCCAGCTTACCCGAATTATATTTTAATGCCTGCATCCTTCTGAATAAAACAGAATCGCCCAAATCGGCCTTTTCCTTTTTTTTATCCTCCAGTGTAACAAGCATTCCATATCTTCCTGCCGGCTCTTTATGTAAAATATCAACTTCCTCCAATATATCCAAGCCTTTTTTAAGTTTGAAATAGTTCATACTTATTTTATAGCTGTCTGCAATTTTATCAGCCAGTGAGAATAGATCATCAATTCTGAATTCGTTTCCGAAATTTGTCTTTAAGTACTGATAGACGGCAACAAGATCCCTTCTTTCGGGAACTACTTCTTCAAGGAGGGAACAATGTAATACTTTGTCATCATTGAATATGACACCGCCGGATTTAATTTTCTGGTACAGTCTTCTGAGATAGCCGGGAAACTGCCAGGAACCAAAAAACACTATTTTGTCAAAACCTTCAAAGTCAACGGATTCAGGTATTGGGTTTACAATAATATTAACAGTGTCGGCTTCTTTGTTATTAAAACAAGTATAACAGATTTTGATGGGTTTTTTAACAACTTTGTCGGGATTTCCTTCAAATGACATTAATCTTTTCAAGCTTTCAAAAGAATTAACAACCACTGCTGTTCTTCCTTCAGAATTAAGAAGCTCAATCAATTTCTGATTACCAAAATCATTACTGCTCCCAACAGGATAATCATTTGATGCTTCAGCCAAATCCTCAAGGCCGATACATTTTTCCAGTGAATAATAATACTGGTTTCTCAATATCATATTCTTATCTTTAACTATATCTTTAATATTCAGCTGTACCTTTTCATTTGAATTCCAGCTGTTTATTTCAAGTAGGCAGGCTATGTCCAACGAATCTCCCTGCTTCAAACTGTCAGCCATGTTTCCCAGGTTAAAACCTATTGCTTCAACATAACAGCCTTCATCCTCAAGCTTCAGTTTTAAATGTCTGCTCTCACCAACTGTCCGGATTTCTCTTATCTTTATACCTTCATATGCAAATACGGGTCCCGGGTTTCCTGCTCCAAATGGTGCCATCAGTTCTATTTCCCGGATATTTTCAACCGATATGTCCTGCCGGTTTATCTTCAAATCGATTTTAACCTTTTTAATCAAGTCTTCTTCATTCATAATGTTATCAGCATAGGCATTTATACTTGACCTGAAAGCTGATATATTCTCTTCCTTTATAGATAAACCTGCGGCAAGCTCGTGACCACCGAATTTATCGAGAATATCCGAACAGTGGCTTAAAGCTTTAAATAAATTAAAGCCTTCAATACTGCGTCCAGATCCTCTTCCAATACCTTCTTCGGTTGATATAAGGATACATGGTCTGTAATATTTTTCAGTCACCTTTGATGCAACTATACCAATAATTCCATGGTGCCATTTTTCGCCCGATACTACTATGATTTTTTCTTTTTCAAGGTCTATTTCAGTTTCTACAATATTTATTACCTGCTCCAGAATGTCGGCTTCGGTTTCCTGTCTGAACCTGTTTGCCTCATTAAGTTCATTAACTATATTTTCTGCTTCCTGCTCATCTTTTGTGATAAACAACTTTACAACTCTTCCAGCATCACCGGTTCTCCCAGCTGCATTTATCCTGGGGCCTAAAAGGAACCCTATCGTCCAGGAATTTATCTTTTTATCCTTGATACCGCTGTTGTCTATAAGAGTTTTCAAACCCAGATTACGGGTATTTTCAATTGTTTTTAAGCCGTTGCTTACAAGTATCCTGTTTTCTTCTACCAGCGGAACAACATCAGCTACTGTACCGAGTGCGACCAGGTCGAGATAATTATTCTGGAGATCAGTGAGCCCCATTTTTTTACAAACAGCTGTAATAAGCTTATATACAACTCCTACGCCTGCCAGTTCCTTAAATGGATAGCTGCAGTCCTGCCTGCATGGATTTATAATGGCATAGGCGTCAGGAAGCTCATTCTGGCATTCATGATGGTCAGTTACAATAACATCAATTCCAAAGCCGTTTATGTATTTTATTTCTTCAAATGCGGTAATTCCGCAGTCCACAGTTATGAGCAGAGACGGTTGATATACCATTACCTTGTCCATTGTAGATATGGAAAGTCCATAACCTTCATCAAGCCTGTCGGGAATGTAGAACTGAACATCAACATTCTGTTTTGTTAAAAAGTCGTATAAAATAGAAACCGATGTAGTACCATCAACATCATAATCACCGTAAATGACAACCTTATCATTATTTTTTACAGCTTGTATTACCCTGTCTGCAGCCTTATCCATATCCTGCAGCAGAAATGGGTCAAATAGATTGTCCAGAGATGGGGTGAGAAAATCCTTAATATATTGGATATCACTAATACCGCGGCTGACAAAAATTTTAGCCAGCAGGGCAGAAATTCCTGCCTCTTTAACAATTTTATCTATATCTGTTTCCTTATACCTGTTATAAACCCAAAGTTTGTCTGTAAGCATATTAAGTCACCGTTCCCCAAATTTCAAATATAAGTTTCCAGGAACAAATCATTTTTATTATAAGTCATTTAATTGGGCAGTTCAAACTATTTAATAAACCAACATCTATTCCAATCTGGATTGAATATGTATAAGATTATAAACTATTAAATATAAATAGCAGGCTTAACCTGCTTTTTTATCTAGTCAAATAATTTTGCCATATAATACTCATCAATATAATCTCCATTTATTTTTAAGGATTTCTCCTTGATTCCTTCTATTTTGTAACCAATTTTCTTATAAAGCCTGATTGCCGTTTCGTTATTTTTCAGTACTGTTAACTCCAACCTGCTGATTCCATTCCTTACAGCCCATTTGTCAACTTCCTGAAGCAGTCTTGTTCCACATCCCATCCCTCTGTATTTTCTAAGCAGGCCGATAACTATATAGGCACTATGCCTTATTCTATTGGCAAAACCCCTGTCGGCTGAAATAAATCCAACAATCCTTGCATCGTCCTCCAATACCAGCATAATTGATGCGGAGTCGAACACTTCCTTTATCTTTTCCCTGATATCATTTACATCACTGCTTCTCTCCCCTGGTTCGAACATCATAAATTCCGTTTCGGTATCCATTGTTCTTAAAAAATTCAGGAAATTTTCAGCATCAGCTTCGGTAATATTCCTTATTATCATTAGGTATCCCCTTTTTGGATCATATTTTCATGTGTAAGCTTATCTGTCAGATAGGAAAATCAGCTGTTATCCTGCTTACCTCATGGTGTAAAACTATAGGGTCGGATATCAGTTCAAATTCCGAATCTCCGGGATATGTAACTGCAATTTGAGGCTTTGGTCCTGCAAAGGCTTTAATAGCCTCAAAATCCTTCCAGTATGAAATCATAAAAAAATGCTCAAACCCGTCTTGTGTCTGATGGTATATGTATGAGCCCAAATTTCCAGGTATTGATTTAGTGTCATTTACACCTGTGGCAATAAGGTGCTTTTCAAAAGCCCCGGCTTTGCCGGCAGGAACTATTCCATGCCATGTTCTTGCTATCATTGTTGTCTCTCCTTTTTGTTGAATGCATTTTCATATTTGTGTCTTAAATAAATTCCTTTACCTTATCTACAAAAAGTATACCATCCAGATGGTCTATTTCATGGCATAGAGCCTTTGCCAGTTCTCCCTCACCCGTTATAACTATTTCCTGGCCTTTTTCGTTGATTGCTTTAACTTTGACCGTTTTAGGGCGTGTAAGTTTTCCCCACTTGTCCGGTATGCTCAAGCACCCTTCGATGACCTCCTGGCTTCCGTCTGCTTCAATTATTTCAGGATTAATTAAGTTCATTAACCCCTTACCAACATCTATTATTACTATCCTTTTTAAAATCCCGACCTGCGGTGCTGCCAAACCTGCTCCGGTTTCGGTATTATACATGGTATCAGCCATATCTTGAAGCAGAATCAGTATTTTTTCGTCTATCTTTTCAACAGGTTTGCATTTTTTTCTTAGAATTTCATCTCCTATAAGCCGAATAGTCCTAAGCGCCATATGTTTTACCTCCGTTTTATTTAATTAAATATTTTGCAATTTCTATATTATAACACCTTAATGAAATCATATTACTTCAAACTATCCAGTAATTCCTTAGGGTCGCTGTCTGATGCGCAAAAGAGTATCCTGCTTTCCTCATCAAGAAGTGCTATATAAGGTGATTCCTTATCTGGTAGAATTAAAATCATTGAATAAACATTACCGCTCAGCCATTGGTTTTGTAACTCTACAGGAGGCTCCAGCGGTATTTTGACCATATAACCCGAATCGGGAACCGGGCTTAGTTTTGAATATATTCCTGCTATTCCTTTTAAATACCTCTCTGCCTTACTTTGTATTTCAGAAGTTGCCGCTATTGTCTTAACTACTTCATTTTTATTTATATCATATATTTCTATAAAATTATATCCCTTTGATGGCTGTGTAATAGCTGGACTTGTTATATAGTTTTTCAGCGAAACATCCTTTGACACATCCGTGTTATCCGAACTGCAAAAAATTATGTATAAGACAATTCCGGTCAAAGCTGCGAGAATTATCGGCAGCAGTGACAATAGAAACTTTTTTTTAATAATGACTATCATAATACTTCCCCCCTAATCACTTATGATTAAGAGGATAAGTTTATTACAAAAGTTTTAATAAAAAGCAGGTTTTCTATAAAGCTCCTGTTTTGATTTACTTCCCGGAGCTCTGTGTATTCTAATATTCCTGCTCCAGCAGGGACATCATGATGCTGGATTTAAAGGCGCCATCAACAAATGCGCTCTCTCTCATTATGCCTTCTTCCACAAAACCTTCTGATTTATAAAGTTTTTTAGCCCTTTCATTATATTCACGTACCTGAAGCTGCAGCCTGTGCATTCCCAATTTCTCAAAGGCTATTTTCTTTATCAGTCCCAGAGCTTCACGCCCATATCCTTTTCCCTTTTCAGTAATTACAAACCTCTGCATGGTTAGCTCTCCGGAAGGGTTATTTATACCTATAAGTATATTATAACCTACTCTTTTATTATCAACATCGCAAATAACCATATGAAGAACATTACTATCCTCTAATGCAGACACATGCTTCTCCCTGCTCCACTGATTGATAAACAAACGGTTTTCACCTGCATTTTCTGCATCAAGAACAAAGTCAAGGTCTTCTGCATCAGTTTTTCTAAACTTTAATCTATTGGAAACAATAATCAATTCACCCAATAACTTTACCTCCCATATCTTTGATTTAAGCAACATCATGGATCAAGACTTTTTTCTTTGGTATATTTTTCAGAACTCTGCATCTTATAAAGATTATAGAGTATTGCCTCCTGTTTTTCTAATATTCTGGACAGTGCAAAGAAAACCGCTGAACATAGAATACCCCCTGCCAGATATAATAAAAATCCTGAAAAGGATGCCGTTGTCATACCCGCTATCAAGGCTGACAAAATAATTAAAAGGCTGATAATTTGAAGAAAAAGTACCATAACACAACACTCCAACATTAAAATGCTGTCAATTTGAAAAGTTTACGTGTAGAGGTTCACCTATCTCAATAATATGCCTGTCGGGATCATAAAAGCGAAATACGTTTTGTCCCCACTCCTGCTTTTTTATTTGATGTATTATTTTGCAGCCCGACCCTGAAACTTTTTCATAGGCAGCTTGTAAATCATCGGTCTCAAAATATACAAGCAGGTTGTGTCTGCCTTGTAAAAGCCTGCTTTTCAGTTTGATTTTGCCAAATACTGTTTTAACAATGCTTTTGGCAATATGAATTACAAAATGGTTTTCAAAAAAGACAATGGTTCCGAAATCCTCTGTTATTTTCAAACCCATTACTTCAGTATAGAACTTTTTGGATTTCTCAATATCTTTAACAAAAACTATTGTATTAATGAAAGTAATCACAATTGTACACCTCTCAAATTTAAATTAGATTAAACTATAGAAAAAACTTCGCTTATATCCTTCATCTTCTTTTCTCTTGGAGTATAAGCCGGATATCCTACAGGTATAAGGCTGATAAACTTATGCTCATCCGGGATGCCGAGAATTTCATTGATTTTCCCGCCTGCAATTGCCGGTTCATTCATCCAGCAAGCGCCATACCCCTTTTCTTGTACTGCCAACAGAAGGTTCTGAATTGCAGCCCCCACAGATAACACATCCGCATGGGCAAAAAGTTTCATTATATCTTCATGAGAAAAACCTTTATCCTTGAGCGCATTTGTAAAAACAGGATCATAAAATTCGAGATGGGTCATGAATACTGCAATGGCTACAGGAGCGTTTACAAAAAAGGTAGCCATTTTCCTTTTTGAGTCCAGGTATTGCTCCGGTAATTCATCTTTTTTATGGCTTAACTCTTCCTCTATACTCTCCATAACCTTGTCAGCTATTCTATTTTTTATGTTTTGATCCTTAATACAAACAAATTTCCAGCATTGGCTGTTGCAGCCGCTCGGAGCGGATACCGCAGCTTTTATCAGGTATTCTATATCTTCAACATGTATATCCCTGCTCTCGTATTTTCTTATACTTCTCCTTGAAGCAGCCAGTTCCAAAAAACTACTCACGTTATGCACCGCCTATCCATTATGTTATTCTTCCGCATTACCAATATTAAATATCAATTTCCTCAAGCTCCTTACCGCAAGTATAAATAAAACGCTCCCCGTTTTGTTCTTCAGAATCGGTTATCCTTGCATAAGGTAATTTGACATACTTTCCATAAGCACTTACTGCAACCTCTCCGCTGCCAAGCAGGATCTCTCCGGTACCCTCGAAGGTCCGCTTTGTTTCTTTTGTGATCCGGGATAACACCCTTAATTCCTCACCTAGAGGTACGGGTTTATGGTATTTTGTATATAATTCGACAGTAACACCCCACACATTGTCATTATCTACAAGTATAGCCCTGCCAATTGCTTCATCAAGTATTGCTCCTGCTATACCTCCATGAAGTATTCCTGGATAGCCCTGATGTTCTTCCCTTGGAGTAAATAACACAGCAAGCTCTTTTCCTTCCAGTACATAAAAGGCTGCCTGTAAACCCGCCCGGTTATTTGCACCGCAGGAAAAACACATTTTACTGTTTGGAAGCCTTTTTACTACTTTCCGTTTCATTAATTATCACCTTATTTAAATAATAGTGTTTAAACATTTTTCAATCAGCATGAGACATGATCATATTTCCACTATTTTCTTGTCCAGCATGCTTTCAACAAGTGCATCAATTGTCTGTACATTAAGTATGGATTGTTTAAGGGGAATTACCGGCTGCTCGATACCTTTTATTACCTTTGAAAAGTTATCAAGCTGCAATACAAAAGCATTTGCTTCTTCTATTTCATAAGTATCGGTCAAAATGTAATCCCATTCCTGCTTACGATGAGTTTGGGTGATCTTGACCTCACCATATATTCCCCATGCCACAGGCATCCTGAGAATGCCCTCCGAGCAGGTTATTTGCAATTCCTGGCTGAAATTGGCATCCTTACTGCTCTCTATAATTCCCACTACACCGTTGTCATACTCAATCATACCATATATTCTGTTAATCACACCATATCTTGGGCTAACATCTCCCGAAGCAAAAACTCGTTTGGGTAATGCCCTGCTGAAATGGTTGCATGCATTTACCAGATAACTCATCCAATCAAACGGTACCCCTCCCCCGCATTCCTTTCTGAATCTCCAATCGGGTTCAGAATCAGGATCAAGCAAATCTTCGGGTTCATAATTGCTGAAGGTGGCTCTTATACTGTCGATTTTTCCTATATCCTTATAGGACAAAATGCTCTCCAGCTTTCGGATAGCCGGATGATGCCTGTACTTACAGCCTTCCATTATAAACGCACCGTATTCTTTTGCCAATTTATCTATATGTAAGGCTTCTTCGGCAGAAAGTGCCAGGGATTTCTCACATAGAATATTCTTCAAACCTGAAGTCAGGCATTTTTCAATCTGCTCCATATGCTGCATGGGCCAGGTACAGAGAATAACAGCATCGAGAGTTTCTATCTTCAGCATGTCTTCTATGTCCTTGTAGTAAGCTTCACACCCATATTTTACGGCACAAGCTTTTGCTCTTTCTTCGATTATGTCACAGCAGCATGAAATTTTTATTCCTTTTACCCTTTCCGCAGCCTTGAAATGCTCGTGGGAATGGGCTCCGCAACCGACAATTCCTACTCTTAATACATCATTGTTTGACATTATTATATATACCCCTTGAAATTAAATTATTCAGCTGTTAAAATAAGCATCCCTTGTGAGCCAGAGCTCCTCAATTCTGTACATATGCCAATATTCATGAAAGATCATATGATTTATTATAATTGGTATGTTATAGCTGATGTATTCATTGTGATGTGCCTCTTTATCAAGCTCTGCATTTGATAATTCGTTAATCAGCTCAATTTGTTTGCTTCGGAAATTCTTATATATATCAAGAGCTTCTTCTATTGAATCAAAAAGCTTTTGTCTATCGGGTTCATTTTCCGGAAAATACGGTTTGATCACCGGTGTATTCTCTTCCTTAATGGTATTTATTCTCTTCAGCAGCATTTCCTGAACACTAACTATATGATACAGGTGTTCTCTGATGGTCCATGCCTGTTCGGACCTTTTTTTATCCAGGTATTCCGCAGGAATATTTTTAAAATAATCTTCAATAATTTCAGGTACTGTTCTAAATGATGTTAAAAGTGTTTCCTTATCAAAATGCATATTTCGGCCCCTTTCTTTTATTTGCCATTTATAATTTCCAATATTTCATTTACCGATTGCTGAACTGTTTTATATGTTGTATCCAGCTTGTATGTACTTAATTCATTATACATTTTCAAGCGTGCAATACTTTGCGGTATACTATCATAACTTCTTCCGCCGTTTATCATTCTCCGCTTCAATTCATCCTCAGAACATATCAGGGAGATTTTATATGATTCAAATTCGAGACCTTTTAATTTATCCAGGATCAATTTGAATATTTCTTCAGTATGAATTACCCAGCTGAAGACTATGTAGTCAAAATTAGGGTTATTAATATAATTTGATAGTATATATGTAATATTATCAATAACCATTTTTTTGTTCTGGTCGTTGAAATCCCAAGGATTCATCAGCCAGCACCAATCCCCGTCCAACCAAA
This sequence comes from Bacillota bacterium, assembly GCA_030705825.1. Taxonomy (GTDB): domain Bacteria; phylum Bacillota; class Clostridia; order Acetivibrionales; family JANLFN01; genus JAUZPR01. The sequence goes on along the minus strand of JAUZPR010000028.1, from coordinate 10,181 downwards.
CGGATCTATTCAATTGAAGGTACAATTCCTTGCAAACGGTACTTTTACCGATACCCATGGTACCATTTACAATAATCAGCTTTTTCATTGGAAACCCCCTCTACGATTTATAACCCCATTATCTATACCCGATTATTCTTAAAGAGCGGATTGCTTCATTTCTTATAACCGGTTCGTTGTCTTTGCTTGACAAATTATTTAAAAGCTGTATGCTTGTTTCACATTTAAATGCCGAGAGGCAAACTGCCGCTTTCCACCTGACAATACTATCATCCAGGTAAACTTTTATGGAACTATATAAGTCCCTTACAAAGGAATCCTCATTTTCAACTGTATTATAAAAGCATAAATAACCAATTGCATCTATAGCTTCACGAATAATCTCCAAAGAACCGTCCTCCAGAATGGAAACCAAAACGGGAAGTATTGAAATATTCATATTCCCCAGTGTTCTGGCTATTATATCCCTTGGGAGAGGATAGCTCTTCTTTTTTGAAACAGTAGTCGGCAATTCCTTGTACTGGCTGTTTCCTATGGTGCCAAGATACGGAATCATGGCCCTTGCCGTTTGTATATCTCCTTTTTCCAAAGCTCTGCATATTTCTATTTTAGTATATAAGCTCTTTTCCTTTGATAACACTTCTAATAAGATTTCTGCCAACTCGCTGTGTGCTGAAAAATATTTTTCAGATAAGACTCTGACTGCAATACTTCTAATAAAAGCATTACCCGATTTCAGCAAGCAAATAAGTTCATTGTAATCAAGGCCTTCGTACTTTAAAACATCAGTATTTTCAATATACCCTCTTCTTTTCAAATCCTCACTTGTACTTTTCATTAAATAAATATCCTCTACTTAAATTGTATATGACAATCCAGATATCTTTCTGTTTTCTTATCAAACGGGCATCTTTCATAATGTATGTGCATTTGTCATGAGTAGTTTTATACATATCTCCGATAACTAAATAAGTTTTTCCATGAAGCAAACAGTAAAGGGCAAATGCTCATACTTTTTTATTGATGTTTCTTTAAATCCGTAATCGGAATACCAATTTTTCAATCTAATATTTTCATTTACAATTCCTATGGATATCTTTGTACCGTTTCTATTTTCAACATAATCCAACACAAAATCCAGAATGGCTTTCCCTGTACCCTTGTGCCTGTATTCAGGAAGAACCGCCAATTTCTCCATATAGTAAAGGCTGTCATTTGCTTTTTCAAGAGCGACAAAACCTATTTGTTTATCAGATTCATAAACGCCGAACATTTCTATACCTTTATCTTGCATCATACCAAGAGCATCAGCTTCAATAAACGCTGCATTGGTTGGTGCATTTTCTTTTGTCAGGTTAAACTCGTTTGCTACAGTTGAGAATGCTTTCTTTATCACCCTGGTACTTTCCTCATATCCATTTTCATCAGAAATTCGCTTTAATTCCAATCCTGTTTTCATCCTTGTTTCCCCACTATTTATAAATTTCCTGCATAAAAATAATATGTTCCTGCAATAACCAGAACTACAGCCAATGTTATCATTACCCTCTTGCGCCTTAATTCCTTAAACCATACCGCTGCCTGATTATCTATATAGTAATTTTTGTTACCGCAGTCAATAAAAACTTTTCTTTTTTCCATTCTGTTAAATAAAAAACTCCTTCTTATCCCTATTTCATCTAGTGAGACTGCCTTTTCGGGGCATATGGCTCCATATTTGTTAAACAGGTCCATCATCCTGTTTTGTTTATGTATAATAATAGCACCCGAACCATAATACATAGTAAATCCTCCAGAAATTTGTAATAATATTATACAAGTATTTTAAATTTTAGTAAATCCGGATAAAATAAAAAGCTGCCATTATGGCAGCAATATTTTGATCTTATTATCACGCAATTAATTCACCTTTTATAACTGTAACCGCATTTCCTTTTATATAGACTCTACCTCCTGCAACCTTCAGTTTAAGGATACCCCCCCGTCTCGATGCCTGGAAAGCAACAAATTCATTCTTTTGCAGCTTCTCTTTCCAGTATGGTCCAAGACAGCAGTGTGCCGAACCGGTTACGGGATCCTCGTCCAAACCAATTGACGGTGCAAAAAATCTCGATACAAAATCATAATTCTTTGAAGACGATAACGAAGTAACTATAGTACCGTCTAGAGGCAGCTTGGCTAAAAGCTTGAAGTCCGGCTTGAGTTTCCTGACTATCTCCTCTGATTCGACTTCGGCAATATAACCAAGACGGCTTTTTCCTGCCCGGCAAATATCTGTACCCAATGCTTCTTTCAGCATTTCGGGTATTTCTATATTCTCTGCCGGATCAGAGGGAAAATTCAGTTCTATGTAATCTCCATCCAATTTTGCTGTTAGTATTCCGCTTAATGTATGAAACTTGACTGTTTCATCTTTTTTCAGCAGTCCTGTTTCTTTTAAAACATGAGCACTGGCAAGAGTTGCATGTCCGCATAAATCAACCTCGACTGTCGGAGTAAACCAGCGCAGATTATATCCGTTCTCCTGCTTTAACAGGAAAGCGGTTTCTGAAACATTCATTTCTTCTGCCACGTGCTGCATCCACTTTGAACTCTTCGGCTCATTCAGAATGCAAACCCCGGCCATATTACCGGTAAAAGGTTCAGTCGCAAATGCATCTACCTGGTAAATAGGAACTTTCACAAGCAAACACCTCTGTCTTAAAACCGAGAGATTTAATCCCTCTGATCTGTGATTTTTTCTTCATGTTTTTCAATCTCTTCTAAAGAGTTTAATTAAAAAAGGCTCGATTACTCGAGCCTTATCCTAAGAGTCTCTTTGCTATCTGGTTGATTGCCTTACCATCAGCCCTGCCTTTAACTTTCGGCATTACGGCCTGCATGATCTTACCCATATCCCTTGCGCTCGCAGCTCCGGTCTCCTGGACTGCCTGCTTGACTATTTCCTCCAGTTCACTCTCTGTCAACTGTTCAGGCAGATATTGGAGAAGTACGGCTATCTCTGCATTCAAAGTACTTATTAAATCCTGCCGCCCACTTTTTTCAAACTCTGGCAGCGTATCACGTCTCTTTTTTACTTCTTTTGCAATAATTTCGATTACACCATCATCGTCAAGGGCAACTTTGTTATCCTTTTCAATCTGAAGCACTGCGGAACGCACCATTTGGATGGTATTTTTCCTAATAACATCCTTTTCCCTCATAGATACTTTCATATCTTCGAGGAGTCTTTCCTTAAATGTCATGGTACTATCCTCCAATATTATTTAAACTTTCTCTTTCTTGCAGCTTCAGATTTCTTTTTCCTTCTAACGCTGGGTTTCTCATAATGCTCTCTTTTTCTTACTTCAGCTAGCACGCCGGATTTTGCGCATTGGCGTTTAAATCTCTTAAGAGCACTATCGAGAGACTCATTCTCTTTAACTCTAACTTCAGACACTTAATTTCCCTCCCTCCGATGGTTGCAATTGTGCCGGGAATAAACTGTATCTATTTCTGCTATCAATTGTGGGAACCAATCTAAATACAGCACACATTATATTATATATTAATTCGCAAAATAGTGTCAATATTTAATTAATCTAGCTTTTCCCGGTTTTTTGCTAAATAAGCTTTGTACCCATGTCCACTCCGGCAAGCAAATGATAGTGAAGATGCGGTACTGTCTGACCTGCAGACTCTCCGCAATTATTTATAAGCCTGTAACCTTTTTCTGAAACTCCAAGTTTTTGGGCAATTTTTTTTGCTGCCAAATGGATGTCCTTCAAGTAATCGGCATTGGTTTCATCAATATCATTAACACTTTGAATATGAACTTTTGGAACAATGAGTACATGTATTGGAGCTTCTTGGTTTATATCATTAAAAGCCATAACCCTGTCATCCTCATATTGAATTGTGGATGGAAGCTCTCTATTAATTATTTTGCAAAAAATACAGTTATCCATATCGGTCCTCCTTGTAAGGGACAAATCACACTATTTCAGTGATAATACCACCTGTTTGATTTCTGCCCTTTTTGTCTATTTCAACTGGTTTCCTATTACAGTAGATGATGTTTTTAAAGCATCATCTATTTTTGTTATATCTTTTCCGCCTGCCTGAGCCATATCGGGTCTTCCTCCCCCGCCGCCGCCTGCAATTTTGGCTACTTCCCTGATAATATTACCGCAGTGGATACCCTTATCAACTACATCCCTGGTTGCTGTTACTATGAAACTCACCTTGCCTGCATAACCTGTTGCAAGCACTACCACACCGGAGCCCATTTTATTCTTGAGCATATCTCCCGTGTTTCTCAGAGCATCCATATCCAACTGGTCAAATCGTGCAGTAACTACTTTTATACCTTTTATTTCAACAGCGTTTGAAAGTACATCTCCTACCTCAGAGCTTACAAGCTTGTTCCTGAGCTGCTCTATTTCCTTTTCGGCACTTTTTAGCTCGGTATTAAGAGCTTCAACCTTTCTTACGCTGTCCTGAGGATTTGTCTTTAAGGCTGAAGCAACCTCATTAAGCATATTTTCCTTTTCATTGAAGTATTCTATTGCATATTTACCAGTTAATGCCTCGATTCTTCTTACACCGGCGGCCACACCGCTTTCGGTAACTATTTTTATTAAACCGGCCTGGGCAGTATTTTCAAGGTGTGTGCCTCCGCAAAACTCCAAGCTGTAATCTCCTATTTTTACAAGCCTTACAATGCTTCCGTATTTTTCACCGAACAGAGCCATTGCGCCCATTTTCTTTGCTTCCTCTATAGGCAGTTCCATCACATTTACAGAAATTCCGCTCAGTATCTTATCATTTACTTCTGTTTCAACCTTTTTGAGTTCTTCCTGTGTTACACCTGAAAAATGAGTAAAGTCAAATCTCAATCTGTCGGGTTCCACAAGTGAACCTGCCTGCGCCACATGCGTACCTACAATATTTCTCAAGGCTTTCTGCAGAAGATGTGTTGAGGTATGGTTCCTTGCTATGGACATACGTCTTTCGGTATCTATCCTTACAGTAACCTCCGTATTAACTTCAATAATACCTTTTTCAACTATGCAGATATGCAGGTATTTTCCGTCTGGTGTCTTTTTGCAGCTTACAACATTCAAAAGCCCCAGCTTGGATTCGATAATTCCCGTATCCCCGACCTGACCGCCGCTTTCTGCATAGAAAGGTGTCCTGTTGAGGATTACCGTAACTTCATCATTTTCCTGGGCATTTTCTACGATTTCTTCGTCCTTTACTATATATAGGATTTTTGCATCACAGGAATATGCCCCGTATCCTACAAATTCAGTCTTCAAGCTCTTATCCAGTTTGTTGAATATGTTTTCATCCCAACCTGCATTATCCTTATTTTTAAGAGCCTCACGGGCTTTCTTTTTCTGTGCGTCCATTTCCTGCTTAAAACCTGCTTCATCTATTGCCAAACTGTTTTCTTCAGCGATTTCCCTGGTCAGATCAAGCGGGAAGCCATAGGTATCATGAAGCTTGAATACCATACTTCCGGCAATTGTCTTTTCTCCTTTTGCTTTTGTTTCATCAATGAAACTGTTAAGGATATTCAGCCCCTGATCTAAGGTTGCTTCAAATCTTTCTTCTTCTATTTTAATTACCTTTTTAATGTAATCAGCCTTTTCAACAAGCTCCGGATAAGCCTTACCAGACTCGTTTATAACTACGTCAGCCAGCTCATAAAGGAACTGCTTGTCTATTCCAAGAAGCTTTCCATGTCTGGCAGCACGCCTTAAAAGCCTTCTAAGCACATATCCCCTGCCTTCATTTGAAGGCAGAACACCATCGGATACCATCATGGTCGTACTTCTTATATGATCAGTTATAACCCTTATTGAAACGTCGGTTTTGCTATTTTTGCCATATTCCACACCTGCAGCCTTGCAGGCACTGTTCAAAATATTTCTTACAGTATCTATTTCAAAAAGATTATTTACGTCCTGTACAATACAGGCAAGCCTTTCAAGACCCATACCCGTATCTATATTGGGATGTGCAAGCTTTGTGTAGTTTCCTTCCTCATCCCTGTTGAACTGAGTGAAAACCAGATTCCAGAACTCTATGAACCTGTCACAGTCACAGCCAATTTTGCAATCAGGTGAACCGCAGCCTTTGTCCGGACCTCTATCAAAATATATCTCTGAACATGGACCGCACGGACCTGTTCCGATTTCCCAGAAGTTATCGTCCTTACCCATTCTGACAATCCTGTCTGCCGGAAGTCCCACAACCTTGTTCCATATCTCGAAGGCTTCGTCGTCATCCTGATATACTGTAACCCAAAGCCTGTCCACAGGCAATTTGATATCCTGTGTTATAAACTCCCAGGCCCACGGAATTATTTCGTCTTTGAAATAATCACCAAAGGAGAAATTACCCAGCATTTCAAAAAATGTACCGTGTCTTGCTGTTTTACCTACATTCTCTATGTCAGGTGTCCTGATACATTTTTGACAGGTAGTCACCCTTTTTCTTGGAGGTTCTTCCTTGCCTGTAAAGTATGGTTTTAACGGGGCCATCCCTGAATTTATCAATAAAAGGCTCGTATCATTCCTGGGTACCAGCGGAAAACTAGGAAGCCTCAGGTGTCCTTTTCCCTCAAAGAATTTTAAAAACCTTTCTCTCAATTCGTTTACTCCAAGCTTTTGCATCGTGTGATAACTCCTTCTTATTGTGATTTTCCCATTACTCATTTTTTCCCAATAATTAATATATATAAGTAAACCTGCAGTGTCAACCGGGGAGAGATGATTCTTTTCCAATAAGCAGCTTTTTTTTCATACCCTCGAAAATAAGTTTGCTTGTAATGAATACCGCTATACTTAAGCAAGCTCCGCAGAAAAGATCTGTAAAATAGTGATATCTTAAATAAATAGTTGAGCTGATCAAGAAAATAAACGGTATGAGGAAAACATAAAAGCCCTTCCGGCTGTTGAAAAATGTAAACAATAATATAAACAAACCCACACCTGTATGCAGGCTAGGGAAAACATCATACTTGCACGAACCAGAAATAACAACAAAATTATTAAGTTTTGTCATTAGATAACCGGTCAGCTGCCTGTCGTAAGTTCCTTTGAAATAGACATACGGGCCTACGGCAGGTACTATGGTATATGCAATGATACCTAAAGCGAAAATTCCGAACAAGCCCATACAGAACTTGCAGAAGGTTTCTATCGAAGATCTGAACCCATAGTATAAAAGCGTTACTGCTATAGCAACATAATAAGAAAAATATCCTGTGCTCATCAATTCTGTCAATGGACTGCTGTATATTCTTTGGGCAGTATGGCTTAAATCTCCGCCTATTATACTTTTGTCCAGACTTGAAAGCATCCCGTCGAATGTATACGAACCAAAGAAGACTGGGATTATATATTTGATACTGGAATATGCAAAGAACATAATGGCTATGTTACACAGAAGACGAATCCTGTTGAAAAGGGGATGCATGCTTTTTGTTCCATAAAAAATTATTAAACCGTATACTGCAAATACAGCTATATATGCAAAAAACCACTCATTAAAACTTGCCTTAATCGCCAGTCTGACTATTACCTGCAATAAAAGCAGACCCATAAGATATTCATGAAACTGTATTTTTTTCATAAACTCAGGAACTACGGAAATATTGCTTGTTCCGCCCTTCATACTTTAATACCCCTCTGAAATTAATATTACACAACATATAATTATAACAGAGAATCGGTCTTTGACAAAATATTTTTATAAAATTCACACTATAGCTTCGACTGCACGCTTAACAATAATTTTCAAGGCGGCTGTTATTGGGACGGATAGGAGCATGCCCATTATCCCGAAGAATTCGCCGCCAATTAGCACTACTATTATTGTTGTAAGTGGATGAAGGCCCAGTTTGCCCTCAATAATTTTTGATGAAATACATGCACTGTCCAACTGCTGAACCAGGACAAAAATCAAGACCGTCCATATAAGCTTGATGGGCGATTGTATTAATGCTACAGCAACGGCAGGAATCGCACCTATAATGGGTCCAAAATACGGTATTATGTTTGCCAGTCCACCTATCATTCCAAGAACAAGAGGATACCTGACTCCCACTATTATAAGACCGATGGTTTCAAGTATCCCCACAATTAATGCATCCAGAAGCTGCCCCTGGATAAAATCAGACATAACCTTGTTAATATCTCTTCCTGTTTTGGCTAAACCATCCCTCCACTTTCTTGGAGTGAGTGAAAGGAACATATCCCTCAAATGATCTCCGTCCTTGATTAAATAATATGCTACAAACATTGATAATGCCAGGTCAAACAGAACGGTAACCGTCTGTATAAAGCTTACCAGAATCTTTTTCAGCGTATCTGCCACAAAATTCTGAGCAATAGCCATACCGTTCTGAACTTCATTAAAAATTGCATTTTTTATTTCGGGAGGCCATTTACTGGACCTGATAACCGACATTAAATCATTGAATATGTTCTGATACTTGACTGTTATATCAGGGAGCGTGTTGGATAGTTCTTTTGTATTATTCACAAGTTCAGGGACCAGGAATATTATAATCAATACAGATCCGATCAAAACGACGAGATATACCGTTAAAATTCCTACACTTCTTGGGATTTTATATTTCTCCAGCTTTAATACTATGGGTTTTATCAGATAAGCTATAATAACAGCCATAAGAATTGGAGACAGAATTCTTCCTATCCTGGCCTGGTATTTGTAAATTATAAACAGAAATACCGCCAGAACGAGAACTACTATTATGTAGAATATCTTTTTCTTCCTGGATTGCATAAGCTTCATCCCTTATTATATATATGTACCTTAAACTAAAAGAGGCTGTTGCATTGGGTCGATTCATGGGCAACCCTACATTCTTGTACAGATTAAATATTGATGCTGTACGTAGGGGCGAACCCGTGTGTTCTCCCGTTTTTGCAACTGCCCCTTTTAGGCGGTTTAGATCTTTACCTGAACAAATCAACTACATCTCCTATTATATTCCCGGATTTCTTTACAAACTGCCTGCCGGTTCTCATCATTCTTTTTCTGGTTCTTCCGTTCCTCATTTCAGGACTTACCATTGCTCCTACAGTAGCACCAACTATACCGCCGATAATCAAGCCTTTAGCCAAATGGCTGCGCATAATATCTCTCCCTTCATTATTATTTTTGTTTCATATATTAACTGAAACATTTTGTTTTTGGATCAATCCAGAAGTTTTTTAAGTCCTCCTCCTGTATCTATCATTTCCTCCAGGGCCTTACCGTCTGCAATTATATTCTCACTCCCGAATTCAACTTTTTCTATAACAGGAAGGACTTTTCTTCCCTTCATCAAGTCTTCATAAATACCGTCTGATATTTCAAGTCCTTCTATTATTCCTGATTTGCTGTCAAATAATACATCTTCAACAGTTCCCAGGGTATCTCCGGTTTTTGAATAAACCTTCATTCCCCTGACTTCACCCTTATTTGCTTCAGTTTTTTTATGTGTTCTTTTCAGTACACTGATACTGCTGCTGTCTTCTATCATTACTGCATTTTTACCAAAGCTCGAAACCTTTTCCACAGGAATAATTTTTTGTCCAACCCGAAGTCCTTGACTTTCCAGCAGAAGTGCTGTGGCTTCTTTTTCCCTGGGATTGAATATGACATCCTTTACAACACCTTCCTGTTTGCCGCTATTAATACAAATAACGGGCAGCCCAACCACTTCACTGCATTTCATTATTCAACGGCTCCTGAAAAAGAATTTGTAATTAAAACGCTTTTCTTATTATTTCTTCCAAGATACTAAAAAATTCATCCTCGGAATCTCATTTAATATATTCATGCCAAATTATTTGACTCAATATACAAATTCATATAGAATTTAAAAAAGACGAATAAGATAAAGAAAATTCAATAATGATACAGGGGATCGGTAAATGTTTACTTGTGCTGAAAAATTAGGAGTTTGTATACCGGAAATATTAATGCCTGATAAGGCTTTGGAATTGGAAAAATGGTCGGTTGTTGCATGTGACCAGTTTACATCACAGCCGGAATACTGGGACAAGGTGGAAAAGCTTGTGGGTGGAGCTCCTTCAACTTTAAACCTGATATTTCCGGAAGTCTATCTTGGTAAAATTGATGAAAATAAAAAGATTGAAAAAATTAATAGTACAATGAAG
>JAUZPR010000027.1 GCA_030705825.1 Bacillota bacterium | reverse complement strand
TGTACAGTTAATCCAAAACATCTTTTAACTGTCAATTGTACATTGTCAACTGTCAACTGATTTTTTGGTGCCCAGAGCCGGAATCGAACCAGCGACACGAGGATTTTCAGTCCTCTGCTCTACCGACTGAGCTATCTGGGCAAAATTCCAGTTAATAGTTTAAAGATTATAGATAATAGTATTGAATATCTTTTAACTATAATCTATCAACTGTAATCTATTAACTAAATAATTGGCGACCCGGAAGGGGCTCGGACCCTCGACCTCCAGCGTGACAGGCTGGCATTCTAACCAACTGAACTACCGGGCCATTTATGGTGGGCACTATAGGGCTCGAACCTATGACCCCCTGCTTGTAAGGCAGGTGCTCCCCCAGCTGAGCTAAGCGCCCATAAATGGTGTCTCTCGCAAGCGACAATAAATAGTATACAAAAATTATATATCAAAGTCAATACTGATTATACTACTTAATTTGATTTATTCAAACAAAACTGCGGATAGCTTACTTATACTCATGGATGCAATGCAATACTACTTCTGTATTTCAAGTAAATCCGTCAGATCCTTTTTGGAAAACAGGTACTTTGTATTGCAGAAATGGCACTGTACCTCAGCCTCTCCCTGCTCATCGATTATTTCCTGAATCTCCTTGCGTCCAAGGCTTAGAATGTTTCTTTCCATTCTCTCACGAGAACAGTTGCATTGGAACCTGCATGGTGAAGTGTCAGCTATATGGAGTCCCTTTTCCCCCAGCAGGAATTCAAGCATATCCTCAGGTGTTTTTCCCTGTGACAAAAGTTCAGTGACCATGGGTATTTCCATGGACCTTCTTTCCAGATGATCAACTATTTCTTCGTCGGCTCCGGGCATAAGCTGCACAACAAAGCCTCCGGCATTAATAATACTGCCATCCTTGTCAACAAGAACACCAAGAGCTACTACCGAGGGTATCTGCTCCGAATAAGCGTAATAATATGCAATGTCATCGGCTATTTCACCTGTAAGCAGGTCAACATACCCCACGTAAGGTTCTTTCAAGCCAAGATCCCTTATTATATTAAGATATCCGGCGCCTACTCCTTTACCCACATCAAGCTTGCCTTCGGTGTTAAGCGGAAGATCAACATCCGGATTATTTACATAGCCTCTGACATTGGCGCTGGAATCGGAAATGGCTACTATGCTTCCAAGCGGCCCGTCACCTTTGATTTGTATTGTGATTGTATCACTGGCACCATCAAGCATCCTTGACATTAGTGCCGCAGCAGTCAATGTCCTGCCCAAAGCAGCTGATGCAACAGGTGATAACCCGTGAACCTTCTTCGCGTCTCTTACCAATTCAGTTGTAACTGCCGCGTATCCCCTGACTGTGCCATTTGCGGCAGTCCCTCTAACTATGTAATTATTCATATCTACTTCTCCTACTATATGAAAGCCCCGGTATATATATACCGGGGCGTTTATTGGCTTATTGAATTTATTCTAATTGTTAGTTTGCACGTTGTACATTGGCCGCCTGTGGACCCTTAGCGCCTTCAACAACTTCAAATTCAACCTCTGCACCTTCTTCAAGTGTTTTAAAGCCATCCATATTAATTGCTGAAAAATGTACAAACACGTCATTACCGCCATCTCTTTCAATGAATCCATAGCCCTTTTCAGCATTAAACCACTTTACTCTTCCTCTTTCCATTGTTACATCCTCCTGAGATAATTACTTGTGTCCAGTTAACTTGTCCTGTAACTAAACCTTTTTAAGTTTAACACACCTATTTGCTGGTTGTCAAATAAATTAGTGCGAAGTTTATGTTAACACGTCAACTGATAATTTTTCATAAGTACTTGTCTTGTACGCATTTCTAACAACAAATACTTCAAAAACCGTATGATGAAGAAATACCAGTATTTTGCCATACATATTCTTTTTACGGTAATATGTAGTAACTTTTCTTCTTCATATATAGTATATTAACCTGATTTGATAAAAATATAACTCATATATGTTGAATAAATTTTATAAAGTTAAGAGTTTTTTCTGCATACGAAGAAAACTCTTTCACTTGTTTCTCTGGCAGGGTTGAAACTAAGTTCATCAAAAATATCCAGCAGCTGTAAACCTGCTTGTTCGACAAGATGCTTTATTTCTTCCTGTCCATAAGCTTTTTCGGTATGAACTTCATCATATCTGTGATATAGTTCTCTTTCCTTTATGAAAAATGTTATATCAAAATTTGATTTTCTTTCCTTTTTATTGAAGCTGCACTGCCAGATATAGGATATATCGTCCCCTACTTCGTAGAATACATTGTTTCCAAGAGTTTTTTCCAGCTTGAATTCAGTATTGATATCAAAAATGAACAAGCCTCCCGGATTAAGATAATTTTCTACCAGCTTAAACATTTTTAAAATATTTGATTTTTTAGTAAGATAATTAAGACTGTCTACAAGACAGACGATAGAATCAACCGTTCCGAATAATTCAAATTCGCTCATATCCTGGTTTAATAAAAGAATATCCAGACCTTTGCTTCTGGATTTATCCCCGGCGCAGGACAGCATATCCGGAGATACATCAACACCGATCATATCATAGCCTCTGTCTGCCATCTCAATACAAAAACTGCCTGTCCCGCATCCAAGGTCGGCAATCAGGGACGGGGCAAGTCCAAATTTTTGATATATCTTTTCTATGTAATCAGCCCAAACTTTGTAATCAACATCATACATCAGCTTATCATAAGCATATGCAAAATCAGTATACATAGTATCCCCCAAAATTTCAGATAATAAAAACCGAGGTTGAGGCAGATATCAGCTAAATCACATATAGTTTTCCATCCCTCAACCCTGAATTTTATTGTGCTTGCTCCTTATTATCATTGCTGTACAGCCTTTTTCTTTTTGTAATCAAGCCGCCTATCCTTCCCGTTTCCTTAGCCGTCAGGCTTTTCCACCCGTACTTCATTACTTTGTCGAAAAGTCCCAGTTCAGCAATGATATCATACTTGATTTTATCATCCTTTTTCTCAAGCTTTTTCTCCAATTGTTACCACCTCCAGAAGGTAGTATGTGGAGAATATTAGATTTTATGCAAAACTATTTTATCTGCCCCTGGATCACGTCAATTGCTTTTTGCAGCTGGGTGTCATCTGACCTTTGAACCTGGGAAACAGGAATGTTTTTATATTTATCTGGCAACTTTACTTCTATATTAGGTTGTATACCTATCCCCTGAATACAAACTCCTGATGGCGTAAAATATCTGGCTATTGTAACCTTGACTCCGGAGCCGTCACCAAGAGTATATTCCTGTTGTACAAGTCCCTTTCCAAAGGTTTTAGTCCCAATTAAGGTACCTTTTTTAAAGTCTTTTATTGCTCCCGATAGTATTTCGGATGCACTCGCACTGTTACCATTTACAAGCACAGCTATGGGCATTCCAAGTTCCCTGGCATCGGAATTCTCATATTCCCTTTTTTTGTTCTTATCTTCGGTATATACGATTACACCCTTGGGAAGAAGGCGGTCTGCGATAGCAACAACCTGGTCATAATATCCTCCGGGGTCATCTCTCAAATCAATTATTAATCCTTTCATTCCCTGTTTTATTAAGGAGTTAAGGCTATTTTGAAAATAATTGTTTATTTCGGCATCAAAGGTTTTAATTTGTATATAACCTATGTCACCGGGAAGCATTTCGCTTTTGAGATTTTCAACCTTTATCTTTTTCCTTACTATATCCAAATCAAAGGACTTCCCTTCAGAAGGCCTGTAAAAGGTAACCTTAACACTGGTACCCTCTGTTCCTTTTATCAGCTTTACTACTGTGTTAGAATCCTTTAACCCCGTAACATCCTTTCCGTTGACTTTAGTTATCTTGTCTCCCTGCTTGACACCTGCCTTTTGTGCAGGAGAACCTTCAAATGGCTCAATAACTGTTACAAGCCCGTCTTTATCAAGGTCGATGGATATTCCTATTCCTACATAGCTTCCGTTGATATCCTCGGTAAGCATTTGCATTTGTTCCTTGGTGTAATATGCCGTATATGGATCATTTAAGGACTGTGCCATTCCTCCGATGGCTCCCTCCAGCATACTGTTTTCATCTATGCCTTTATAATATTTGTTTTCGAGAATTTTCCTGACCTGATTAAACTTATCTATATTTTGAGTGCTAACCTTATTAGGATCAAAAGTTATTTCATTTCTTGGCTGAAAGCCATTCCAATTATACAATACCAGACCAGTTACCAAAACGGAAATTGTAGCTGTTACTACCACCAGAGCTATCATGCCGAATAAAAGCTTCTTGTTTTTTAGCAATGTTAACACTCCTCTATATAAAATAATTACATTATTGTTAAAGCCTTGCCTTACAGTCCTATTTTTATCATATGCGCCTGTTATTTTATAATGCCAAATTCAAATTATATAAATACCAAATTGAAATAAAGCCCCATAAAAAATCAACCCGGGTATTAACCGGGTGATCTGAATTTCATTATGGACTGACATAATTTAAAGGATTTACTGTGGCTCCGTTGACCCTGACCTCAAAATGCAGGTGTGGTCCCGTAGAATTTCCGGTTGAACCTACCAACGCTATAACATGGCCTTTCTTGACATTATCTCCTACACTGACCAGAAGCTTGCATGAATGGGCATAAAGCGTTGAAATTCCACCTCCGTGATCTATTATTACACAGTTTCCGTATGCACCGTTCCAGCCTGCAAAAATTACAGTACCTTTATTGGCCGCCAGTATTGATGTTCCCTTTGAAGCGCCTATATCAATTCCTGTATGGAATCGTCTAGTTTTTCTTATAGGATCTATCCTGTATCCATATGAAGATGTTATCAATGTGGAAGCTTCCGATGGCCACATCATTGAGCCGCTGTATTTCGTTCCCTTTTTCTGCAGGGCCTTGATCTGCCGTTCAACCTCTTTTGACTGTTCTGCAAAAGCATCTTCCTGTGCATCCAGTTTGGCAAGCTGATCCTGCTTCTTTTTTAATTCTGCGTCCAGGGATGCCTTTGAATTGCTCAAATTGTTAATCTGGGCTTTTTTGTCAGATGCCTGGTCTTTTGTATCAGCCAAAACCTGTTCCTTCATTTTCTGTTTGTACTGAATATCCTGTTTTGCAATCTGGAGTTGATTGACCATTTCCTTATCACTCTTTGAAATCATGGACACAAGCTCAAGCCTGCTGAAGAAATCAACAATGCTTTTGGATTGCAGCAGCGTATTCAAATAGGAATTACCTGAGGAATTTTCGTACATAACCCTGAGCCTGTTCTTGAACAACTCAACCTGACTGTCGTAATTGGCCTGTGCATCGGTCACCGAACTCTCAAGTTCATCAAGCTCTTTGTTTACACTGTCCAGCTGGCCCTTGATTTTTTGATATTCCGAATCCTGCTGGTTCTGCTGGCTTATAATCTTTTTTTTATCCTGGTTCAACTGATCCTGGTTCTTTTTTACCTGCTGCTTTTGTCTGCTGATATTATTAAGAGAATCCTGTATATTCTGTTGTTTTCTTTGTGCTTCAGACAGCTGGTCTGCCAAAACCGGCAGCGTCCAGACGAATAAAAATATAACTGTTAAAAATGAAGTTATAGTTCTTTTCATTTGTCTTTGCCTCCAAGCTATTTATAAAAAGCGCTAATATTAAACACGCAGATGCTTTCTTATTGAAATCATACTACCCGCTATGCCCACCGAGATACCTATCAGAATAAAAATACCAAAAAGGTCAAAGCCTACATCCTTCATGGATACTAGACCCATCATACCGTTGCTTATGTCTGTAATCCCTTTGCTCAATTTATCCTGGACCATATTGTACAGGTAAGTTGATACAACAAAGGAAATAATTACACCCGATAAGCCTATTATAACACCTTCAACCACAAAAGGCCAGCGTATGAACCAGTCTGTGGCTCCTATGTATTTCATTATATTGATTTCGCGTCTTCTGGCAAACAAAGTAAGCTTAATGGTATTGGAAATAATGAACAATGAAACAACCAATAGTATAAGAAGTAAAGCAATCATTACCAATCTTATCCAGGCCGAGCCCTTTGTCACAAAGTTAATTTCAGCCTGCGGATATTTTACGCTGTCGACTCCATCCATCGATTTGAATTTGTTAACCAGGACTTCACTTGATACCGAATCCTTTATTTTTATCTTAAACGATACAGGTAAAAAATTGTTATCAAAACCGTTTAAGATATCCTTATCATCTCCAAGCATCTTCTTGGCGTTTTCAAAAGCCATATCCTTGGTTACTTTTGTGTAGCTTATAATGCCGCTGCTGGATTTTATACTTTGTTCAATCTGATTTACCTGAACATCTCCAAGTTCGGGTTTGCAGAACACTTCAAATTCAAGCTGGTTCTTCAATATACCTGCATTGTGGTTTATATTGACCGCAAACAGATAGAAAATGCCGAATGCCAGCATAGAAAGCGTAACTATGCCAATGGAGGCAAATGTCATGAATCTGTTTCTATATGCGTTTACTGTACCTTCTTTAACTATGTATTTGATAGTTCTTATCTTCATTTCCGTAGAGTCCTTTCTCCTGATCTCTTACGATTTCTCCTTTGTCCAGGGCAATAACCCTCTTCTTCATTGCATCAACAATAGTTTTTTCATGGGTAGCAACAAGTACCGTAGTACCCCTGTGGTTGATTTCGGTAAGTAATTTCATTATCTCCCATGAAGTCTCCGGATCAAGATTTCCTGTAGGTTCATCCGCCACAAGAAGCGCCGGATTATTTACCAGTGCTCTGGCCACTGCAACCCTCTGCTGTTCACCGCCTGAAAGCTGATTGGGATAAACATTGGCTTTTTTGCTCAAGCCTACCAGTGCAAGAGCCATTGGTACCTGACGCCGAATTTCCTTTGGAAGGGCTTCGGTAATCTGCATAGCGAAGGCAACATTTTCATAAACGGTTTTATTAGGCAGTAGCCTGAAATCCTGAAAAACACAGCCAAGGCTTCTTCTTAAAGAAGGAACAACATTTCTTGTCAAGGATGAAACATGATAGCCATTTACGTGGACATCACCTTCCGTAGGATCCTCCTCTTTAAGAATTAGCTTTATAAGGGTAGATTTGCCCGAACCGCTGGAGCCTATAATAAACGCGAACTCGCCTTTTTCCACTTTAATATTTATATCTTTAAGAGCCAGTGTACCATTTGGATATTTTTTAACAACATTCTTGAACTCTATCAAACTAACACTCCCCTAAAAAACATTATAAAAACTGCAATATATAATTTTCTACAAAAAATCCAAAATTCCTTTTACAAATGCTTAATTTAGTCTAATTTCTAATTTAATACATTGTCCTTATCAATATATTTCTTAACCAGCATTGCAACCTTGAATATTATTGCATCATCAAACTTCCTTATATCAAGCCCCGTAATCTTCTGGATCTTGTCCAACCTGTAAACAAGAGTATTTCTGTGAACATACAGCTGTCTTGACGTTTCACTTACATTCAGGTTGTTTTCGAAAAACTTTTGGATAGTGTGTATTGTCTCAGAATCAAGCGAATCAAAGGAATCCGGTTTAAAAACCTCATCGAGAAAAAGTTTGCATAAATTCTGCGGAAGTTGATATATCAATCTTCCGATACCAAGCCTGTTATAATTGAAAACAGCTTTATCGCTTTCAAATATTCCCCCAACCTGTAGGGCAGTCTGGGCTTCCTTGAAGGAACGTCCTATTTCAGTGATATTCCCGACTACCGAGCCTACGCCTATCAAAACCTTTATCATCAATTCGGAATTCAAGGTATCAACAATGGCCTTTGCAGTCTTTTCAATTTCACGGCAATCATCTTCTGATTTAAGCTCCTTTATCAATACTGTATTTTCATTATCCAGTATAATAATAAAGTCCTTTAATTTATTGGGAAATAATCCCTGAATCACTTCATGAGCATGAGTATCCCTGTTCTTCTGTGTACGTATTACAAAAACCGTACGGTAGGCATTATAGTTAATATGAAGTTCCTTTATCCTCAGAGATGTATCTCCCGGTAAAGTGTTTTCAAAAAGTATACTTTTCAGGAAATTGACCTTATCAAATTTTTCATCATAATATGCCTTTAAATTCACAGCATTGATTGAAATCAAAGATATATATTTTGAGGCTTCGGGCAAATCTGAGTAAATAAAAGCTACAAATTCCAGCCTGGTTTTATCAAAAATCTTATTGAAAGTAATTCCGTCAATTACTACTTTAGATTCTTTTGCAGGCAGAACTTCCCTTATCTCCGGAATTACCTGACCGATACGGCTTTCATTGGAACAGACAATAATCATACCTGTATCATCTGTGAGTCCGAATTCCTGATCTATAATTTCCCTAACCTGGTTAATCATATTTTGGAGCATTTTAACAGACAGATAAATTCCCCCTAACCAAATAAAAATAACCAATCACTATCTGTATAACAAAAGAAATGCTGCTATATTATGTCTATATTAATTATACACTAAATGGATAAAACCTCAATAACATTGATATTCTTTCATTTTGGCCCAATTATGTACAAAAAGAGGAAGATAAATATCTTCCTCTTGTATTTGACTTATTTTATTTCTTTTTTGTTCCCAAAAATCAGTTTATTATTGTTCTTTCTGTATCCTTGTCAAACAGGTGGATCTTGTTAGGATCGAAAGCAACCTTCATTATATCTCCGGTCTTAGCTTTTGTTCTTGGGTTAACCCTTGCTATGAAGTCAACATTGTCAACTACCATGTACAGCAATGTTTCAGAACCAAGCAATTCAACCAGTTCGATACGGGCTTCTACTATACTTTCAGGCATTGATTCAAGGAATAATGCTTCGTCATGAATGTTTTCAGGTCTGATTCCAAGAATAACTTCCTTGCCTATATAATCGCTCATTTCCAATTTCTTTGCCTTACCTTCAGGCAACTTTATATCATCTTTTCCGAAAGTAAGATGAATTTCATCACCGCGCTTTTCTACTTTGGCGCTGATGAAGTTCATTTGAGGGCTTCCCATAAATCCTGCAACAAACATGTTAGACGGTCTTTCATACAGAGCTTGAGGAGTATCAACCTGCTGAATATAGCCGTCTTTCATAACAACTATTCTGGTACCCATTGTCATAGCTTCTGTCTGGTCATGTGTTACATAAAGAAATGTAGTATTCAATTTCTGATGCAATTTGCTTATTTCTGTTCTCATCTGAACTCTGAGCTTTGCATCGAGGTTTGAAAGAGGTTCGTCCATGAGGAATACCTTAGGGTCACGAACTATTGCACGTCCAAGAGCAACCCTCTGTCTCTGACCGCCTGAAAGAGCCTTTGGCCTTCTGTCGAGCAGATGATCTATATCAAGAATCTTTGCAGCTTCCTGTACTCTTTTCTTAATTTCTTCCTTCGGTATTTTTCTGAGCTTCAAACCGAAAGCCATGTTGTCGAAAACAGACATATGAGGATACAAAGCATAGTTCTGGAAAACCATTGCTATATCTCTGTCCTTAGGCTGAACATCATTAACAAGCTTATCATCTATGTATATTTCTCCCTCAGTAATATCTTCAAGTCCTGCAACCATTCTTAAAAGAGTAGTTTTTCCGCAGCCTGAAGGTCCAACCAAAATAAGAAACTCCCTGTGTTCAATGTCCAGATTGAAATCACTTACAGCTGTAACACCACCGTCATATCTCTTATAAACGTTCTTCATTTTAACACTAGCCATTTTGTTCCCTCCCAAAAAAATTAGTACTCACATTTCGTGCATCTTAAATATAACATTTATATGTCAACAACCACTAGTACATTTTTAAACAAAATTATTTTTTTTAATTTAGTAACTTTGCATAAAGGACAAAAAACTTTTAGGAAGCCTTATAGATGTGTGATTATAAATATTCAGTCCTATCAGCCGTTATTATGATCCGGTATATAATGCTAAGTGCCTGTCAGTTCTTTAATTGGAAGGTAATAAATATTATAAGACGGAACAATAAATTATTGCATTTTTATACATAATTCTGTATAATTATAAAATTAGATTTTGTATAGTACCGGTTATTTCCGGATCGAGGAAGGGTGAAATGTAATGGATGCATCGATGGAAAGCCTGATAAAAAAAGCGGAAATATTGATAGAGGCACTGCCGTATATTCAGAAGCTTTACGGTAAGACCATTGTTATTAAATACGGCGGAAATGCAATGATAAGCGACGAATTAAAAAATTCGGTAATGGAAGATATAACACTTCTCAAATACATAGGAATGAATCCGGTGGTTGTCCATGGAGGCGGACCGGATATCAACAGAGCTCTTGACAAGTTTGATATAAAAAGTGAATTTGTAAACGGCTTGAGGGTGACCGATACGGCTACAATGGAAGTTGCGCAGATGGTTCTTGTCGGTAAAACCAACAAGGAAATAGTATCGCTTCTTAACCAAAAAGGCGGAAAAGCCGTAGGCCTGTGCGGTATAGACGGAAAGCTGATAGAATGCGAACAGTATAAGACTTCGGTTAACGGAATGGAAACCGACATAGGTTATGTGGGAAAAATTACTAATATCAATTCAAACATTCTTAATGTGCTTGCAAGGGATGAGTACATTCCTGTAGTTGCTCCAATTGGTGTGGGTGCCAATGGCCAAAGCTACAATATAAATGCAGATACAGTTGCAGGTGAAATTGCAGCTGCCTTGAAAGCCGAAAAGCTCATGCTTTTGACTGATGTTGAAGGTGTCAAGATGTCTGGTGACAGTGAAGATATCATTCCTGCCTTGACAATCCCAAAGGTGCACGATTTGATAGAAAAGAAGGTAATAAAGGGCGGCATGATACCGAAAGTACTGGGCTGTGTTGAAGCTCTCGAGAGAGGTGTAGGCAGAACCCACATTATAGACGGAAGAATTCCGCACTGTATTCTTCTGGAGATATTCACCTACAAGGGCATAGGAACAATGATAATGAAGGAAAAGGTTCTTTACTACAGCAATGAAAAGCTGGATACATAATAATATAGAAGAAACTGACGGATGGTTTGCATAGCAAACTGTCCTTTTTTTGTATTTTCTGTACGAGCAGGGCTCTGCTCCGCCCGGTTATAGCCCTCATCCCCGACCCTTCTCCCACACTAACCCTCACCCATCTATCTGCCCTCTCCCGCATCAGGCGAGGGCAGGAAAGGTATTCCTCTTAAGCGTCTTATAAGCAATTATTTAACTCCCTTCTCCTGATGTGGGAGAAGGGTCGGGGATGAGGGCTAAATTATCTGAAGGGCAAATCTGTATACTCCCCTCTCTTCTGGAAGAGAGGGGCAGGGAGTAAGTTTATGCCACTCAAATAATTTCTTGCATTTTTATACATTTCTATGTATAATTATAAATATGTTATTTTTGTAGGGGGTCTTGTAAATGAAATTAAGTCAAATTATTGAAAACGATAAAAAATATTATATGAATACATTCGGTGATAGAACGCCGGTTTGCTTTGAATACGGAAAAGGAATGAACCTGTGGGATACCGAAGGAAAGAAGTACACTGATTTTTTTGCAGGTATAGCCGTTAATGCGCTGGGCTATTCGCATCCCAAACTGGTCAAGGCAGTAAAGGACCAGACCGAAAAATTACTGCACTGTTCAAGTCTTTATTACATAGAAAAGCAGGCGCAGCTTGCCAAGGTACTTGTTGAAAACTCCTGCGCCGACAGGGTATTTTTTGCCAACAGCGGTGCTGAGGCAAATGAAGGAGCTATTAAGCTTGCACGTATATATTTTAATAAGAAGGGATTTTCAGATAAATATGAAATAATCACCCTTCAAAAATCATTTCACGGACGTACACTGGCGACACTGGCTGCGACAGGTCAGGAAAAGTACCACAAGCCTTATGCACCTCTTACTCCCAGCTTCATAAGTGTTCCGCTGAATGACCTCGAAGCACTTGAAAAGGCTGTTACTCCATCAACATGCGCAGTAATGATCGAGCCTGTTCAGGGAGAAAGCGGAGTATATCCTACAACACAGGAATACCTTAAAGGCATAAGAAAATTATGTGATGAAAAAGGCTTACTTTTAATATTCGATGAAATTCAATGCGGACTTGGAAGGACAGGTAAATTATTTGCATATGAGCATTACGGAGTAGAGCCCGATATATTTACCCTTGCAAAGGCACTTGGCGGCGGAGTTCCTATAGGTGCACTGTGTGCAAAGGAATATGTTGCTCAGGCCTTTACTCCCGGTGATCACGGTTCAACCTTCGGGGGAAACCCGTTGGCATGTGCTGCCGGTGTGGCAGTAATGGACGTACTGCTTAACGATGGTCTGGTTGAAAATTCAGCAAAAATGGGAGAGTATTTTTTCGAAAAGCTAAAACAGCTTTCGGAAAAATCAGGTATGATATCCGAAATGCGCGGTAAAGGGCTCATGATAGGAGTCCAATTGAAAGCCGACAAGGCTAAGGAAGTCAAGGACAAATGCTATGAAAAAGGATACCTGATAGGCTCGGTAGGTGCTAACATATTGAGAATCGCTCCCCCGCTTATTATAGAAAAGCAGGATATAGACGGGTTTATATCCGTGCTTGAAGTTATACTGGCTGAAATTGCCCAATAATCTTTTGAGGAGAATGTATATGAAATCGGTATTAGTATTGGAAGATGGAACGTATTTCCCGGGAGAAGCTTTTGGGCATTCGGGTGAAACTACCGGAGAAGTAGTTTTCAACACTTGTATGACAGGTTATCAGGAAATTACCACCGACCCGTCCTATAACGGTCAAATTGTTACCATGACATATCCCCTTATAGGCAACTACGGTTTTAATGAATTTGACAATGAATCATATAAACCCCATGTACAGGGTTTTATAGTTAAGGAACTCTGTGACGCACCCAATAACTGGCGTTACAGCATCAATCCTGATGATTATTTCAAAAAACACAATATCGTCGGAATCAAGGGAATTGATACCAGGGCTCTAACCCAGCATATCAGAAATTTCGGAAGCATGTTTGGAATAATATCAACAGAATGCGGAAATATCGATATACTTCTGGAAAGGCTCAATGAGAAGAAGAATGAGAGCAGAAGCCTGGTTATGGAGGTTACAACCAAAAAACCCATCCATAAACCCGGTACCGGCAAAAAAGTCGTTCTTATGGACTTTGGCGTCAAGTATAATATAATACGTTCTTTAGAAAAAAGAAATTGTGACATATATGTCCTTCCGGCCTTTTCATCCTTTGATGAGATAATGGACTTGAATCCGGACGGTATACTGCTTTCAAACGGCCCTGGAGACCCGATGGATCTCCCGTCGGTCAAGGCAACCATCCAGAAGCTACTCGGAAAGAAACCCATTCTTGGCATATGTCTGGGTCATCAGCTTTTAGGCCTTTCCCTCGGCGGTTCTACCTATAAACTAAAATTCGGCCACCATGGAGGCAATCACCCGGTCAAGGATTTTATAACAGGCCGCTGCTATATAACCTCACAAAATCATAACTATGCTCTTGCCAAGGACTTCAGCAAGGACGTAACCATTACGCATTTGAATGTTAATGACGGAACGGTTGAAGGCTTCCGCCACAATTCAATGCCCGTTCTAAGTGTGCAATACCATCCTGAAGCCGCCCCAGGTCCTCAGGATTCAGCATATATATTTGACGATTTTGTAAAAATGATGGACTAAAAGTTCAGGGCTAAGAGTTCGGAGTTGGGAGTTAAAACTGTCTCCGAACACTGTACACTGAACTCCGAACTGACTAAAAAATAAAGGTGGGTCAAAAAAGTGCCTAAAAGAGATAATATAAAGAAAGTGCTTGTTATAGGTTCAGGTCCGATTATTATAGGCCAGGCTGCAGAATTCGACTATTCCGGCACTCAAGCCTGTAAATCCCTTCGTGAGGAAGGTATGGAAGTTGTCCTTATAAACAGCAACCCTGCAACAATCATGACCGATAAGGAAGCTGCCGACAAAATTTATATAGAACCAATAACCCTGGATTTTGTAAAAAAAATTATTAAAAAGGAAAAACCCGATGGCATCCTTGCATCTCTCGGAGGGCAGACCGGATTGAACATGGCGGTTGAGCTGGCTTCCGACGGAATACTTGACGAAATGGAAATTGAGCTTCTCGGAACATCGCTCCAATCTATCAAAAAAGCCGAAGACAGGGAGCTTTTCAAACGTACCATGCAGGAAATAGGTGAAAAGGTTCCACACAGCACAATTGTAACCACCCTTAAAGACGCTGTTACCTTTGCCGAAGAAATAGGTTTCCCGATTATAATCAGGCCTGCCTACACTCTTGGAGGAACAGGCGGCGGAATAGCAAACAGCATGGATGAATTCAAGTATATCTGCGGCAAGGGTCTCAAGCTTAGTATGATAAACCAGGTGCTCCTCGAGCAGAGCGTAGCAGGCTGGAAAGAGATAGAATATGAGGTTATGCGTGACGGAGCGGATAACTGTATAGTTGTTTGTAACATGGAAAACTTCGACCCCGTCGGAGTCCATACAGGTGACAGTATAGTAGTCGCACCAAGCCAGACCCTTTCGGATGTGGAATACCAGATGCTGAGAAGTGCATCCATCAAAATAATAAGAACTCTTGATATAAAAGGCGGCTGCAACATTCAATTTGCATTGAATCCTTACAGCTATGAGTACGTGGTTATAGAAGTCAACCCAAGGGTCAGCCGTTCATCAGCGCTTGCATCAAAGGCAACAGGTTACCCTATTGCCCGTGTTGCTGCGAAAATAGCTATAGGCTTGAACCTGGATGAAATTAAAAACTCAGTTACCAAGAACACATATGCTTGCTTCGAACCTTCTTTGGATTACATTGTCACTAAGGTTCCAAGATGGCCTTTTGATAAATTCTCCTCAGCAGACAGGAGTCTTGGGACACAGATGAAGGCAACAGGAGAAGTAATGGCTATTGGCCGTACCTTTGAAGAGTCACTGCTAAAGGCTATAGATTCACTTGATATAAAATTCAATTATCAGTTGGGCTTAAGCCTGTTTGACAATAAGTCCAAGGAAGAGCTTGTAGAATATATCAAATACGCAAACGACCAGAGGATCTTTGCAATATGCAAAGCCTTGCAGAAGGGCTTTACGGTTAAGGAAATCGTAAACATAAGCCAGATTGATATATTCTTTATAAAGAAGCTTGAAAAAATAGTCAAGGTTGCTGAAGAAATAATGAACTGCGGAATTGCATGGCTGGATTACGATATTTATTCAAGAGCCAAGAAAATAGGCTTCGGAGATTCATATATAGCAAACCTTGCAAACGTGCCGCTTGAAAAAATACTGGAGTTAAGAGAGAAATATCCGATAAATCCGGTTTACAAGATAGTAGACACCTGCGCAGGCGAATTTGAAGCCGTTACCCCCTATTATTATTCAACCTATGAAGAGAAGGACGACGTAATTGTTACCGAAAACAAAAAGGTATTGGTTATAGGTTCAGGACCGATAAGAATAGGCCAGGGAATAGAATTCGACTACTGCAGCGTACATTCTGTCAGGGCTCTCAAAGAGCTGGGTATTGAATCCATAATTATAAACAACAATCCTGAAACTGTAAGCACAGATTTTGATACTTCCGATAAGCTCTACTTCGAACCTCTCACCAAGGAATGCGTTCTGGACGTAATATCCAAGGAAAAGCCCATTGGTGTCATAGTGCAGTTCGGAGGTCAGACCGCCATTAATCTAGCCGCACCACTCAGCAGAGAGGGCGTAAAAATATTGGGTACCTCTGTTGAAAACATAGATGTTGCCGAGGACCGCGATAGATTCCTCAAACTTCTTGAAGAACTTGATATACCTATTCCTGAGGGAAGTACTGCATTTTCTGTAGATGAAGCAAAGGCTATAGCAAACAGGATTGGATATCCGGTACTTGTCAGACCATCATACGTTTTAGGCGGCAGAGCCATGGAGATAGTATACAACGACAGCTCTCTCGAGGAGTATATGAGTCTGGCGGTTGATCTGGCAAACAAACATCCTATACTGATAGATAAATATATTAACGGTAAGGAAGTTGAAGTGGACGGCATATGCGACGGCCAGGATGTTCTGATTCCGGGTATAATGGAGCACATTGAAAGAGCCGGAGTTCATTCTGGCGACAGTATTGCAGTCTATCCTTCAAAATCCCTTGATCAGAAAACCAAACAAATAATTACCGATTATACAATGAGACTTGCAAAGGCAATGGAGGTAAAAGGCCTGTTCAATATACAATTCGTTCTTGACAAAAGCAACAAGGTCTATGTAATTGAGGTCAACCCCAGGGCCAGCCGTACGGTTCCCTACATGAGCAAAATCACGGGAATACCCATGGTAAACGTTGCAACAAGGCTTATAATGGGTCAAAAGCTGAAAGATCTGGGATACAAGCCCGGACTGGCCAGGGAAACTGAATTTATCGCAGTCAAGGCACCTGTATTCTCATTTGCCAAACTTACTACAGTTGATACCTTCCTTGGACCGGAAATGAAATCCACCGGTGAAGTTATGGGAGTGGACAGGGATTATCATACCGCATTATATAAAGCGCTGCTGGCATCAGGCCTTAAAATTCCTTCGCAAGGAAATGTCCTGATATCTGTTGCAGACAGGAACAAGGCGGAAGCTGTAGGTATTGCAAACAAGCTGCTGGAGCTGGGCTTCAAGCTATTGGCTTCGGAAGATACCTATAATTACCTGTCAGGAGTCGGTATAGAGGTTGAATGTGTACATGATAATGAAATTCTTGAATTCATAAAGACCGACAAGATTTCATTGGTTGTAAATACTCCTACAAAAGGAAAGATATCATCCAGACTTGGCTTCCTGACAAGAAGGACTGCCATGGAGTATAATGTTCCGTGCATAACCTCTACAGATACAATGAATGCAGTTCTGGAAGTGCTTGAAAAGCTTATAGGAAAAAATCAAGCCGAGGTTTATGCATTAAATGATTATTCGATTTTAAGGAAATAGATTTAGGGGGTAAAAATAATGAAACACTTGATAAGTCTTAATGATCTAAGTATAGAAGAATTTGAGGAAATTCTGAAGCTATCCGAAAAACTGAAAAGACAGCTGAAGGAAGGCATACAGCATCATCTTCTAAAGGGTAAGACCCTTGGAATGATATTTACCAAATCATCAACCAGAACCAGGGTATCATTTGAAGTCGGAATGTACCAGTTGGGAGGCTATCCGCTGTTTTTGAGTTCAAACGACATTCAGCTTGGAAGAGGAGAGTCAATTTACGATACCGCTCAGGTGCTTTCGAGGTTCATTGACGGAATTATGATCAGGACCTTTAAGCAAAGTGATGTCGAAGATCTGGCCAAGTACGGAAATATTCCGGTAATAAACGGTCTGACCGACCTGATGCATCCATGCCAGATTCTGGCTGACCTGTTTACGGTATATGAACATAAAGGCAAGCTCAAAGGCTTGAAGATGGCATACATTGGTGATGGTAACAATGTTGCAAATTCTCTTCTACACGGCTGTGCAAAAGCAGGAATGGATATAGCCGTAGCGGCCCCGAAGGGTTATGAGTGCGATGAGACAATAATTGCCGAAGCCATGGAAACTGCAAAGGTAACAGGTTCAAAGATACTCCTCACAACAGATCCCGAGGAAGCCATCTCCAATGCAGATGCTGTTTATACAGATACTTGGGTAAGTATGGGACAGGAGTCAGAGAAGGAAAGCAAAATTAAAGTATTTACTCCTTACCAGGTAAATGGGCAATTATTCTCAAAAGCCAAGGAAGATGCGGTATTCCTGCACTGCCTGCCCGCATACCGCGGCTACGAGGTTACCGAGGATGTTATTGACGGACCGCAGTCTGTCATA
Organism: Bacillota bacterium; assembly: GCA_030705825.1. Taxonomy (GTDB): domain Bacteria; phylum Bacillota; class Clostridia; order Acetivibrionales; family JANLFN01; genus JAUZPR01. Next base: position 12,039 of record JAUZPR010000027.1, on the reverse strand, counting down.
TTCGATGAGGCGGAAAACAGGATGCACGTGCAGAAGGCTGTCATGGCATTGGTTATGGGCAGTTAAGAATCGAGAATTGAGAATTGACAATTGCTGTAGGGGCGAACCCATGTGTTCGCCCGTTTAGGATATAAATCATAGGGCAGATTCCATATTTGCCCATTAAATTTTAAGGAGGTACATAATTATGAATAAATCCGATTGTGCTGTTGAATGTTTTAAAAACGGTTTTAACTGTTCCCAGGCAGTTTTTTCTGCATATAGCTCCGAGCTTGGTCTGGATACTGAAATGGCTTTAAAAGTAGCCGGTGCATTTGGTGGTGGGATGGGCCATACAGGAGAAGTGTGCGGAGCTGTTTCAGGCGCTCTAATGCTGATAGGCCTGAAATACGGAAAAACCAAAAAGGACGATAACGAGGCAAAGGAAAGGACATATGCCCTGGTTAAGGAATTTTCAAGAAGATTCAAGGAAATCCACGGAACAGTCAGATGCACAGAGCTTTTGGGCTATGACCTGAGCAGTGAAGAGCAGCTTATAGCCGCCAGAGATAAAGGTTTGTTCAGCAGTGTCTGTCCCAAGCTTGTAAAAGACGCATGTGAAATAGTTGAAACTCTTTTGTAAGGCAGGTGTTATTTATTGAATTATTCGTTTATAATAAGGCGTGCTGTTGAAAGTGATGCCTTTGACATACAGGATATAATGAAAGAATCCTTTAAGAAATATATGTCCGATGCCGGTCTTACCGGTACAATGGAAGCCCTCGAGGAATCCATAGAGGATATCACAAAGGATATTCTGACCAGGGATGTATTTATTGCAGTAATTGACGATACCCCGGTAGGAACTATAAGAGTGAGTATGCTCCCTGACGGAACCGCCTATATCAGCCGCTTTGGAGTAAGATTGGATTATCATAACATAGGTATAGGAAAATCCCTCATGAATCTTGTCGACAAACTTCTGAAGTCAAAAGGTATTAAGAAGGTAAATCTTCATACGGCTTCAAAATACAAGGATCTGATAAGGTTTTATTACGGCAGGGGCTTTTATATAGATTCAACGACCAAGGACAGAGGATATATAAGAGCATTATTGGTTAAAGAATATTGAAAATTTATGCGGTAAAACAGGCGATCAATGATCGCCCCTACAGTAATTATGGATTTTTGTAGGGGCATCTGCCCACAGCCGCCCTTTAAAGGATATTTACGTATTACAGGAGGTAGATTGTTTTGAAAAATACAGTATTTGTTGACGGACAGGAAGGAACTACGGGGCTTCAGATAAATGATTATCTGTCCAAAAGGACTGATCTTGAGATATTGAAAATTGACCCGGAAAAGAGGAAGGATCCTGAAGCCCGCCGCATTTTACTAAATGAAGCAGATGTTTCGTTCCTGTGTCTTCCCGACCAGGCTGCAATAGAATCGGCATCACTTGTAACCAACAGCAAGGCCTGTATTATAGATGCCAGCACAGCCCACAGGACACATCCCGATTGGGCCTATGGCATACCTGAATTGAATAAAAATCAAAGACAGCTTATTAGGAATTCCCATCAGATTACAAACCCCGGCTGCTATGCTACCGGTTTTGTAATGGCTTTATATCCCCTTGTCCAGGCAGGATTAGTCCCCAGGGACTATCCGGTAACCTGTAACGCGATCAGCGGCTACAGCGGCGGTGGTAAAAAGCTCATAGAAAAATATGAGAATCCTGAAAACTACGATTCTCTTAAAAGTCCAAGGTATTACAGCTTCAAGCTTTTACACAAGCATGTTCCCGAGATGCAAAAGGTAGCAGGTTTAACTGACAAACCTTTATTCACTCCTATTGTATGCAATTATTACAAGGGTATGGGTGTTTCAATTCCCCTTTATACCAGGCTTCTGGGTAAAAAGCTAAATGCCTCCGACGTAAGGGAAGTACTTGCCGAATATTATGAAGGAGAACGCTTTGTAAAAGTTGTTCCGTTTGATTCGGAAGCATATCTTGAAAATGGTTACATGAACGTGGAAAAACGCAATGGTACAAATGTACTGGATATATTCGTCTTTGGAAACGACGAGCATATAATGCTGATGTCCAGACTGGATAATTTGGGCAAAGGAGCATCAGGAGCCGCAATCCAGAACATGAACCTGCATCTTGGCCTTGACGAAGGTTTGGGATTGGAATAATTTAATAAACAAAGAATAAAAACCGGTTTAACCGGTTTTTTGTATGAATTATACTATTTATTGCGGGTCCCTTCCCTATTTTGCAGAACAACAATTCGAAGCTTACAACGCTTTTCGGTTAAACTTTTTCAGGCTCCTGATATCCTCTCCGGCAAACCGGTAAATATCAAAACAGCCCACTATCCTTGACACTACCCGCTCATCATAATATTCATAAAGCTTCTTCATATTTATATTTGTAGAAATTATGGTTTTACAAGGCCTTGAAAGATTGTTGGCCTGACGGTTGTCAAGTATGTTCAAAAGCTCGGCATATCTAGCCCCGCTTGGCGATTCTGTTCCAAGGTCGTCGATAATCAGAAGCTCAACCTTTGATATATAATCATATTCCGAATCGTCATAACCCTCTTCCTTGTAGGACTTAACCCTATGGTTGTTAATTACGTCAAACAGGGATGTGGCAGTTTGATACAGTACCGTCACCCCTTTGTTCAGCAGTTCATTGGCTATGCAGTTAATCATAAAGGTTTTCCCGGTACCCGTGGGACCGCAGAAAAACAGATTTCTTTGCTCGATTGACGAGAAATTCTCCAAAAATTCAAAACATTTTTGTTTGATATACCTTATGTTCTCCAGGGGACTGACTCTAATCCCGTACTTTTCTTCATTTACAGCCTCTGGATAAAAATCTTCGTTGAAAGACAGGTAATTCTCAACTCTGGTCATTTCCAGGTTGGATTGCGTGAACAGGTAGTTTAAAAGCTGCTGCTTATAGCATACACACTTTTCAACGGTATTATTATTCTCAACGAATCCCGTATCGTTACACCTCTGACACTGGTAAGCCTGTTCGAGATAATCTGCCGGGTATCCGCTTTCAACCAGTAACCGTTCTTTTTCCCTCTTTAGTTCATCCAGTCTGGAAACCAGCATATCTACTGTCTCTCCCGAAGGGGCTGTCCCCAGCAGAATCATCTTATTATACCTGATTCCTGTACGTTTGATTTCCAGTTCCAATTCCTCTATCTGAGGAATCTTTGCATAAACTTCCTGCTCTCTGGAGATTAATTTGTCATGTGCGGCTTTTTTTCTTCTTTCATATTCTGTTTTTATCTGGATATGTATATCAGTATTCATATGACCTCATACTTTAAACGGTTTTTGATTTACGGACATTGTCGTACAAGCTTTCATAATAATCATCATCATATTTTCTCTGGTCGAAATTACCCTTCTGAGGTACCTGTGATTCTTTCGAATGCTTGGTGGAATGATGCTTTTTCTTGGCATCATAGATTAATATTTCTTCTTGTGTCTTAAGTCCGTTCTTGTACCAGTCAGTTATTATTACGTCGATATATTTAAGCGTTGCCTCTGGCTTTGCAATAGTCTTCTTTAAGGCAATTTCAATAATCTCAAAATCATAGCAGTAATCCGATACCCATTTTTCTATACATTTTTCCTCATATTCAGTAAACGGGACTTTGCGCTTGAGCTTTTTAAACACTTTACTCCTTATATCCTTGAATTTCTGATATTCAAGTGAATAATTGTCCACATCAAAGCTTGTCTTGATTCCCTTGTCATACCAATTGGCCGCTACTACCGCAACATAGTTCTTTGAAAGACCGTTGTTGTTTTTACAGTGGTCAAAAAGTGAGTACATCACATCTTCATCGAATTTATACCTTTCAAACCAGTTGTCTATGTCGGTATACCATGAAGGCGGCATAAGTCCCTGGAAAAAGTTATTGTTTATAGCAGCAATCACACTGTTTCTTCTGCTGTTTTTTTCGAAGTTTTCAGCAGCTTCTTCAGGAGATGAAGTGGTTTTGAGCCTGTACAGCTTGTTTATCTCCTTTTCCTTAAGGTCTGTAAAAACTAATGAATTACCCTTTTTTGATATCAAGCCTGTACTTTCCAGAAATAAAAAAGCTTCCTTAATCTTGTCCGAGCTCATCCCAAGCTTTGCTGCAAGCTCTTCACCGCTGACACATTTCCCGTGCTTGCTGAGGAAAAGACAGTTTAAGTATACCTTCACATGGTCTCCATCCATGGACGGCATATATTCATTTATAAATATATCGGGTACTATGGTATCTGAAAAAATGATAGACTTGAAAGACTCAAAATACATGATTATCCCCTCTTACAAACTATTCCGATTATCATTTAATTATATCATAACGTGAAGGTGTATTTTTAAAAAAATAAATATTTGATAATTTAAGTCTAATACTTGTAATTAATTTGAAATAAGCTTCAATTTAATTATAATAGATATTGGAATTATATAAACCGGTTTTTCTAAACTTGACTTGAACTTTTTTATTTGGGGGGACTTAAATATGGAAAACCCGGAGAATACTCTAAAAAAGCTTACTCTGGAAGAGAAAGCAGCCTTGTGTTCCGGGAAGGATTTCTGGCTGCTTAAAGGTGTTGAAAGGCTTAGTGTTCCAAACATAATGGTTGCAGATGGTCCACATGGTTTAAGAAAACAGCCTGACAGCGGAGAAAGTCTCGGAGCCAATATAAGCAAGCCTTCAACCTGTTTCCCCACCTCTGCAACAACGGCAAATTCCTGGGATAGGAGCCTTATATATAAAGTTGGCCAGGCAATAGCTGATGAGTGTCTGAAGGAGAAGGTCTCTGTACTTCTAGGCCCCGGAATTAATATAAAGCGCTCTCCCCTATGCGGCAGGAACTTTGAATATTACTCGGAGGATCCTTACTTTACAGGAGAAATGGCTGCAGCCTTTATAGAAGGTGTTCAGTCAAAGGGTGTCGGAACTTCCTTGAAGCATTTTGCGGCAAACAACCAGGAAAACAACAGGATGACCATAAATGCGGTTATAGATGAAAGGGCTTTCAGAGAAATTTATCTTGCAGGCTTCGAGCGTGCTGTGAAAAAAGCCAAACCGTGGACCTTGATGTGTTCGTACAATAAAATCAACGGCGCCTACTCTAGTGACAATAAACGGCTGCTTACAGATATACTGCGGGATGAGTGGGGCTTTGAGGGCCTTGTAATGTCTGATTGGGGTGCAGTAAATGAAAGGGTTGAAGGCGTTAAAGCAGGCCTCGACCTTGAAATGCCCGGGAATCAACCCCATAACGACAAAAAAATAATAGCTGCAATCAATAACGGGACTCTTGATATAAAAGAACTTGACAGGGTTGTTCTAAGAGTGTTGGAACTTATAAAAAAGGCGGGTTCCAATACTAAAGAGGACTGTTCCTTTGACTTTGATACAAACCACCAGCTTGCCAAAACAGCCGCTGCCAACTCTGCAGTTCTTATGAAAAACCAGGACAGCATACTGCCTCTTAACAGGTCGAAAAAAATAGCCGTTATAGGAGAAATGGCCAGATTGCCCAGGTATCAGGGCAGCGGTAGCTCTCTTATAAATCCGGTAAGGCTTGAAAACACCTATGATTCCTTGAAGGAGCAGGGCATTCAGTTTGAATATACCCAGGGTTACATCGCTAAAAGTGATGATGTTGATGACAAGCTTATAAAGGAAGCCTGCAGTATTGCAGGGAATTCCGAAATCGTCCTGATTTTTGCCGGCCTGACAGCCCTCTATGAGTCGGAAGGCTTTGACCGTGAGCACGAGAAACTCCCTGAAAACCAGAATACATTAATAGAAGCAGTAGCAGACGTAAATAAAAATATAGTTGTAATCCTCTCAGGAGGTTCACCGGTAGAGATGCCATGGATCGATAAGGTCAAGGCTATACTGAACATGTACCTTCCCGGGCAGGCAGGCGGCGCTGCGACTGTTGACCTGCTTTTCGGCAAAGTCAACCCTTCGGGTAAGCTTGCCGAAACCTATCCCATCAGATATTCCGACTATCCTGTTTCCTCTTATTTCCCTGAAGGCCCTAAAACCGTAGAGTACCGTGAAAGTATTTACGTAGGCTACCGCTATTATGATACGGCTAAAAAACAGGTACTGTTCCCGTTCGGACATGGACTGAGCTACACCACCATTGAATATTCCGGTCTTATGGTTTCCTCTGAAAGCATTACAGATAGGGACACCTTGAAAGTTTCACTTAATTTAAGAAATACAGGAGCTGTTTCAGGTGCCGAAATAGTCCAGCTGTATGTTCACGATGTGGAATCCACGGTTTTTAAAGCTGAAAAGGAGCTGAAAGGATTCGATAAGGTTTTCCTGCAGCCGGGTGAAGAAAAAACAGTCGAATTTATCCTGGATAAAAGATCCTTTGCATATTACAGTGTCAATAAAAAGGATTGGTGTGTTGAAAGCGGAAAATATGATATACTTGTAGGCGCTTCAAGCAGGGACATCCGCCTTGTAAAAACCATAAATATTGCATCCGGTGACATTGAACCGGATTATGATAGTGAAGCACTCAGTAGCTATTATATAAAAGACGGAGAATTTAAACCCACAGATGAAGAATTCGAAGCTTTATACGGTGACAAGCTTCCGTCAAAGCAAAGACAGCCAAAAGAACCCTATACCTTTAATTCGACTATTGAGGAAATAAGAAAGACCTTTACAGGCTATATGATATATAAAATAAGCTGGAGACAAATGAGTAAAATCTCTGCCGGCACCGATGAAAACGCAGTTGTTACGCTGAACATGATGAGAAGGATGCTGCCCGAGTTCCCGTTAAGAAGCATGGTATCGATGGGCGGAGGTTTCCCGTCGGCTAAAACTGTAGAAGGCTTCCTGCTAATAATGAACGGGAAGAGGATACGAGGATTGTTGAAGGTTCTGACGTCACTAATAAGGAAATGAAACTGGAAAAACTTAATCACCCAGTTACATTGACACAAGGCAGGTTTTCGGTTATAATACTTGTTGCGAGGTTACTGGCTTCGCAATGAATATGCGCCCATAGCTCAATTGGATAGAGCGTCTGACTACGGATCAGAAGGTTGTGGATTCGATCTCTGCTGGGCGCGCCAATAAAGAAGCGGCTTTCAAGTTAATCTTGATAGCCGCTTTTTTTGTTGTACCCCTACCCTACCCCTATATGAAATTTATATAAAATATCTAATATCGGTTGGAATATTATTTTCAGGTAACCCTGCTTTTAATAAATTTATTATTTTTCTTGCATGTGAAATTGTAACGGGCTCTCTCTCATAAGAATTCGTTGAATTCCAATTTAATTTTGTTAGTTGAATTATCTGTTCACTTACTTTTTCCATATCATAATCAGTACTTTGATCTTCGACTAGTAAAGGATATGGCATGCCAGGAAAGAAGTATTTACTTTGACTCCCAATAAGCCCACTTGTATATAACAAAACTTTATTACTTTCAATTGTAAAATATAATCCTCTTGTAGGTATTGTACCCGACTTAATTATATTCCATAAATAACTACCATTAGAGTAAATTCTTACGGGTTTAATTTTAAATGGGTAATCTTTAAGATTACCTATCGCTTGTAGTTCTTCATTATTATAACTAGAAGTCTTATGAATTATTACCTCCTGAGGCCAATTATTATTGTGACATTCATAATAATCATATAAAAGACTATACACAGTATGTTCCATTAGCTGCGTAGATAAATGGTAGTCCTTATCCTCATTGAATGACTCTGATAAATCTTTGTTCTTAATATTCATACATTTCATAGAAATACTTTGCCCATATTCATCAAATATTTCTGCTATTCCGACTAGTCTTTTTGTATGTTCTACAACTTGTCCAAAAGCAATACCAATATAGACCGAATTTTTAAATTGTTTAGCTAACCTCCAGGGTTTTCCTCCTGAGGATACATAGATTCCTAAACCTAGATTATCATATTTAGAATCGCCATAAGCATCTTGAGTCTTTTGTGTTATTATTTGTGTTGGAATTCTCTCTTTCCAAAATTCTACCTTTATTGCATCATGCAAATCCTTGTCTTGCCCAATAAATAGAGGCTCCCACTGAGGTGCTAACTCAACTACACAGACTTTCATATTAAATCCATTATTTCTTATAGATACCGCCTTTTTTATTAATAAAGCAGTAACCTCGTCTACAGTCGTGCATGAAATAATTTCATTTTCATTTAATTCCACATAACTATCCTTTGTTATTTTCAACTTGCTTTTGAATATTTTTTCAAAACCCGGGTATGACTTGTTACCATTTATTAACTCTCTAATTGTATCTTTACATTTTCCGGAACCAATAAATGCCACATCAATTGCTTGAGGTCTTCCAGTTACAGACTCATTGTAATCTAAAGGGGAATATCTTTTTAATCCTGCAGCTGGAAATGTGTTCTCACGTCCACCCCCAAAAGAAACTGAAGGTTCCGAAATTTGTTTATACTCGTAACCACAAATATCGGGAGAAACCTCTGCAGCTAACGATCCGCATTCGCCCAGATTAACTTGAATGTTATGTCCTATCAGGTCAACAAGTTCAAAAAATCTTTTATAATAATCTTCATATTTCATGCTAAGATAAGTTATTAATATTGGGCTCATTTTCCTCGCAAAAATATTATCATAATTTATCCCATCTTTAGTTATAAAAAACTTAGGAGATAAAACAAATAATAATTCATTTTTTCTCATATCTATTCTGAACTCAAACCCGCTATTTATGTAAGCGTCTCCGATTTTTCGGTATTGAACATTAGGTAATAAATAAGCAAAAGATTTAATCTTAATGAATCCTTGTTGCTTAAAATAATGCTCTAATATTCTTTTTATCATGACTTGCTGCAAAGTTATAGGTAAATTTATAAAACTTATATCGCTTAATTCCAAATTGGTTATTGCTTTAACGTCTTCTTTATTACAAATAAAAAAAATTTCATTATATGAATTATAATAGCTTATAACAGTCTCTTTTAAAGATTTAGTAAGATCATTAAAACTAATATTCATTTTTCTATCTTTATTAATCTTATAAACTCTTTCGGGATACTGTAAAAAGCAATATGCGTTTAACTTCATATTTATTCTCCTATAATTTTATTTATTAAATCACCTATAATAGGGACTTTAAAAAGGGCATAGCGTATTTTTAAGTCTCTCCTCTTTATAAAAGATAATATTAATCGTAATTCCCAAATAAATAGTATTAATAAAATTACAATTGGATTCTTCAAAAAATCTAACCATTCGCTAATTTTACCTGGCGAAGTTGTTAAATTTGAAAATAAACTACTTATGTTTTTTAAATCAGACCATCGCAATATTATATTAATACTTGAAACAACCCCTATAATTAGTGATAAGAGAGATAAAACTAATCCCCCTGATAGAGTTGCTTTATTCTTAATATTTTCAATAGCCATTATCCGTAAATACTCGTCATATTCATCTGCATTAATCTCATATTTTGATAACCGATCCCCTAATGTAAGAGCCAATAAGCTAAAAACATCTTCGTTAGGGCTAAATGCAGGCATTCTGTTATAAGATTTAAGATCGACAATTACTCCATCTTCCAAAATTTCATCTATACTTTTCGTCCATTCCTCACCCGACGACTTCAACGTATATAAAATCTCATTAACTATATCTTTAGATAAGTTAGAATTAACAAGTTTTTCGCTCTCTATTAATGCAAATTGAATTTCAGGAATTATCCATGATTCACAGTCCTGCTCAATGAAATTCTCAAGAAGTGACAGTATACATTCTGACTCTTTACTACTCCATCTAATAAGTTCAAGCGAAAACTTTGCTAGCTTTTCTCTACCAATGTTCCTAAAATTTTCTTTTACATAACCTATCATTAAATCTAAATATCTTTCTTCGATATTGTCCAGTGCAAATAGGCCATCTATAGCAGCAGCGACATTCCCATTTTCTATCAGAGATATAGATTCATTTTTTATATCATTAATATAGTCTATTATTTGTTGATTGCTTACTCCTGAGAAAGTTAAGAAATATGCAATTAATGCTTTACTATTAAGTGGAAATCTTGATGTATCTAGTGTATTGACTTGTATAGTATCTATTGCTTCTTTCGTTATTTTTGTTATTTTTACTTCATTCTTAACCAATAAATAATAAAGTAATGTATATTCAATAGCAACAGAATTATCATATGGTAATTGATTAATTGATTCCTGGATATCTATTAGTTGCTTTTCAAGATCAAAAGAAGAAAAACAATTATTACAAAGAAGTGTAAATAATTGAAGGTATGTATCTTTTCTGGTTAAGTATATTTTATTTTCTAAAACAACTTGTTGTTTTAATAGTGTATACGCTTGGGTATATCGATGTTTCAATTGCAACAAAGATTTCACCCCTTTACTTAAGTAAAATAAACGATCTTATATTAATTCTCATGTCTCATTAATATGAATAAATATTTAAAGATTAAAAGGATCATCATTACCATTTTTAATCTTACTAAGCCTACTAGGTAAAATATAAACATATTCTATTATTATCTGGGTAAAGTTTATCATTTCATTAATTTCGTTTTCAGAATAGTTTATTTCGTCGCCATGTGCTGCTTCATTGCCCATTGTTCTTAAAATATTCGAAACATCTTTTAGTATTGGAGGTAAAATTCCTTTATTAGATAATCTCTGAATTTTTCCAACAAGATCACCTTTTGTTTCACCTTGATCTTTACAAATGATCTCTAATGTTCTTCTAAGAGAAATTAAGCAGATAGCGCCATCTAAATACCTTGCCTTAAGTGCAGTCTGGAATGCATTATGAACTTGTTTTGGTACATTCGACCCTTGGTAAGTATTTAAAGGATATAAGGTCACAAAATAATCCTCATAGAAAGCATGACCATTTTCGTCCTGGGATAAGGTGTCCTCTCCAGAGTAATTTTTCGCAAAGGATATATTTCTACATACAGAACATACAAGAATTAGCCAATATTCATCAAAACAGAATTCACCTCTTTCTGCAACATGATGAGATGCGACAATATCTAATTTTGTTTTATTCCCACAAAATCTACATTCCTCGATAAGATAGCCTTTTTTTTGATCCATACAATTATTCTCCACAACAATTTCAAAAAGATAGTATTAGAGAAATGTAAGTAACTATATGACTATTATGTAAATATATGGATATTCCATTTTAACTTTTATATTTTTTAAAAATACCAACATTTTGATCCTTTAGTTATTAGCGTTTTTGGGGGGTGGGGGTGGGGGTGGGGTGGGCGCTTTCACATTTCCTATTAAAAATAACTCTATAAAAACTATTATATTATTCTAATCCCCGCCTGGCTTAAGTATTCATCATATCTATCAATAACAACTGTATATGGGATATTTATAATTCTTCCTATCCTATACTGATTATTGGTAATGGTCAAATCAGTTATCCTAGGGTAAGGGATAAGTGCCCTATATCCATCTACAGCAGCTGAATAAAAAGCTTCTATTATACTTCCATTAAAACACAGGAAAAATCTTGCCCTAAAAGCATGTTGATCTGGAAATTGAGTAGCCCAGTTCTCAAAAAAATCTCTATCTTCATTTTCTCCTCTATCTGAAATGATAGTAATTCGAATATCATTCCTAAAAACATATCTACCCAAATCGTCATCATATAGCCATTCTTCTTTTTCTGAATTTACAATAGTTAAAATAAATTCTTCATAACTCACAAAATCCATCCCCTTTTTTAATTAAATTATTCTACATTTATATACAAAATCCTCCTAAAATTTAAAATATCTGATAAATTAACCATAAAAGGTTTTTATTATCAGAAAAAGCCCTATTATGGAGAAGCATGGGGACAGTTACCAATTTTTGCTACTAGAATTTTATCAAAAAAAATCTGCACTTTCTAGAGCAGATTTTACTTTCAATGATTTTTTGCAGTTTTTTCCGTAACGGTAACCGCTTTTTTACTTTTTGGGGCGT
>JAUZPR010000026.1 GCA_030705825.1 Bacillota bacterium | reverse complement strand
TTCCAGCCGATACGTTCCTTAAGGATAAAAACGATCTCCCCTGCCGGCAGCGGCGATTTCTCCCACAGGACTTGTAAAACATTCAATTCCCCATCTGTAATCTTTGGAATATTACTTTTCATGCAATACACTCCTATAGACTAAAATATTAGTCAATTTTAGATTACACTTTTTACAAAAAAATGTCAATAAAAAGTTGTCTGCCCACAAAGCTTAGTAGCGAAAATAAATTTAGTTGCAACAAAAAAAGCCCTCCATTTTGGAAGGCTTTTGTATTACATCTTTGTTATCAGTGACATTACCTCTGCCCGCGTTTTTGCATCGGATTTCATTATACCACGCAAGGCTGACGTGATTGTCTTTGAACCTGGCTTCTTAATGCCCCTCATAGTCATGCATAAATGTTCCGCTTCAATTATTACTGCAACTCCCAATGGATCTACTGCCTTCATAACCGCATCAGCCACTTCGCTTGAAAGGCGTTCCTGAAGTTGAGGCTTTTTGGCTATTATATCCACTATTCTGGCAAGCTTGCTCAAGCCCAATACTCTTCCTTTTTTAGGGAGGTAAACAACATGAGCAACTCCCACAAACGGAAGCAGGTGATGCTCACATACCGAATACAAAGGTATATCCTTTACAAGAACCATTTCCTCGTGATTCTCTTCCTGAAATACTTTTACATAATCCTGAGGGTCCTCATGCAAACCTGCAAAAATTTCTTCGTACATCCTTGCAACTCTGTCAGGAGTTTCTATTAGACCTTCCCTGTCAGGATCGTCACCTATTGCAGCCAGGATCTCCCTAACTGCAGCTTTGACCCTTTCCTTATCTATCATATAATCTACCTCACTTGTTTATCAATTTATTATTACATGGTCTTATGCCTGAATGAATATAAACATTATACTGCATAAGCTCAAAAAATCAAATAAAACTGATAGCAATTAACTTATCTAAATAGTTTTTGACTATACAGTTTTTAAATTTATAGTCTCTTCAATTTTTTCAATTGAAGGTATGCTATTCTGTTCAAGCTCATTCTTTAGTCTGTTTATAAGCTCCACGGCAGCATCAAATTCTTCATACAGCATTATTATAAGGTCACCCGGCTGGGCATCCAAAACAGCTGATTCCAGGGCCTTCAATTCGGAATGTATAACTTTGATATTCTCTTTGTTCATACCGCTTTTAATAACCGAGTCATACAAAAGGTCTGCCACCTCTCCAGGCTTTCTTCCCCGCAAATCCCTGTCTTCCTTGATATATATACAGGAAAAGGAATTTCCGCATATTTGACCGATATCCCTTATATTTCGGTCAAGCCTGTCACCGGGAACTCCTATAACGCCCACCAGTCTGGTGGAGCCAATTTTTCGTGCAAAATTTATAACGGCACTATAACCTGCAGAATTGTGACCGTAATCCAACATCACCTTAAAATTACCCATTTCAAATATATTAAATCTTCCAGGATTCAATTTCAAATCCGGCCTGAAGGTATACAGTCCTTTGTTTATTATATTCAAAGGCAGGTTCAGAGCATATAAGGCAGCAACTGCCGCCAATGAATTCTCAATATTGCATTCTACCATTCCTCCGTAGGTTATGGGGATTTGTTCAATATTGATAAGTTTGGTCTTTTCTTTTCCGTTTTTGATACAAATAAAATTATCCCTTATAAAAACTACTTGTCCGCCATTTTTCGAATGTTCTTCTACAAGCGGATTTTTTTCATTTGTTGAAAACAGTATGACTTTGCCTTTTACTCTATTTAATAGATAACCGGCCATTTTATCATCGGCATTAATAACAGCATAACCGTCCGGTTTGATTGCTTCAATTACCAATGACTTTACAAAGGCTAGATCTTCAATGCTTTCTATGCCATCTATTCCAAGATGGTCGTCACTGATATTTGTAATAACACCAACATCTGCGAGATCGTAGCCCAAGCCCTTTCGGACAATTCCACCTCTTGCAGTCTCCAGAACCACTGCTTCAACATCTCTTCTGGCCAAAATCATCCTTGCACTTACAGGTCCGGTATTGTCTCCCCTAAGCAGACATTCGTCTCCTACATATACACCGCTTGTACATGTCATACCGACTTTTTTTCCGGTTAAGGCTATAGTATGCCTTATTAGTCTTGTTGTAGTTGTTTTGCCGTTTGTACCGGTTATTGAAACAATGGGAATAGTGCCGTCGCTATTTGAAGGGTACATAAAATCTAATATATCGGATGCTATATTACGAGGTTTGCCCTGTGTTGGAGAAAGATGCATTCTGAGTCCCGGTGCCGCATTAACTTCTATAACAGCACCATTAGACTGGTTAAGCGGAGCCGAAATATCATCGGTAATTATGTCAACACCGGCTATATCCAAACCAAGTGCTTTAACTGCTTTGACTGCAATATTAATGTTGTTTGGATGTATAATATCGGTACAATCGCTGGCAGTCCCTCCTGTACTTAGGTTCCCGTTCTGCCTCAGGATTATGGTTTCTCCTTTTTTAGGAATGTATCCTTCGCCGATACCCTGTTTTGAAAGCACCAACCCGGCAGCTTCATCAAGTTTTACTTTGGTAAGAGGCTTTTCATGATCCTCTCCTCTTAAGGGATCTTTATTCAATTCATCTACCAGTTCCCTTACCGAAAGTTTCCCGTCTCCGACAACACAAGGCGGTCTCCTCTCTGAGACGGCCGCCACTTTATCTCCTACCACAAGAACTCTATAATCCTTACCTTTTATAAATCTCTCGACCATTACAGCCTTACTGAACTTCAAAGCTTCTCTGTATGCAGCTATCAACTGGTCGTTATTTTGAATATCTACTGTAACGCCCTTTCCCTGATTGGCATCCAATGGTTTGACAGCAAGAGGGTATCCCATTTCGCAGGCAATATCCAGTGCATTGTCTTCTGAGTAAGCAATATCCCCATAAGGAACACTTATTTTATTTTCCATTAATATTTGTTTTGTAAGGTACTTGTTTCCGGCAACATCAACCGATATACAACTTGGTGCATCGGTCATGGAAGCCTGTATTCTTCTGGAATTTATACCATAGCCCAATTGCAGCAGGCTGTCATTTCCTATACGTGTTATGGGTATTCCTCTTTTTTTTGCTTCTTCATAAATAGCTCTGGTACTTGGCCCAAGATTGGTTTCAACAGCTATTTTATGAAAGTTGTTAATAATATTTTCAATATCTATTTCCTGGCCCTTTGCAAAGCAGTCTGCAATTTTCAACGCAGCCCTGCCGCATTCAACGCCACATTTTTCATTTTCATATTCAAAAACAAGATAATATATTGAAGGTTGTGTAATAATTCTTGTTTTTCCGTAATGGACATTGTATCCAAGCAAATTTTGAAGTTCTATTGCAAGATGTTCGGTAACATGTCCTATATAAGTTCCTTCCCTGAGCCTTACACCAAATCCGCCCTCAAACCCAAGAGAGCAGTAATGCTTTTCAATTCCCGGAAAACTTTTTATAAGTTTTTCATTAAAACCAGGTATATCTTTTGTATCTTTATTGTTAAATTCACAAATATCAATAACCATTTTTACAACAGGCTTGTGGCTGTATATATTTCTGCCTTTAAAAGTTTGAATGCCTTTAATGTGCACTTTACTATCCTCCCGTAAATTAATGCAGACGAATGACTTTTCTATCGGTGATATTAAAACCATAGCCTTTGGGCAAAACATGAAGTGTTACATTGGAAATTGCCAGGATTTCATCTGGTTTTAATTCAGATACATTGGAACTTTTAATAGATTTGCCGTCTATTATGGTTACAGCATTGGTACCTATAATTTCAAAATGAGCATCAGGATATACTTTTATTGCTGTATCCTCGTCGATACCTACACCAAGCATATGAGGATTCTCTGCAACTCCGCACAATAATCTTCCTATTCTTCCGCGCTGGTCAAAATGCTGGTCTATAATAGCTTCCTTTAGAAGACCCAAACCAGGTGCCATTTTTAAGGTGCATTTTCTGGCCGGATCATTACTGTTTCCGTCAACAATCATAGTTGCACTCATGACAGATGCTCCGGCACTGGTGCCTGCAATAACACCGCCTTTTTTTTGCATGTCATGTAAAGCTTTGAATGTTTCGGTACCGCCTATGATACTTGTTATTCTAAGCTGATCTCCTCCCGTAAAAAAAATGCCTGAAGAATTTCTAATATTATCGGCATTATTGACAGAATTTGCATCATCTCTTGTATTGATATCCAGAACTTCAATATTTGTAATGCCAAGTCTTTCAAAAACAGTTTTGTATTCCTTACCCACTTCCTGGGGTTTTTCGGTTGCGGTAGTTAATATAAGCAATTTGCCGTTATTATTTATGTTTATCGTTTGAACAACATTTTTCAGTATTTCTGTTTCTCCGTACTTATCCTCGGCCCCTCCAATTACTATAAGAAAGCCCTTTTCGTCTTCAATCGTAAAAAGCCACCACCTATTTAATCCTTTTTTGCATAAAAAGGCGCTTACCATTAAATGGAATTAGTGAGCTTAAACAAATCGGATTGCATTGTTTAAGCTATTCCAATTAACGGTAAGTATCCCGTAAAAATCATATCCCCAAAAGATGTCTGGTATTATTTAAAATAACACCACTGAATATAAGTCCGATACCCATTAAAACTATGCTTCCAACTATAAGAACCAAACCGGCCCTGCTTCCTGATTTGGTTGACAGTATCCCCATTACTACTCCAAGAAGACCAAATACGAATGGATATATAAATACCGATACTAATCCGAATATCCATCCCAAGGCCAGCAGCCAGCCTGCTTTTCTTCTGGGAGCGGCATGGGTTCCATTAAAATTATTAACCATTTAATCACCCTTTTTTATTATTGTCCTAATTAATAAGGTGTATTCATATCTTTTTTACAAATCTGCTATATACCAGGTAAATTACAAAAAGAAGCAGTAATATTACTACGAAATAAAGCTTAAAAACTACTATATTGAAAATAACAGATGAGAAATAACAGATTCCCTGCCATATATAAGTAATGGTTCTACCCATATTTATTTTTCATACCTTCCTTTTCTCATAATATTACCATTATCAATATACTTGTCTCCCCCGATCAAAAACTTATCAATACTTAGATCAGAGCTGTTCAAAACAAGTATGTCAGCATCACTTCCAACAGTTAAAGTCCCTTTTCGGGGATATATTTTCAGGATTCTGGCAACATTTTCGGTTACAGTTTTGAAAGCGTCTTCAGGATTGATTTTTTCACTAATTATACTTGAACAAATATCATCATAAAGCTGCCTGACTCTCCCTATTCCGGTCTTCTGGCCATCTTTGGCAGGGATGCTGCCGTTTCCGTCAGACGACACCGTTACCTTGTCGAGGTTAATTCCTTTTCTTGTCAAGCATGACAACGCTTCGGGCACACTACACCCTTTACCAGAAGTCTCACCAGCAGTAAAATCTGCTGTTCCGCCAATTTTCAAATATTCTGCAGCCTGCTCAAATAAATTTGTATTTCTGTTAAGGTGTGTAGGTACAAACATTTCTACAGGAAAATCATATTCATAAACCAGTCTGAAAAGTTTTTCAATCCCTTCCTTGCCATCTCCCACGTGCAAATGCAGGATTCCTGCCTTTCCACCCAGCAATCCCCCTGTATGCACCTGGGAAGCCAGTTCTGCAAGCTGTTCTATTGAAGGATTGGATGACCTGTGGTCGGCAATTGCAATTTCACCGGCTCCGATTACCTTATCTATGAGAACCATATCTGAAATCACTTTACCGGTAATTGTAGCGGTAGGGACCGAATAGCTTCCTGTATATATATAGGTGTTCAGGCCCTCCGCCTCAAGTCCCCTTGCTTTTGCAAGAAGGCTTTCCACTGATCTTGTTATTCCATCAACTCCCAATACTCCCACTACTGTAGCCACACCTGAGGATAGGATTTCACCGAGGGAAATTTCAGGTATTCTGCTTACAGGGCCTTCTTCTCCCCCGCCTCCTGTTATATGTACATGCTGATCTATAAAAGCCGGGCATATTATTTTACCTGAACAGTCCAAGACTTCCATGTCAGGTAAAATGTTTCGGGATATATTCTCATCTACCCGGTATATGTGACCATATACCACAGCAACATCCTTTATGCCGATATCGCCTGGAGTATAACAGTGGCCTCCCTTTAAAAGCTTGAACATTATTCCTCCATGTCTGCATTAATATTTTTCAACCTATTTTTTACAAAATGGTATCAAATTATTCAAGCGATTGTACTAAATTTTGTTAACCCACTTTATTTATTGGAAATTGGTTGATATGTCTATATAACAGTAATTTTGGATAAATAAACTGAATATTTTAAGATTACTTTTAATATTTCATTGAAACAAACTTTTTCGAATTTATGTATACATTTGTACATAAACTTATGTACACTTTAGTACTTCTGCTATAATCTGATTTGACAAAGCACATTATATTATATAAACTATAAACTAGTGTTTATGTAAAGTACATAGAAGCAACCATACAACAAATCTTACAAAGGATGGTAAAAATGTCTGTAGATTTTAATTCACTAACAGCCAAGCAAAAAAAGGTGTATGCTTCAATCGAATCTTTCATTAAATCAAAAGGTATCCCCCCAACAGTCCGTGAAATAGGAGAAATGATCGGAGAAAAAACTCCAGGTGCAGTACAGGGTATTTTAAACAGGCTCGAACAGAAGGGCGTAATAAAAAGAGAAGTAGGAATGGCCCGTTCTATAAAACTTGTACAGGACAATTCAAATTATCCGGACCCCGTATATATACCTGAAATCAAAAGAATAAGTAAACGTAATATCAGCAATATTCTCGACGTATACAATGTGGTAAAATATCAGCCGTTTCCAGCAGATTTTTTGGATTCCGACGATGATTGCTTTATGATTCAATGCCCTGACAACAGTTTGAAGGATATTGGTATTACTTACGATGATATGCTGGTGTTTAAGAGGAATTTCATATTGGAAGACGGGGATATAGTATTGGTTCTTTTTGAAAGTCATTCACTGATGAGAACTTATCATAACAGCCCTATTAAAGATTCGGTAATCCTCAAAGCTCAAAGCAATTTATTGGGCAGAGAAGAATTCGGTAAAAACGAAGTTGTTATAGTTGGAAAGCTTATAGGAAAATATACAAGAATATAAGAGTATAAATTTTAAGCCAGGTGATTCACCTGGCCTTTTATTTTTCAGGGATTTATACCGGTAATTTGACTATCTTTAGCTGCGACCTGGCTATCCAGAGCCAGTTCCAATTTTTCCAGAAGCTTGTCCTTAACCTTTCCGTCATCAGGAAAAGTAACTGAAGATATTTTCAACGCATACCCCAGGTTTTTCTGCTTAATTGCAGTATGATCACTAAACATCTTAAATATCTTTTTCTTAATACCGTCTACATCATCCCTGCCTGCGAAAGGCAACAACAGAACCATATTATTGCTGCCATACTGAAAAGCGATATCTGTTTCCCTTAATCTTGTCTTTAATATTCTTAAAACAAGAAGAGCTATATCTTCAATTTCCTTTTTATTTTCGGCCTCGGCTTTATTTGGCACTACTGATGCCAGCATTATTGTCATGGGGTATTTTCCTCTTGAGGCAGCTTTGATTTCCTTGTTAAACATTTCCGAAAAACTGTATGTTACTATGTCGTCATCCAAGGACTTGTCCAATGCCTTATCATAAGCGACGCCAATGGCTTTGCAAATTTTTCTAAGGACTGCAGCCTCATCATAAGGCTTCGCAATATATTCAACAGCCCCGGCTTCAATAGCCCTTATTACGTATTTTTTATCAGTAAATTTGGAAATTATTATTACAGGAATATTTTTAAATGAGTCCAGCTCCTTGAGTCTCTTTATTGATTCAAAATCTTTCATATCGACAGAATTTATTGTCCATATTATGGCATTAACAGGTGTTTTCATGCTTTCAAGCACGTTTTCGGCATCAGTTTCGTCTTTTACATTAATAAAATTTATATTGAGATTTTTTAGAATACCTGCCAATTCAATTCTGGTTATTCCGAATTCATCGACACAGATAATGTTAAAACGCATCTGCCCCACCCCCTTGGTCATATATTCATCTTTCCCAATTCGAATTAAGCAGCCGCTCTCAGAGGATAAACATCAAATAAATTTGAAATATCGTTGAAGCGTTCGATATTTCAAATGTGCGGCTGAAGCGTAATAATGAGATGAGGAAGTTGAATTATACTTCAATTATATAATAACTTCTATTTAATTCAACAAAATTTTACATATGAAAAATACCAGCCAGGTTCCAGCCGGTATTTTATAAGTACATATATTATTTTTTAGTAATAATTCTTTATGCCATTTTAAGTTCCTTTTTAATCAAACTGCCCATTTCAACAGTTCCAACTGAGCTACCTGCATCTGCTGCGATATCACCTGTGCGGTATCCTTTGTCCAGTACCTTCACAACAGCATTTTCAATATCCCGGGCAGCATTCTCCATCCCGAAGGAATACCTTAGAAGCATTGCAGCCGATAAAATTGTAGCTATTGGATTAGCTTTGTTTTGGCCTGCTATATCCGGTGCAGAGCCATGAATTGGCTCATACAACCCAAGAGTGCCGGTTCCCAGGCTTGCAGAAGGTAACATTCCAATTGAGCCCGTAATCATGGAGGATTCGTCTGAAAGAATATCTCCGAACATATTGGAGGTTAAAATTACGTCAAACTGCTGAGGCCTGCGTATAAGCTGCATTGCAGCATTATCAACATACATGTGGTTAAGCTCAACCTGGGGATATTCCTCCGAAACCTTTATAACAGTTTCCCTCCAGAGACGAGAGCTTTCAAGTACATTAGCCTTGTCTACCGACGTAACCTTCCTGTTTCTCTTCAAAGCAGCATCAAAAGCTACTCTTGCTATTCTTTCAACCTCGTTCACATTATACTTTTCAGTATCATATGCTGCGTTAACCCCGCTTTCAACAGTTCTTCCCCTGTCGCCGAAGTAGATTCCGCCTGTCAATTCCCTGACAACTATTATATCAATACCATGTTTTACTATGTCCTCCCTAAGCGGTGAAGCACCTTTAAGGGCATTATATATAACAGCCGGACGTAAATTTGCAAAAAGGCCCAGGCTTGCACGTATTCCAAGCAGCCCTGCTTCAGGCCTTTTATTGCCCGGCAGGCTGTCCCATTTGGGACCCCCTACGGCACCCAGAAGAACTGCGTCACAGCTTTTACAAATATCAACAGTCTCTCCGGGTAGAGGTTCGCCGTACTTATCTATGGCGCAACCACCCATAAGAGCATATTTGAATATAAATTCCTTGTCATATTTATTGCTGATGATTTTTAACACATCAACCGTTTGTTCAATAACCTCGGGACCTATTCCATCCCCTGGCAGCACAGCAATTTTATATGTCATGGCAACCTCCTAGAACTGCTTTTTTATATAGCTTATAAGCCCGTCTGCTGAAATGATTTCCTGCATGAACTGCGGAAACGGAACTCCAGTATAGGTCTTGCCTTTTGTCTTGTTGATTATGATCCCTGTTTCAAAATCAATCTCCACATTATCCCCGTCCGAGATATCCTTTGATGCTTCCAGACATTCAATAATAGGCAGCCCGATATTTATTGAATTTCTGAAAAAAATCCTTGCAAAGGTTTCGGCTATAACACAGGAAATACCTGACGCTTTTATGGCAATAGGCGCATGCTCCCTTGAGGAACCGCAGCCAAAATTCTTGCCGCCTACCATTATATCTCCCTTATCAACCTTTTTAAGAAATTCCTTGTCAAGATCCTCCATGCAATGGCTTGCAAGCTCGGCAGGATCAGATGTATTAAGATACCTTGCAGGTATAATTACGTCGGTATCAACGTTGTCTCCATATTTGATGGCTTTACCCTGTGCTTTCATACCATCATCCTCCATAAACATTTTTTTCCTTGCTTTTTACTGTCCTCTATCAATTGTCAACCGTCAACTTGAATTATATTTCCTCAGGAGATGCAATTCTTCCAGCTACTGCCGACGCTGCAGCAATAGCAGGACTCGCAAGATAAACTTCGCTTTCGGGATCTCCCATACGTCCTACAAAGTTTCTGTTGGTAGTTGCTACAGCCCTCTCACCTTTTGCCAGAATTCCCATATGCCCTCCGAGGCATGGGCCACAAGTAGGTGTGCTTACTGCCGCTCCTGCATCTACAAATATATCGAACAAGCCTTCTTCCATTGATTGCTTCCAAATTTTCTGAGTAGCCGGAATAACTATGCATCTAACATCCTCGTGAACCTTTCTGCCCTTAAGGATTTCAGCCGCTACCCTCATATCCTCTATACGTCCGTTTGTGCACGAACCTATTATAACCTGATCTATTTTTACATTACCCACTTTATCAATTGTCCTGGTATTCTCAGGCAAATGCGGGAATGCAACTGTAGGCTTGAGTTCACTCAGGTCTATTTCATAAGTTTTTACATAAACCGCATCGCTGTCTGCCTTATAGACTTTATATTCCTTGGTCGAATGTTCCCTTACATATTCAAGGGTCTTGTCATCCACTTCAAAAATACCGTTTTTTGCACCTGCTTCGATAGCCATGTTTGCCATTGAAAATCTATCGTCCATTGAAAGGTTATGCAAGCCGTCGCCCACAAATTCCATTGATTTGTACAAAGCTCCGTCAACACCTATAAGCCCGATAATATGCAGAATTACATCCTTACCGCTTACCCATTTGCCCGGTTTGCCCCTGAGTACAAATTTGATGGCCTCCGGTATCTTGAACCAAGCCTCTCCGGTCGCCATACCTGCAGCCATATCGGTACTGCCGATTCCGGTTGAAAAAGCTCCAAGTGCGCCGTAAGTACAGGTATGTGAATCAGCTCCTATAACTACATCCCCCGGAACAACCAGCCCTTTTTCAGGAAGCAGCGCATGTTCTACTCCCACTCGGCCAACTTCAAAATAATTGACAATACCCATTTCACGTGCAAATTCCTTTATCAGCTTGGCCTGCTCGGCAGATTTTATATCCTTGTTGGGTGTAAAATGATCCGGTACAATTGCAATCTTATTTATATCAAATACATTATTTATGCCTATTTTTCTAAACTCCTTTACAGCTACAGGAGCAGTTATGTCATTGCCAAGAACCATATCAAGCTTTGCTTTAATAAGCTGTCCCGGAACTACCTGATCCAGACCGGCGTGATCTGCCAGAATTTTTTGCGTCATTGTCATGCCCATGGTAAAAACACCTCCATATTTCCATATAGTCAAATTTATTTACGGACGAATTAAGGAATTATTTTTTGCTATATAATTACATCTTTATCCTATCCTATGAATGCAATTATATACTGAAGCCATGATGTCTTCTTCCTGTTATTTACCCACATGCATCGGGCAATATTAATGTTTCTTGACAAAAGAGGGGGGGGTATTTGAAGAATATTAAGCTACTTCATATACTGTTTTCTGTACTGCAATGGCGCAAATCTTGTATGTTTCTTGAAAATCTCGTTAAATCTCTGCTGATTTGAAAAACCTACGTTTAAGGCGATGTCGCTTATTTTCATTTCAGTATCTGTGAGAAGTTCTTTTGCTCTGTTGACACGTACCTTAAGAAGGTAGTTTATAGGGCTTATGCCTGTTTCCTCCTTGAATGCGCGCGTAAAATAACTGGGGCTTAAAAAAACAAACCTGGCAATATCATTAAGTGAAATATCACGTTCGAAATTGTTATTTATGTAATTGACCGAAACCTGCATAAGTTCCTTTAGTTTTGGGCTCTTTGTCTTGATGCTGTTCTCCCATTCCATCTTTAAAGCCCTTGAAATAAGTACAAAAAGCTCCATTACCAAAAGGTAATTCATAAAATCACTGCCTATTTCAACACTGTCTCTTTCCTTAAGCAGCCTGTTGAGAAGAGTAATGATTTCATTTTTCTGACTGACTTTCAGAGCTATATACGGACCGGATTCCTTACCGCTTACGAAATTAAGGAAGTCCTCCAGAGAAGCTTCCGAGTACTCGGCATTTACCTGATTGCTGAATTTGAAGTTAAGTACAATAAAATCACAGCCCGATTCTGATTTTACTATAACCTTATGGGGTTGTTCGGGTTTTATGATCAAAATATCATTAGGACCGATAGGAACAGGATGACCTGCAACCTCAAAAATTCCGGTACCTCTTTTCATATAAACCATTTCATAAAACTGATGCCTGTTTGGCTCCATAGACCAATTCACATCAAAAAACCTCTCAATGGTTTTAACTATTACCGGGAGAAAGCTGGCAGAGTTCAAAAGACTTTCCCAGGCTTTAGGCAGGACTTGTTCCGACACATTTATCAACCCCTTTCCCAAAATAATTTATATATTACCCAAATTATATCCTAGTATATATATCCCTTCAACACAAATTTGACTGGGCAGATTTTATAAAATCAATAACAATTTTATTGAAGAGTTCAGGCCGCTCTCCATTCCAGCCATGTCCCACACCCGGAATAATCATCATAACCGAGTCCTTTACGTATTTGTGAATAGCCCTGCCGTATTTATGAAAAGGCAGTTCACGGGAACCGTAAACCAGGAGAGTCTTTGCTTTGATTTTGCTTAAGGCCGGGGTGATGCTGTAGGATTTTAATATCTGCTCATATTTTATAACTTCATCTCTATCAATATTTATTATATTCTTATGATAGTAAAGCAGTCCTTTTCTTGATACACTGGGAAGCATTATCCGGGTGGCCATTTCTCCAAAAACCCTGGTCATCAGCAGTTTTCCGATTATTCCGCAAAAGTGCCTGCTGGTAAAGCTCAAAATTCGTTTGAAATCTATAAACGCGCCCGAAATAACAAGAGATTTTACACTATCAGGGTATTCAACGGCAAATTTCATAGCGATTGCCGCCCCGAGGGACAGTCCTACAATATTGACAATTTTAATATTCAAAAAATCCAGTAAACCTTTCAAATCCTCACAAAGTAGTTCAGCAGTATGATAAACTTCAGGAGTCTTACTGCTTTTTCCGCTTCCGCGCAGATCAAAGATTATCATCTTGAATTCTTTTGAAAAAGCCTTTTTTTGAAACTCCCACATACGGGAAGTCACCCCTACACCATGAACAAAAACTACAGGTTCACCATCTCCCATAACTTCATAATACATATCAAATCCGTTTATTTTTGCATAAGACACATCTGTTCTCCTTTATATCATCTAGTACCCGGCATCAGAAATATTATGCCCCGGGATACCCGAAATATAAATGTTACAGAGCTTTAAGCCAAATGCAGGTTTATGGCTCAATATGATATAATTTTTTATGATTCTGATAATTGTTACAAAACTTTGCAAGCAAAATCAAAAATTCATTCTTATCTTTTTATATACTGTGGTTAAAGGTGGTGAAACAATTGGATTGGAAAGAATGTGTGCAGAAAATGATAGATTATATTGAAAACAATCTGAAAGAAGATTTGACTCTTTCGGAAGTGTCAATGAATATAGGATACTCACAGTTTTATTGTTCAAAAGCCTTCCATGCGCAGGCAGGCATTTGCATGAAAGATTATATAAGGATGAGAAGAATCTCTTCCGCTGCTTTGCAAATCAGGGATACTCAGAAGCGTATTCTAGACATCGCCCTTGAGTATGGCTATAATTCACAGGAAGCCTTCACCCGTTCCTTCATTGATGTATTCGATATAACCCCTGCTGCATACAGACGGCTTCAAAAGCCCATTCCTTTGTTTATCAGACGCTATGTCAACACTGACCACCAGCATAACAAGATAGGAGATGATTTTACTATGCAGGAAAAATATATGAAGGATGTAAAAGTTACATTTATCACCAAACCGGCCCGCAGAATGCTGGTTTGGTATAAGAATGGTGCCACAAACTATCACGAGCTCTGTGATACCGAAGGCGCTCATGAAATTTGGGGACTGATGGAAAGTATAAAGGGAACGCTTGGAGGAGTAATAGCCGCATGGCTTAACGAAAACGGCAGGACAAGGTATGTTTGGGGTGTAGAAATGCCGGCAGATTACAAAGGTCCGATACCCGACGGATTCGAATGTATAGATACCCCCGAATGTCAATACGTTAAGTTTTGCCATCCCCCGTATGAAGAAAGCGAGCACGAAGAGGTTACAGAAGCCGTATGGAATAAAAGCGAACTCTGGAATCCGAAGGATTTCAACATGGAATGGAATGATGCAAGCAATCCTGTATACGAGGATGACAGGGCAGATGAGGGGTATCTGGTATTGAAACCCGTTAAAAAGATTTAAATAGCAGCTACATTTTGGGGCAGTTATAAAAATTTATAACTGCCCCTATCTTTGGAATTTATAGTCATTGTGTTAATATATTATATAATTATTAAACTCATAGGAGAATTTTATGGTTATATGCAGCAGCCTTGATGAGGTACGGGAAAATATAGATAAAATAGATAAGCAGATAGTACAACTTATTGCTCAAAGGAGCCTTTTTGTGAAACAGGCAGCAGGATTCAAGAAGGATACGGAGGATGTAAAAGCTCCAAAGAGAGTGGAAGCGGTAATTGAAAAAGTCAAAAAGCTGGCTGAGGAAGCTGATGTGGAGCCTGGCATTGTCGAAGCCATTTACAGGACAATGATAGGCGCCTTTATTAACATGGAGAAAAAGGAATTGGAGAAAAGGTAAGTAGTCCGACCTCTCTGCGTAATGGAAACATTGGTTTTCAATTGTTCGCAAATTGCTACTTGTTCGATAATCTGATGCTCCTTAATATTCCGAATATTTCCTTTTGATTCCGATCGAAACAATCCACACTTACATTAACCTGAGCAACTAAATAAGACTTAAGTCTGTCATCAGTAATCATTAAATATATTACCTTTTTCCCATAAAGATTCGAGCTGGACAAAGTTCCTTCTAAACCACTCTTTGTTTCAAATTTTTCTAATGTAGAACCTGGTTCTTCAGGAATTCCATGCCCATCTTCGCCTAAAACAGTAACTGTTTCTTCCTTATTGCCTTCGATATAAAAAACAATGCCTCCAGTAGGATCAAACCTCCCATTAACTTCTTTGAGGGCTTCATCATAGTTGACTTTTTTATCAAGAGTTGAGCCCCAAGAGTCGGAAATCAGATAGTCCCATTTTGCTGGGAAATCAACTTTGAACTTAAATCTTTCATCAATATACGTGTTGATATCACCTTTTAAATCTTCTATTATATACTCTGATTTATCTTTGCTTATACCAGTTGATTCATTTGCTGAATTTTTTGCGGTAATATATTTCTGTAATTTACTATCAAAATATAAATTTAGCTTCAAGTCACCTGCTTCCAAAACAATCGTTTGACCTGGAACCTTGTTAATATATGTTTCTGCAGCAGAATCAGTCAAAAATATAGTATTATCCTTTGAATCCATATTCCATAAGTTATCCTGATAATCATCTATTATAGCGGCCTTATTTACTATACCGTCTGCAATATTAAATGCATCAATAAATGCTCTCCAGGGTTTTGCATTTTTATCCCTGCCTGTTAAGACTATAAAGTTCTTATCGTTGCTTGGCTGTATGGCAGAAGAAATATTTCTGTGATTGTTGTTATAAAAAAGATTTGCTATTATTTTACCTTCAATTTTTTGCTGAAAGAATGCATAGGTCGGAGCTCCAATTTCACCGAAAAGTAGCATGTTTCCTTCATAAGTAATTACTTTAACCTTTTCTAATTGAAATACATGTATTCTCCCCGATAATTTTTTAAAATCATCGTCCATCATTTTATAAGCTTGTTCGGTCTCCAGGAAATCCTTAAACTTGTTCATGACGAATTTGAAAAATTCTTCTCTATCGTAATTAGGGCTTTTATTATCAATAATATAAAGGGAATATTTGAGCTGTTCAAAAAGAGGTCCTTTACTCTCAGTAGACCTCTCCAATTCAACAGTCTTATTTATGGTATCTCGATTATTAATTCCTGGTACGGTAGTATTTATTTGAGATGTAGTATTTACCGGTTTGGTCGCACTGCATCCATAGTTTAGCGTCAACATCAAAATCATAATTAAAAAAGAAGCTTTCTTCACATTTCTGCCTTCTTCCTTATTTATGCACCTGAAAATTAAGACTTATAAGGATCTTTAAAGGTTCCATATTTTAGCTAAATGTGAAAAGTATTTTACGGTCATACCGCACACAGCGTAGCATAATTAAATATAGCATTTACTTAAATTATAATAAAATATGGACTACTTGAAGTAAAACAAATAGCATTAAAAAATATTGATGATCTTTTACAGTTCTAAATGTTTTATTAAATTTACAAACATTAGAAGAATTTGAAGGATTACTTAAATATATGTCGAATATTCCAATGTGAAATACAGAAATGATTATAGCTAAGCTTTTAGATAATATCTTTGATGGTAAGATATCTTATATTTATATATATATTGTCAAGTTTAGGTTCTTGCAAAAATCAACTTACAAAAACAAAAAATATAGGGGAGATATGTATCATGGAAATAAGTTATGTTGCCAGTAGAAACGTTACCATAAAGGATAAGCTTAATAATACAATTACACAGTTTTATAAATTATTTAACCCAATAGAAGATAAAATTTATATTTTAGAAGACTGCTTTTCTAAAGCACTATATTGTGAATGTCATATAAAAGGATCTAAGATAGTATCTTTAGGTACAATTGACAACCCATTAGACCCAGATAATCAACCTGAATATAGAGCTAATAGAGACATTGTAGAAGATAGTAATGCTTTTCTTCAAATGAAAGATGATGCTGTTAAAAAGAGAAGCTTTAGTAATATTGTAGCTGAATATAATGATACTTTTAATATAGAAAAACCTTTAAAGATAATTGGAGGTCAGCATCGATTTATAGCCATTTTAGAAGCGTTGAAAAAAGGTATTGATCAGCTTCATGAAGTAAAAGTTTATTTTTTGTTGAATACAGACCAAAGACTAGATGTTCAGCTAATCTCAAATACCAATATAGTTGTATCTCCTGATTTATTGGATAGAATGATGGAAACAGTAAAAGGGCCAGAACTTAGGCAGTGGTGTCAGAATATCGGATTACTTAATGAAGGCGAGGATTTTGCTGATAGAAAACAGAAAGGCGGAAGGATTACTGTCCGTGCTGCAAGAACATTCATCCTAAACTATTATGAAGGCAAAGAAATTAAAAGTGATACTTTTTCAAAAAAGAAAACAGTCCCAATCATTGCCAAAACCGGAGGCGTAGATGATGACTGGGAAGAACTAAAAAAGAAAAAATCAACTATGTGGCAAGATAAAGATTTAGCTGAAGCAGGTCGCCAATTTTCAATTCTTATTAAGAAGCAATATGATTATTATACTAGGGAGAATGGAAAATTAGCTAATGGAGATTTTGCTGATAAAGCATTGAATTATGCAATTTTAGCGGCTTGGGCTTATTTATCAGGAGTATTACAGAATAATAGAACTCGATTGCAACGGCATTATAATTTAGCAGACCAGAAGAAATGTGATCCTTTAAATGCTAAGGTTTTAGCAAAAGTCAGACATAAAACAGATCCGGAAAATTATCGAGGCTTAGGCTCACGAACAGATGTAAAAGAAAGAGGACGGCTTGCAGAGTTATTCTATTTTCAAGCAGAAAAGGGAGAAGGAATAACAAAAGCATTGGCAGAGGCAGCTATTGCACGCTATTATGCAAAACAAGCAATGCTTGAAGCACAAGAAGCAGAAAAGAAGGTGTAATATGCAAGATTTTGATGAATTTTCTATTAAGCTTTTTGAAGAATCAAAAAGATTTCTGGAAAAAGCAAAGTTAGAAAAAGATAATATCGCGCAAGAGGCATTTTTACACGCAAGTTTGTTGATATCAATGAGCGCATTAGAGGCACATATAAATTCTATATCTGAGGAACTCATAAATTCTCCAGATATTGATATTTACAATGTATATGAAAGGGCTTTACTATCTGAAAAAGATGTATGCTTTGAAAAAGGAAAGTTTGGAGTTAGCCAAAAATTAAAAATATATAGAATTAGTGATCGAATTGAGTTTTTATATTATAAATATTCAGGTAAAATAGTAGGACCTTCTGATACTTGGTATGCGGAGCTTAAGAAGAGTATTGATTTAAGAAACAAATTGGTCCATCCTAAAAGTAATATATTATTAACTATTGTGCAAGTTGAAAATGCATTGCACGCAGTTTTGAATACAATAAATCAACTATATTTAATTATTTATAAAAGTGGTTTGCCAATTTATTCTCTAGACCTTCAATCAAAATTTTCATTTTAATATATTTAAAAATTTATATTCCCATTAAACTAAATTAATTAAGAAAATAGATTTAAATAATTAAGCCAAAGCAAAATTTAAAGGTGGAGTAAGGTTACTATATTAAGTGAGGTTGAAATAATATGAAAATAAAGAAAATCTTAATTCACAATTACAAAATGTTTAAAGATGAGATTATCAATTTAAATGAAGGATTTAATATATTTGTTGGAAACAATGATTCAGGTAAAAGTACATTACTTGAAATCCTTCAAATTCTTATTAGCGGAAAAATTGATAATTATTCATTTGAACGACAGTTAAAGGCATCTTACTTTAATTATGATATTCGTTCTGCATTTAGATTACAGTTAGTGCAGCCAGATATTAAAATTCAAGAATTGCCATCTATTATTCTGGAAGCATATTTTACTGATGATGGCAATAATTCAGAATACAAAGGAACAAATAACGAATTAGGTGAAAACTGTCCTGGAATACATATGACTGTAGAATTTAATCCTGAGTATGAAAAAGTATTTAGAGATATGATTAAGACAAGAGATATATATGATATTCCAATAGAGTTCTACAAGGTAAGTTGGAAGGACTTTGGGGATAATCCTATTGTGTTTAGATCTTTTCCAGTAAGGGTTACTATTATTGATACTACTCAAAAAGATTATAGTAGTGCAGTAAACAAATTTATAAACACAAGAATAGCTAGTAATTTGGCTAGTGATGAAAAGGTTAATCTTGCAAGAGCTTATAGGAATATGAAAAATGAATTTAATAATAATGAAAATGTAAAGCATTTAAATGAGCGAATTGAAAAGGATGAAAGACTCAATAATAGAAAAATAAAGTTTGGTATGAGAGAAGATGTATTAGACGCTTGGATGAATGAAGTATCCATTGATGTTGAAAATATACCTTTCGAAAATATGGGGTTTGGCACACAGAATCTAATAAAAATGGAACTTGTCTTCAAACAAAATTCAGAAAAATCTAATGTAATCCTTTTTGAGGAGCCTGAAAACAATCTAGCTTTCGGGAACATGTCAAAATTAATTTCCAATATAATTCATGATGATACTAAACAAGTTTTTATATCAACACACAGCAGCTATGTTGCCAATAGGTTGGGTTTAAAAAATATTATACTATTGCATAAAGGTAAAACTAGTCAACTAACAAATGTAGATCAAGATACAATGGATTTTTTCATGAAATTACCAGGATATAATACAGTAAGATTTTTATTGGCGGATAAAGTCATCTTAGTTGAGGGCCCTACTGATGAGTTAATAATTCAGAGAGCATATAAGGATAAATTTAATAAGCTACCAATTGAAAATGGGATAGATGTTATGACTGTTGATTCTTTGGCATTTAAAAGATATTGTGAGTTAGCATTATTGGTTAAAAAAAATTTAAGTATTGTTACAGATAATGATGGAGATATTCAACACAACATTATTGATAAATACAAAAAATATCTAAATGGATATGGCGATTTAATTAAAATATATTATGAAAAAAATGAAGCTCTTAATACAATTGAGCCAAGTATTATAGCATCAAACTCTAAAAATAATGATTTGATTGAAAAATTGAAAAGAGTCATATCCAGGAAAGGTTCAATGATGAATAAAACATGTGAAGAACTTATCGATTTTATGACAAATAACAAAGCGGAATGGGGGTTACGGGTATTTGATTCAGATGAATCAATAGAATTCCCTGATTATATTAATGATGCAATCAAATAATATAGTGGAACTAGCATGTGCTGGCTCTGGCAAGACATGGAGAATGTGTCACGATTCAATTTGTTGTGATAATTCTTCAAAAAAAATGTTAATGATTTCATATACACACAAAGGTATATATTCTATTAAAAAAGAATATGCTCAGCAAAATCAAGGAGTACTTGGAAAGAACATTATAATATATACATGGTTTCAGTTTTTATTGAGAGAACTTATAAAACCATATCAGCGAAGCTTTTTAGGGAAAATATGTCAGGTAAGGTCTTGTGATTTTTCACAATTGTACGGAATTGATTATTCACATAAGAATTCAAAAGAATACTTTTTAAATTGTAATTATGATGTTAAAGCTAACCATGCATCTGAATTTGCAGTATTACTTAATAAACTATCAGCAGGTGCTGTAATAAAAAGACTAGAGGAAACCTATTCATGTATTTATATAGACGAACTGCAAGATTTGGTTGGCTATGATATTGATTTATTAGAGCTACTATTTCTATCATCAATAAAGATATATTGTGTTGGAGACTACAAACAAGCAACATTAAAAACACATAATCCAAAATCAAATAAAACGAAAGGGGGTATGTATGTTTTTAAGTATTTGGAAACAATAAAAGAATCTCATCGATTGAATATTATTAAAAATAATACTTCAAGGAGATTTATATCAGATATAGCTCAATTTATAAACTTATTTTATTTAGAAGATCCAGTTATTAGTATAGTAGAATGCAACGAACAAGCTATAGGCGTTTTTCAAATAACAGAGGATAATGCTCCTAAATACATTCAATTCTATAGCCCAACAATATTAAAATACGATATAAAAACTTCAACTCTAAATTATCCTTCTTTAAATTTCGGTGTTAGTAAAGGGATGACCTTAGATCGAGTTTTAATATTTCCTAATGGTCCATTAACAGACTTTTTAATAGATCCTTCAAAAAAGCTTAAAGCACCTGATAGATACTATGTCGGCGTAACACGTGCAAAGTATAGTTTAACTTTTGTTGTAAAAAAACTAATAGAAAATAAATATTTTAAGAAGTCAAAAATCTGCATTGGGGATGATGAAATAGATGTTTTGAAATTCAACAATTCAAATCATACCAATAATTAGGCATTTTACATATTTAAATATTCTGTGAAAATGTATAAACCACCACTATATTCAATCAAAATCATTATAATATTATTTATTTACTAAAATTACATATGTTATATTACAGTTTGGAATTTGTTCTTTTACAATAGCTTTAGCAATATTCCCTGTAGGAGCTTGTATTAAATGGCATTCTTTTAATCCATCCCTTTTTAACCATACTCTATATGTTTTGGATATTATCTGTAGTCTCATACTATTTCCTTTATCTATATTATGAAAAACGAAAATTCTCAGAATACCATCTGACCTGTCCCATCGAGTATATTAGTTTTATTCTGTACTATTTTCTACTTTATTGTAATTTATTGTAATTTACAAAACCTATTTTATCACATAAATTTACAAATTGCCATACAAATTTTCAAATTTTTAACAAATTTTTAAATAGTATTTAATAGACATGTCGGCAAATAATAATAGATGTCGAAATTTAAGATGGTGAACATCTTGAATATATTCGATTATTACATAGCTGTAACAATTGTATTTTTGATGATAATTATACTTGTTTAAATTTAACCCCTTCCTTGAACGCGTTTCCAATCAATTGCCCAATATTAAAATAATTCGGCCCTACCAATACCATCGGGTTTATTTTTGCCGGGTCAGGCCTGCCATCGGTCAGACAATTATCATCTATATAAGTCAACACAATCTCTCCGAAAAAGACTTCAAACCCGCTTATAGGAACTGTCTGTATCACTTTGCACAGGAAGTTCATCGGTGCCTCACTGATCATCGGAGCTTTTCCTGCATCATCATAAAACGAATTGAACAGATTTGCCTTATCGGTGGTCTTTCCCGATACCATCCCACAGTAATCGGTTATCCGAACCATATCGGCAGTCGGTATATTGACACTGAAATAACCGTTTTCTCTTATACCCTGTGTTGTAAAATGGGTTTCTTTCAAGGATATATAAAATACCGGAGCCAGACAAACTACCCCGAAAGCGCCAATGGTAGCATAATTGGGCTTGCCGTCAACCTCTGCTCCCGCTATCACTACAGGCGCCGGATTTACCATGGGATAATTGTTGATTTTTACTTTTTGCATAAAAATACCTCCTTTAAATTTCAGTACCAAGAAAGTACCCTAAAAGCTCAATTAAATATCGACTGTTCTTTTGACATAAGTTATCATATTGTAATAGTGTGCCCTAAGAAAAGTATTTTAAAGGGTACTTGAACATATAAAAAGGGACCCGCACTGAGTCCCAATTCAAAATATCAATTATCCCTTTAGCCAGTCATAATGGAATATTCCATCCCTGTCTTTACGTTCAAAGGTATGCGC
This sequence comes from Bacillota bacterium, assembly GCA_030705825.1. Taxonomy (GTDB): domain Bacteria; phylum Bacillota; class Clostridia; order Acetivibrionales; family JANLFN01; genus JAUZPR01. The sequence continues at coordinate 7,691 of JAUZPR010000026.1, read as the reverse complement.
CCCGAAATAGTCCCTCTGAGCCTGCAGCAGATTGGCGGGCAGGCCTGCACTTCTGTAACTGTCGAAATATGAAAGCGAGCTCATTAGGGCAGGTACGGGTATGCCTTTTAGTACTGCACAGGAAACTACCTTTCTCCATGAAGACTGGTAATCTATCAGTATATTTTTGAAATATGGATCCATCATCAAATTAGACAACCCAGGATTTATTTCAAAGGCTTCGGTTATCCTGTTTAGGAAGCGTGCCCGTATTATACAGCCGCCCCTGAAAATAGAAGCTATTTTCCCATAATCAAGATTCCAGCCGTACTCCAGGGAAGCTGACCTCATAAGTGCAAAGCCCTGCGCATACGAACACAGCTTGGCAGCATACAATGCCTTTCTTACATCTTCCGCAAATTCATTCCGGTCACCTTCCAGGTTGGAGCTTTCAGGGCCTTTCAAGAATTGTGCTGCTTCAACCCTTTCAGCTTTTGCAGCCGAGATGTAGCGTACAAAGACAGCCTCGGCGATGGTCGGAACTGCAGCCCCCAAGTCAAGCGCATTCTGTGCAGTCCATTTGCCAGTACCCTTTTGCCCTGCTTTATCCAATATTATATCAATGACAGGCTTACCGGTAGACTCATCTACCCTGGTGAAAATTTCAGAGGTAATACCTATCAGATAACTGTCCAGTTCACCTTTGTTCCATTCTGTAAAAGTGTTGTGCAGTTCCGGCGCAGAAAACCCTGCAGCTTTTGAAAGAAGCCAGTAGGCCTCGCAAATCAGCTGCATATCGGCATATTCAATTCCATTATGGACCATTTTAACGTAGTGTCCTGCTCCGTCAGGCCCTATGTAGGTACAGCAGGATTCCCCGTTTACTTTGGCTGCAGCTGCTTTCAGCATTGGTTCCACCAGTTCATATGCTTCCCTGGTTCCCCCTGGCATTATGGAAGGTCCTTTCAAAGCACCCTCCTCACCTCCGGAAACACCTGTGCCTATGAATCTTATACCATGTTTCTCCAGCTTTTTGCATCTTTCTATTGTATCTTCAAAGAATGAGTTTCCTCCGTCGATTACTATGTCCCCTTGTTCAAGCAGCGGAATAAGCTTTTCTATTGTATCATCAACCGGCTTGCCGGCCTTCACCATCATAAGTATTTTTCTTGGTGATTCAAGAGAATCGGTAAATTCCTTTAACGAACCGGTGCAAAATATTTTGCCGGCAGCTGTTTTTTGCATTTGCTCCACTTTTTCCTTGAACAGGTCATAGCCTGCAACACTAAACCCTTTGCTTTCAAAGTTCAAAGCAAGGTTGCTGCCCATGACCGAAAGCCCAATAATCCCTATTTGTTTTTTTTGCATAGCTTAAGCTCCCTTATTCATGAATATACGTTATTATACAGCTTCATAGCCTGTCTGTACATTTTAGTGTAAACTTCGTGGTTGTTCCTGTCAGGATAGACCACCATCCTTGGTTCCATTCCCTTCAACAATGTATTGAAATCTGCCGCACCCAAAGAAACCATGGACAAGTAAGCCGCACCCAGGGCTGAAGCTTCACTGACACCCGAAACGAGAATTTCTGTTCCGAAAATATCAGCCTGAATTTTCAACCATGCCTGGGATTCGGAATATCCTCCGTTCGCCCTGATCTCTTTTATGGAAGCACACATACCCGATATCACTTCATAAACCCAGTACATCCTGTACATGACTCCCTCCATGGCAGCCTTTACCAAATGCTTTCTTCCGTGAGAATACGTTAATCCGAACATCAATCCCTTGGCCCCCGAATTCCAGTCAGGGCATCTTTCACCCGTAAGCTGGGGCAAAAAAATCAAGCCATCGCTTCCAGGTTTTATTTCATCCGAGTATTTATCAAAAAGTTTATAGATACTGTTGTTACTTTTAGAAGCATCGGCTTTAAATTGTTCACCGAACTGCTCCTCTAACCATTTCAGAGCAATACCGCCGTTATTTACTGCACCGCCCAATACCCATTTATCTTTTAAGAAAGAATAACACCATGTTCTTGATTGGGAATCAAGTATGGGTTTTCCTGTCATAATACGAATGGCACCACTTGTTCCGATGGTACAGGACAAGGAATGTTCATCACATGAACCACACCCGACATTAGCCGATATGCCGTCCCCCGAACCTATTGCAACGGGAATGTCCCTGTTAAGTCCAAGTATACTTTCATATTCAGGCTTGAAGCCTTTAAGTATATGGGTGCATTCCACAACATCACCAAGTCTGCTGCTGTCAATTCCAAGTACTCTGTTAAGGATATCTTCATCCCACCGGTTCCCATGTATGTTGTAATATCCCTGGCTGGATGCTGTAGTACTGTCTACACAGTATACACCGAACAGTTTAAAAATTATATATTCCTTAATGGTAATAAATTTACATGCTTTATTAAAAATCCCGGGATAGTTGTTTTTCAACCAGAGTATTTTGCTGAGCGGATAGGATGGGTGGTCAGGCTTGCAGCCTGTACGGTAATATAGATCAGCCGTATCGTATTCGCAGCCTATAAACGCAGCAGCATCACGTGCTCGTGTATCTGCCCAGATAACAAGTCCGGTTAATGGTTCACCTGTCCCATCTACTGCCATAAGACTGTGCATCTGACTGCTGAAACCTATCCCTGAAATAGCATGATTGTTTATTCCCAGGTCGTCCATACAAATTTTAACTGCCTTTAGCATTGAATTGAAAACCAGTTCAGGATCAATTTCCATTTTCCCGTTAGCTGACGAAATTACTGAATAGCCAATCTGGCCAATTGACTTTTGAATCCCGTCGAAATCAAAAACGACAGCTTTTACCGAAGATGTACCTATATCTACTCCCATAAAATATTCCTTCATATGGAAATCCCTCCTGCTGGGTAATAAAGCCCTAAACATTACTCCAACAAGTTTAATTATACTAAAAAACCATAGTCTGTAAACGCTCATATTTTATTAAGTAAATATGTTTTTTGAAAGAATAAACTGGGTATAATATATTTTAAAATAAATTAACATAAAAAAATTGAAAGTTAAATTATAGAAACGTATAATATAAATTAAAAATAATTGTAATTGGAGAGCTTATAGATGACAGTAGAAGAGTTAATAGACCAATTAAAAAAAGTAGAACCACACAAGGAAATAATCGTATTTATAAAAAATGACCAGGCAAAGGTAACAGGCGTAATTGATTCCCACCTGTCGGTTATTTTGAGTACAAAATAGTATAAGTTTCAATCTTACAGTAAAAGCATTGAACATTTTCTCAATGCTTTTTTTGTTAAAAAAAAACGTTGAAATAAATCGAAAATTGGCATAAAATAGCTATTAGTTAACCTTACATAAATGTTTCAAATCATAAATAAGTCTTTTGTTTTCTGAAATTTTTTGCACGTTCGACAACATAATAAAAAAGGGGGAGACGTATAAATGTCTTTAGCTAAGAAAAGTATCTTGTTTTATGTAATATCAATTGCTGTAGTTTTATCCCTATGCATGACTATTGTTTATACCAGAAGTAAAAATGATATGGCTACCCAAGGAGAAGATAGAGCAGTTACTCTCTTGAAAACATTTGAAGCCCTGAACCAGGGAAAGAATATACCTGACGACAAGCAGGCAAAGGATCTTCAGGACAGCATAAGCGCCATGAGAACTAAATTACCCGAATTAATTGAATTTACAATATATGACGTTAAAAGTCAAAGCGCAGTTGCTTCCAATCAACCTGATGTTATTAATGAAAAAGCAGATCCCGAAGACATTAATGCAGCTAAAACCAATCAAACAATAACAGATGTTTCAACAGAGGATAATGTAACGGTTGTTGATATGACAGCACCTCTTTCTGTTTATGGCAGTACTGAACCCAATTATGTTGCAGGTATCATGTTTTCAATCAATGATGAAATGAAAAGCGTTCAGAAATTATTAATAATTATGTTAATTATCGGAATTACTTTACTGGCAATAGCAATTGTGGTATTGTGGTTTTTCAATATCAAACCCACCTCAAGACAGCTCCGCAGCCTTATGGATATGTCGGACCAGATTTCCAAAGGTAACCTAAACGTCAAGTCTGAAATTAAGTCCAGGGACGAAATAGGCAAACTGGCTCAGAATATAAACAAAATGGCATTTTCGCTAAAAGGAATAGTATCGGATATTGTCTCGGGCTCCAAACAGATAAACGGTTTTTCAAAAGAGCTTGAAGAAATAACCAATAAATCCACAAGCTCCTTTGCAGAAATAACTAAGGCAATGGAAGGTCTGGCAGGCGGAGCAACAGAGCACGCAAGCCTGGCCCATTCCGGTTTTGAAAATCTTCTTAATTTTAACGACCAGATAACAAAGATGCTGGATAATTCAAATTTAATAAAGGAATATTCCGATAATGCAGTTAAATTGAATAGCCAGGGAAAAGAAATCATAGAACAGCTTGAAGATAAATTCAAAACCAGCATGGATATATCAAGCCAAATGGAAGACAATGCAAGCATACTTACAGAGAAATCAGCCTCTATAAGCCAAATAGTAGACACAATAAATTCTGTAGCCGGACAAACAAATTTACTTGCTCTGAATGCTGCAATAGAAGCCGCCAGGGCTGGTGAAAACGGTAAAGGATTTGCCGTAGTTGCTGAAGAAATAAGAAAGCTTGCGGAACAAACCTCAGTATCTACAAAAGACATAAGCTTGATAGTCGGTGAAATATTAAAAGAAATAGACAATACAAAGAAAAATATTGACAACAGTACAAACTGTATTAGCCAGGTTAACGAGAGATTTATCGATACAAAAAATGCGTTTGAAGCAATTTCCAATTCAATCAAGGGAATCACAGAACAGCTGGATATGCTCATATCCGGTATTCAAACAGTGGATGAAGGTAAAACAAGTATAACTGATTCCGTAAGGCACATGTCTGAAATATCGGAAGGGACAGCAGCAGTCACAGAGGAGATATCTGCAACAGCTACAGAACAGAACTCCGCTTTTTCAAACCTCTCGGTAGCTGTTGAGAGCTTAAGGGAGCTGTCCATTAAATTGGATCAGGTAATCAGCGGTTTCAAGCTCTGATTTTAAAGAAATAGGCTTAAATACTCTAAATTATAAAGCGGTCCATATTTGAATTGTTTTAAAATATGGGACCGCTTTATTACACATTCTTTCATATTACCCACTTGCTTTATTTTTGAGCTGCCAGGCTTTGATATGTCTGCTTGCCTATAATCCCATCGGCAGTCAACCCTTCTCTTACCTGAAATTTCTTTATATTACCCAGAGTTATGGTACCTACGATTCCAGTTACAGGCATATTGTAGCCTATAGCAGCCAACCGTTTCTGTATAGCTTTGACCTTTGGATCAGAAGCTTTAGTTGGAATATTTACATCGATTAGGTAATCTTCGCTGAAATCAAAATGGTAGCCTTCCAAAACTACGCCTAATGTTGTCCGCGGCAGGGAATCGGTATAAACTATCCCATTTGCGGCTTTGTTTTTTATCCAATCAAATGCCTGCTGTTCCGAGGAAAAAGTCATGGAGCCTGCCGCTGTATTGCTGCATACTGCCAGATAACCCTTTTTAACTGAAAGTGCCGCTTTATAGTTATTTACACCTTTGGCAATTGCTTTTGCTATAGAAGTTCTGAAGGCGGCAGTCTTAAGCAGGTTTTTTTCGGTGCTGTTTGATATGAACGCAGTTTCGACAAGTACTCCCGGTATATTTGTATTATTGGTTATATAAAAGTTCCCGACCTGGGAGTTGTGCGCCATTCGCGGTTTTCCGTTAATAGTCAGGGCATTAAGTGATTTTTGTATACACACTGCCAGATCCCTGGAACCTTTAACTTTATCGTTATAATAAACTATAGAACCGTTATAGTCAGGGTATTTGGTAAAGCTGTTTACATGTACGCTGATGAACAATTTTGCCTTACTGCCGTTGATAATATTCACTCTTGAGTTCAGATCCCTTTTTTCTTCAGTACCACTGATTGTCGATAATTTATACAATGACGTGTCACTGGTTCTTGTCAGAATAGTATTATATCCGCCATCCTCCAGATATTTCTCCAGCTTGTTTGATATATCCAGTGTTATATTCTTTTCCTCAAGACTGCCTGATGAGGTTCCGCTGTCAATCCCGCCATGCCCGGGATCAACTACAACATCAACCACACCTGCTGCCATAGCTTCCGGTACACTAATTTTTGCAACAGCATGGAAACCTGGAAAGGTAATGACTGCTGCAGCAATTATGATAATTGAAACAACTTTGGTTATTTTCATGGTATTCTCCTGATTTTTCGCAAAAGTTATAGATAGTATTTCTTTTTTATAGAAGAATATACTCAAAGTTTGATTAAAAATCAGGAAAGGTGCGATAAAAGCAGTTGCTTTTTTTACAATAAAAAAATCAGTCCAACTGATAGTTGAACCGATTTTTTCATTTACTTAATTATTACCGTTGTGAGTGGTGTCTTTTGCTATATCACTCAACGTCCAATCAGGTGACGAGTGAACGGTATATTTCCAGTTATATTCCAAAGTTTCCTGAGTACCACTGCTGTAAGTTATTTTATATTTTTCATAAACATAAACATTATAAATACCTATACCTGAAGCAGGTGCATATCCAAGCACCTTGCAGTCCACCAGTTCCTCTTTTACATTTTTATCTGCAAGATTTGAAAGAACGCTTTTCTGCGCGTTATACAGGCTACTATCTTTCAAAAGATAAGGTTCAACCAGTGAAAAATTATTTGAATTTACAGCTTCGGGCCAGGCATTTAAATAATTTTGTACAAGACTTTCAATAGCTGTCTGCGCATCATCAGTCTGCACAAGATTCGTATCTGTATCGGTTTGATCAGAGGTTCCTGCCTGAGCGTCCGATAGCCCCTTATCAATATCCTTCATTTTTTGATTGGCAAGTTCGGGGTAGTTCCCAAAATTATAAGCTTCCATAAATTTTTGAAGTTCTGTTTTTGCCGACAAAAAGCTTCCGTTGCTCATCAAGTCATCTATGTCTTTCAGTTCACTCTGTGCTTTTTGGTCAATGGAATTCTTCAAGTCGCTTATATCCTTACTGAAGCTGGTGTTGTCAGGAATATCAGCCAGTATTTTTTGTGCTTCGCTGTAATTATCCTGTTCTAGAAGGCTCTTAGCCTTTTCAATTTGTTGTTCGGCCAGGCTGCTTGAATTTTTATTATAAACATCGGTGGAATCCTGGTAAAAAATAATTCCGGTTTTTTTTGCGTCTTCAAATGATTTTTTTGCATCTGCCCATTTCCCCTGTTCCAATTGTGAAATTGCCGCATTATAAAGGCTTCGTGCCTTAAAATATCTAAAGGCTGCAAATCCTGCCAATAGTGCAATTACCAGAATAATTGAAGCAGAAATCATAAAAGCCTTTGATTTTAATAAGCTTCTATTCTTTCTTTTATCCTTTACCGGCACTTCCTTATGTTCGCTTGCAATATTATTATGGATATTCATATTATAAGAATTTTGATTATATTCTTCTTTAGGTAAAGTTAATGTTGATTCCTGTTGAGAAACAACATTTGAATTTATTAAGGGTTCTTCCTCCCTGATACTCCCGCAGTGACTGCAAAATTTGGCATCGTCGTTCATTTTTGAACCACAATTACTGCAATAGTTCATATTATTCCACCTTT
>JAUZPR010000025.1 GCA_030705825.1 Bacillota bacterium | reverse complement strand
GGACATTTACATGCCAGGAATTGACGGTGTAAAGACAGCGCAGAAAATACGCGGCGAGAGAAAGGATCTCAAAATCATATTTATTTCGTCGAGCAAGGAGCATTATCCGCAGGCGTACGAGGTGTTTGCCTTCAATTATATACTAAAACCGTTCGACAGAGCAAGATTATACAGCGTACTGGATCGTGCAATCGATGAGATCGGGAGGGAGCGCAGCCATAAAATCAGCTTCAGCTACAAATCGACCGTGTACAGCGTGGACTGCCGAGATATACTGTATGTGGAAAGCCGGGACAAACTCATACTGTTCCATATTGCAGGCGGAAACACATTGCAATGCTACGGAAAGCTGGACGGGATTGAAAAAGAGCTGCAGGGGCAGTCCTTCATCCGCTGCCACCAGAGCTTTATCGTAAATACTTCTCACATCACGGAAATGGGGGAAAACCACTTCCGTGTCGGACAGGCTGTGATCGGCATTTCCAAAAAGCATTTAAAGACTGCAAAAGATAAATATTACGCGCACTTATTTTCTCAAATGGGAAGAGGGCAAACGAAATGAGGGAATCAAAGCGTACGAAAATCTATCTGGTTTTGGGACTGACCTTCGTAATCCTATGTACCCATCTACCAGTCGTTTATACCATGTTTTACCATAACCTGACCGGTGCTCCGACATCGGTAGACGGAAGCATCAATGTAACGCAGCTTTCCCCTGCCCGGACAATCGTTCTGGACGGGAGTTGGGAATTTTATTGGAACCGCCTGATTGACACCGAACCGCGGCAGGATGACAGGCCGGATTTTCTCATAAGGGTACCGGATTATTGGTCGAGATACAAAATCAATGGAAACTGGCTGCCCGCAGGTGGATTTGGAAGCTATCGGCTTACACTGCGGGGGCTTACATATCCCCGCCCCGTCACCGTTTACATACCGGATTTTGGTGGCGCATACCGCATATTCATAGACGGCAGGCTGGTTGCTGAAAGTGGTATAGTATCAAAGGATACTAAGAAAATATTTACGGTTCCACAGGCGAGACTCTACCCAGTGGTGCTATCTGAGGAGAAAGCACATCAAGTGGTGATAGAGGTGGCGAGCACGCGGTTTTCCGGACTATACATGGCTCCTGTTTTAAAGGATTATAACCGCGCCGTACAAGAAGAGAGCGACAGAGCCGATATCAGGCTAATTCTGTTTGGAACCGTTCTGTTCTCCTTTTTTGCCATGATCGTACTTTACAGCCTATCCTTCCGAAAAAAAATACGTTACACCTGGCTTCTGGCTATGGACTTTTTTGTGCTTATGCGCATTATGCTGACTACGGAATTTTACAGCTTCTGGCAGAGAACGGTATTTTTTAATCTCTCCTATGAATCCACCAATGAGCTGATGTTTTTTGTCACCTTTGCGCTCAAATTCCTTCTAATTTTTCTGGTGCAGGAGCAGTTCGGGGTTTCCTTTTCCCGAAAGGAAAAGTGGGGCTTTTTCCTTTATTACGCCGCAATATACCTCATCTATCTTTTTGTCCCGCACGGGGTATACAACCGGCATTTGACAATACTGCTGCCCGTCTCTACCTTTGCTTTGGAGTTTTATGCCTTCTATCAGATATACTTCGGCCGGCAACATCTGAAAAAATACGGACTGCTGATTTACTGGGGTGTTCTCCTTGCTATTTCCGGGCTGATCATTGACTGCTATTATATCAATGGCAACATTTACCCCAATATGTCGCTGGCGCTACTGATTTTGCTGTCGGCATACCTGATGATTGTCAGCTTGGTTTACGCCTTGCACACCGCGGACGTATACAATGATTTCGCGCTATCATCTTCCCGGCTTGAGCTGGCAAGGAGCCAGATTGCCGTGCAAAAGGAATATTATGACGCCCTAAGCGGGCAGATAAACGATATCCGGGCGATAAAGCACGACATCCGCCATTTTATAGGTGTGCTCAGGAGATTGACCGAGGAGGGGAGTTATGACGAGTTAAAACGATTTTTGAGCGAATACACGGAAAAGACCGAAACCGATCCACTCCCGGTATTTTGCGAAAATGTCGTGGCAAACTCCATCTTGGGATATTATTCCTTAAAGGCAAAGGAAGGCGCTATTCCGTTCCAATGTGCCTGCAGCATCCCAAGACAGCTTTATGTGAGCGACAGCGACCTTTGCGTCGTTTTGGGCAACGCATTGGAAAATGCGCTCGAGGCGTGCAGGAATGTACATGATCCGAGCTCGCGGTTCATATCGGCTGAAGCCAGAATCGTAAACAGCCAGCTGCTCATAAAAATTCAAAATTCCTTTAACGGCCGTCTGAACATCCAGGATGGTGTCTATCTCTCTACCAAAAGCGAAAAATTTCATGGAATAGGCATGCGGAATATAAATAAGGTTGTGGAGGCTTATGGGGGATTCGTAAAAACGGAATACATCGGAACGGTTTTCACACTGATGGCCGCATTCCCCAATCCAGGCAGCGCACATGAGGGCCAGACCCGTGATTAGCTGGATTCATCCACTCACTCATTATAATTAATAGAACCCATACTCCGCAAAATGCTTTGCGGGGTATTTTTTTACCAATTCTGGCGAAAAAGGGGCCAATTTCGCCATTTTCATGCCGCCATCAATTTATTTATTATAATAAAAAAGGGTGATGAGGATGCTTTATCGGCTTTATCCGCAGACAAACCAGAGCCGGATTTTCATAGAAAAAAACAGCAGGAGCAAAATCCCGTACTGTACCGCGAAAAAAATGAGAGAGCTGTATTCGGATGGGAGCTTTGCCATCATCGGAGAAATTGGATACTTTGCAGAAGCCCTTGCAGGTCAGGATGCGCTTCTGACAGGCACCGGAATATCGGTTCCCATATTCCCGAGGGGGAGCCTGATCAAACCGTTCGAATGGATCTCAGGGTATATTGCGGTGGAGGAAAACACCTATATAGCCGCTGTAAGGAGTGTATTCCCCTCCTTCCTGCGCCGGCGGAAACGAAGACGGCTGCAACTGTAACAATTCCTAAGGTTGCGGACGAAAGAGAGGGCGGAGGAAAAAGTGAGGCAAATGAACAAATTAAATGGAATTACAGTGTGGTTAAATTTGAAAGGCCGGTATTACAGAAACACCGGCAATAAAATATCGAAAGGGTGAATACATTATGCAAACGAAAAAAATAATGGCTGTGTTTCTGGCAGTTGCGCTTATGATCGGTTTACTGCCCATGACCTCTTTTGCGGCGTCAACAGATATTGTTATTACCAATCATACAGCCGGTAACCTTTATACCGAATTGAATACTGCCACCAGCTTCAAGCTTGACCAAATTACAGGTATATCGGTTTCCGGCGGAAAGATCAATGCAGCCGACTGGATGGGCATATATAGCGCTATGGTAGCTTCAAATAAAGTCACAACAGTAGACTTATCCGGAACGTCGGCGAGCGCATCAGTACCGGACAACTTGTTTAGTGGCATTCCTTCTTTAGAAACGTTTATTCTGCCGAGCGGGATAGATTCAATAGGAACTGCATTCAGTAGCTGTACAGGTCTCAGATCCATCACAATCCCCGAAGGCGTAACCTCCATAGGAGATTATGCATTCTCTGGCGATACAAGCCTTACATCCATCACGATCCCCACAAGTGTAACCTCCGTAGGAAATGAAGCCTTCAATGGCTGCACAAACCTCTCTTCAGTAGTTATACTGGGTAGTGTGGCTTCCATAGGACAAGCTGCCTTCTATAGGTGTACAAGCCTTTCATCTGTCACGATCCCCGAAGGTCCAACCTCTATAGGAGATTATGCTTTCTATAGCGATACAAGCCTTACAGCAATCGTAATCCCCGCAAGTGTAACCTCCATAGGAAATGAAGCCTTCAATGGCTGTACAAACCTTTCTGCGGTAACATTCAGCGGCACACCGAAAATTGCCCAGATAGGAAACGATGCATTCTATGGCGATACAAGCCTTACATCTGTCACAATCCCCGCAAGTGTAACCTCCATAGGTTCTAACGCATTTCACAGCTGTACCGGCCTAAGTACCGTTACAATAATGGGTTCGATTACTCCGATAAATGTAGGCAGCTCGGCATTTGGAAATACGTCGTATAATAATGCGGTTTTATATGTTCCTGCCGGCTCGGAAAATGCTTGGGATAATTATTATGACGGGGCACCGAACCATATAGTGTCAATGGGCGGCGGACTGTTCAGAATAGAAAATCTTCCGCCATTGCTGCATTACCGCGCAAGCCGCATTTCTGACACTGAAGCAAAAATAGATATTGGAAGCGATGAGGCAGGCGCCTATTACTATGCTATTGCCAAGGCAAGCGACCCTGCTCCAACAGTCGATACCGCTGGCAATGGAATATCATTTGCTGCCAATAACGGCAGGTTTGGCGCGACAATCGACGTTACGGACCTTTCGGCAGGTGCATACGCGCTCTATGTAATGGCCAAGGACTCGCTCGGCAATATGACAGAGAGCCCTTACGTCATTAATATTGAAGATTATATTCCGTTTCGGGATGTTGAAATTAATAACCATGAAGAAGGAAAATTTTCTGATGAACTGGCAAGCGCTATGAGCAACGCCGGTATCCCGATTACACCCTATATACATTATGATAAGATTGCAAGCCTGACCGTGTCCGGAGGGATTTTCAACGATGATGATTGGCAAGCCCTTAATGACCAGGCTCAGGATGTTAATGACAACCCGATTTGGATGTATGATGCACAGACAATCGATCTTTCCGGCACAAGCGCATCGTCCGTTCCGGATTATACATTCGATGAATTCTACTCATTGGAAAGTGTTTCCCTGCCCTCAGGCGTAACCGGATTAGGTGAAGATGCATTCGAAGATTGCTTAAGTCTTACTTCGGTAACAATACCGGATAGTGTGACCTCCATAGGCGATTATGCATTCGCAGGCTGCTCAAGCCTTGCTTCCATAACCTCGCTTGCGGCAATACCGCCGGAACTTGAAAACGGTTGTTCAGACTTTTTCGACGGTCTTCCTTCAACCGGCAAGTTACATGTGCCCAATGGAAGCGTTGACGCTTATACATCCGCTTGGAGCAGCTATTTGCCGGGGGGGTGGACAATCGTTGATGCGACTTCGTCTAACGGCGGCGGCTCATTCGTATCCTCAAACCCAAATCCGACATATAACGCGGATGTGGGCGGTAGTGACTCTCAAACCACGCTCCCCGTTACGTTCGACACCGGTTCCAGAACTGCGTCGGTCGATCTGGGTTCGCAGAGCTTCAGCCCGGCCGGGACGGTCATTACAGTGCCTTCCATACCTGATGCCGACACATATTCAGCCGGTATTTCTGTATCTGATTTATCAACAAGTGCCGCGCAAGGTACTCTGACAATCAATACGGAAGATGGCAGCATTACTGTTCCGTCCGATATGTTAACAGGAACTTCGGACATAAGCAAAAGCAAGGCCGTCATCTCTATCGGGCAAGGAGATAAGACCGCTTTGCCTGCGGAAGTGCAGGCGACCATCGGAAATCATCCGCTCATTCAACTCGGTATAACCATCGATGGCAAACAGACCGAATGGAATAATCCCAAAGCACCGGTGACGGTAAGCATCCCATACAAGCCGACAGCTGCGGAACTTCAGAATCCCGACAGTATTGTCATCTGGTATATAGACGGCAGCGGCAAAGCGATATCGGTACCAAACGGGCATTATGACCCGATAACCGGCACGGTTACGTTCCAGACCACCCACTTCAGCAACTATGCCGTAGCGTATAACCCGGAGAGCTTCAACGATGTGGCTGCAGGCGCATGGTATTACAAAGCCGTGAGCTTCATCGCCGCAAGGAATATCACTGGAGGCACAGGCAATGGAAATTACAGTCCTGATGCAAAACTGACCCGTGGAGATTTCCTTGTAATGCTGATGAAATCATATAATATAGCCGCGGACACAAATCCGGCGGATAACTTCTCAGATGCGGGAAATACATACTTTACCGGCTACCTTGCAGCGGCAAAGCGGCTCGGTATATCCTCAGGCGTGGGTAACAATATGTACGCACCGGAAAAGGAAATCACACGCCAGGAAATGTTCACCCTGCTCTATAATGTCTTGAAGGTAACCGGAAAAATACCGCAAGGTAATTCCGGCAAGACGCTCTCTTACTTCACTGATGCCAGGCAGGTCAGTTCCTGGGCGGAGGAAGCGATAGCGGTGCTTGTTAAAACCGGGGTAATCGGAGGAAATAACGGGATGCTCACCCCGACGAGTACTACCACCAGAGCGGAAATGGCGCAGGTGCTATACAACCTGCTATTGAAGTAGAATATGCAACGCTTAAAAAAATCAGGCTACGGGTTAAAAAGCTCGCAGCCTGCCTTATATGCAGTAATTTCAGATATGATAAGCATTAAGAAAGAATTGAGTTAATGCCTTGACCTGCCCTTGAAGATTCGAAAAGAATTCAGTGGGGCTTAATTAATTAGAACTATCCTCCGGTATTCGGAAGGGGATAAACCTGTTTTTTTCCTGAATACATAACTGAAATGGCTTGGGTTGTTAAAACCACAGGATGTGCATATTTCAGTAATGCTTTTGTTTTTTAAAGAAAGTAGTTCTTTGGCCTTTTCAATTTTGGTATCCAGAAGGTATTCGTATGGAGTTTTACCCATTTGAGCTCTGAACACCCGAATAAAATGATAAGGGCTAAGTCCTGCAATGCCCGATACTTCAGAAAGTGAGAATTCGGAATTGTACTGCTCCTTTAAAAAATCGGCGGACTGTTTTATTTTTTTGTTTACGTGATATTTTTCAGAATCTGACTGTAACATCATATTTGATTTTACCGATCTTATAATATAAGAAAGAATCAAATTGGACAGATTTTCCTGAAGAAACAAACTACCTGTCTGTTTACCCAAACCTTCCTCTGCAAACAAGCTGAGCAATAAACGCATATCGCTTGTAAAATTAAAGTTCTCGTTTGCAAAATAAATTTCACGTCTGCCAAAAATCGAATACGATATATTCTCTACATTCTTTTTATCGCAAGAAATGCATATGAAGCCATTTAATATTGCAGTTTGCTTATCTGGTCCATGATACTGACCGGTGTTAAATGCCATCATATTTAGGTTCTCTATTTCACACAGCTTTTGCTCGGCTTTTGTCTTTAAAATACCGCCGATTGGCATTATGAATTCATAATCATCATGCGCATGCTGGCCGGGAGGAAATTCCACAGGACAGTTTGCGATACCTACACAGAACCCTGGGACTTCAAATGAATGGATACCTGGATATTTACTCTGCAGAAAGTGCAAAAGCGGTAAAGGCGGAAGTGCATGGAACATATTTTTATCAGGAGTATTTTTTATTAATTCTTGTTCCAGCAGTATTTCGTTTTTAGATAATGTTTTATTAGAATTTGAATTCATATCAGGTACCTCAAATCAATCCCAGACAATAGGTTAAGCATGGAGATACTCCAATTCTGAGACGGTTGCTTTCATATTATGGGGATTTTTTACGGGCTGATAATAAGAAAATATTCAACTGATTTTAGAAACATATTATCACTATAGATATTTTTTTTCAATAAATTTTAGCAATATTTCGATAATGCAGCAAGTAAACAAAAGACTTGCGGTTTAAGGCTATTTACAATAAGAGAAGCAGAGTAAATGGGGAGAAAAATGATGGAAGAACAGATACTGCAAAATCAAAAAATCAAATACGGTTTTATCCCGGCATTAGCTCATCTCTGGCATACACGGGATGAATTGAGTATCAGAAATATTCGTTTGAACTATTTGCATTATTTTTTACCGATGGTCATTGTTCTCATACTGCTTGACCAGCGTAATACATATTTTAATGAAATTCTGAACGGTAACAGTTTTATCTTTGATGGTACCACTTTAGTATATGGAGCATACTGTTTGGGTTCTTTTATTGCATTGCTATTCTTTATAGGCGATTTAAAATATGCGCCTAAAATATTTACAGGCATAGCTTTATCAGGATTTATCCTTTGGCTGTTACTACCTGACTATCAGTTGAAATTTCTATTTATGATATTTTTCCAGTTCGGTCTGGGAGGATGTGCAATTTATTCAACATATGCATATGTCTTTATACTGAATAATGCTGAAAGACTTTTCGGCATTCTGCTGGTTACGTTTAATTATGGTCTTTTTATTTATTTGGACTATCATGGCATAAACAATATCTTCTTATCAAAAATTCTGCCATTTACTTTAGTGTTGATTCTGGCTGTATGCATATTCAGGTTCAGCCGAAACGATTTTCCTGACACAAGTCCTCAAAGTGCTATTCGCCCGCCACGTGGGATCTACATTGTTTTGGGATGCCCATTCGCCTTTTTTGCAATTAATGTTTTTGGTGAATCTATTGTGAATAGTGGAAGCAGCGGTTTCGATATGCGTGGAATTGGAGCTATAGTTGCAGTTTTCGTTTCACTCACGATCCAGTTTGTTTTTAGAAAAAGCGTATGGCATATGCTCAATCTGTTTCTGGTACTTGACATTATAGGTATTTCATTTATGGCTCTGTCACCGTTGCACTCTTCTGGTGGAGCACTGCTTTTTGGAGTAGGTGATGGTCTTGGATATATTATGACTTTTTATATGACAGGGCTCATTAAAAGATACAGCAATGATTCTTTCTTTAAAAAAATTACGCTTGCGACTGTGGTAACGCTTATTGCATCCATTTTATGTTCAGATATTATAATACGTTTTTATCCAAGTTCTTTACATATAATAGCTGTTATAATTGCAGCATTTTTTCTCTGTATGTTTCTCATATTTTCTCCTATGATATACCGAATTATCTTTTCTGCCGACTGGATGGAAGATTTCCGGCGTATAGACATAACTGCTATCAAGAAGCAGCTGGAAGCAAAACGCGCTGCAGATAATCCACTGCCGGTTGATTTGTTCAAGGATTTCATACAACGGGTCAAAACCCTGACACCTACAGAAAAAGTGATTTTTAATTATTGCCTGAAAGGTAAAACCAATAAGGAAATTATTTCGCTCATGTATATCAGTCTTAGCACTTTAAAGACTCATAACAGCCATATTTATGCAAAATTAAATGTGTCATCAAGAGATGAACTCTCCCTATACATTGAGCTTATTGAAAAAAGCGGAAGACTATCTGATATCATATAAACTTTATAGAATCGTGATAAATTGCTATCAAAACAGGCTAAAGTATTTTGTCTGTCTCAAGCATACAGCTATTGCATATTTTTTTACAGATTTTATGAAAACCTCATTTCTAAAAGGTTTCTGGGCTATATATCATACCAGGTATGATATGTAAAAAATGAATTTTCTGGCCAAAATCATTCCCTGACCGATATACAAACCAAACAGCCACCCACTAAAATAAGTGAGTGGCTGTTTGGTTAATTGCATATTAAGGGGGTGATCAAATGCTTGAACCTATTACCAAAATCATGACCGACAAATCCACCGGGGAAAAATTCTGTTTCACTTTTTTTTGTGATATTTGTAAAGATTCATGGGATAGCGTTCCCGTCAATTATAATCAAACTAACGAAAATGTAACTGAAACAGACGAAATCACAAATAACATCAACTGGAAAAGTGATCATGATGCTGCATACGAGCGAGCCAACCTTGAGGCAATGCAACATTTCAACCGCTGCCCCGTATGCAAACGATGGGTATGTGATAACTGCTTTTGTATACTGGGTGATAGGGATGTATGCAGGGAATGTGCAGAACTGGATGCCACTAGAAAAAGATAGGAGGGAATATTATGAAGGGTAATTTTAAAAAAATAGTGATCATGCTTTTGTTTGCAACTTTGCTTACATTGTCATTTGGTACAGTATGCTTCGGAGAAAGTTCAGGGGGATCTACAGTGGCGTATTACACATTTAACAGTGACTTCAAGGATGCCAACGGCAGCGGAATGGACGGCATGGCGGTAGGAAATGTGACTATTGCGGATGACGGTGCCATAGGCAAATGTGCACAATTCAACCATGGGTACCTGAACATTGCAAAAGGCTCGGCTCTGGACCCGGGAAAGCAATTTACGGTAGCTGTCTGGGTCAAGCTGGATTCGGACGCCCAGGACAACGATACCAACCCTATCGTCTATAAATACCTGCCAACGAAATCAGAAAGTTCTCAGGAGACTTTCAGCGCTGAAGCAGGAGGAACAAGTTCGCTTGAGTTACTGCAGCATTCGATCAGGGATGACAATTCTACCAATGTTTCATCAACAAGCTGTGAAGATTTAGCCCTTGATAGCGGCTGGACGCATGTCGCCTTTGTGTGCGATGGCAATTATGAGTACATATACGTTGCAGGAGTTTTGAAATCATCGGAAAAGATAGACGAGGACACAAAGGACGGAAGCTTTAATTCGGACGGAGATTTTCTAATCGGTGGAGATGGGAGCGGTCATACGTTTTTAGGAAAGATGGACGATCTTAGGATCTACAATTATGCACTCAGCGGGAGTGATATCTCGGAACTTGCAAATACAGGCACATATTCCCACACAATCGTATTCCAATTGCTCAACCGCGACATGACGGTTGATGGAAAAGTCATGCAAATTGATCCGAACAACTCCAGTGTCATTCCGTTTACCGACAATGGGCGTACATTGGTACCGTTAAGGGCTATAGTTGAAAATATGGGCGGAAAAATAGGCTGGGATAGCGGTGATAGGCGGATTGATATAACTCTGGGCACAAACACTGTAACGCTCTGGCTTGACAACACCAAAGCCATAGTCAATGGTAAACAGGTGAAGCTTGATGTTCCTGCAAAATCGGTTTCAGGCAGGACGATGGTGCCGGTGCGCTTTGTCGCTGAAAATCTTGGGGCAAAAGTTGGTTGGGACGGTGCGACGCAGAAAATCACCATATCATTTTAGTATAGATTAATGGATTGGGAACGTTCATGCAAATGATGTTCCCAATTCTTTATCCAGTATAGAGCTAGGGGTGGGGTAATGAAAAATAATAAGGCAAATTTCAGGTATACATGCAAAATTTCAATCGTTTTCGCTGTTGCTTTTTGTGTATCTGTACTAGGTACTGCATGCAGTCAATCAAATTCTGCTGATGTAAATAATGGTTCAAGTATGGTAGCTTCTTCACAAACTGCCGTCAATACTGAACCTGAAAAGTTTGACCAGCGCTTGATCGGAACCTGGTGTATATCCAATTCGGAATTAAATATGGTTATCGTTATAAGCTTTAAAGAGGACGGAACATTCAAGGAGAGCATAGCTATATGTTCTTCTATTTCCAACTATGCGCAGATTACAAAAGGTAAATTCAGGATTGAAGACGGGAAAATCACTTATTATGGTCAAACCTATGCCAAGGCAAATGGTTATTGGAAAAATTCAAGCCTTCCGGATTACAAGGAACTTGGGGATATATTTATTGAGGGGAATCTGCCGGCTGAAGATAAAACCGAGACTATAAGCTTAAACGACGACAACCATCTGGCTTTAGATAATCTCATATATTCGCGTTCCGAGGAAGAAAATACCAATAGTACACCTGCTGATCAGGGTAATAAATTACCTTCAGAAGCTACACCATCAAAAAATGTACAAAACCAAAGCACAGTTGCGGCGGCTTCCTCCAAACTAATATATCACAGCGGT
The DNA here is from genome assembly GCA_030705825.1 of Bacillota bacterium. GTDB lineage: Bacteria > Bacillota > Clostridia > Acetivibrionales > JANLFN01 > JAUZPR01. The sequence goes on along the minus strand of JAUZPR010000025.1, from coordinate 19,468 downwards.
AAATTCGGTTTTTCACTGACCTTTCCTGAAAGCTGGCGTGGGAAATACGTTGTTAAGGAAGATGAAGAATCAGTGCAGGTATACCAAAAAATCACTTATGACTCATCAAACGGAGAAATGGGAAGGCTCTTCAGTATAGCTGAATTTACAAAGGATGAATGGAATAAAAATGGGGATGAAATCTCCAGCATATCTGAAGATCTTGGAAATGTGACAAATGGAGATAAGGTGTATTACTTCGGAGGACCTTCTGATGTTCAGTTTGACTCTAACAATAAACAGGCAGCAGAGGAATATAAAAACATGCATAATGATATACAAGCAATTGTAAAAACCTTTACATTTGACAAATAGCTGCGATCTGTGGTAACAATGGTTCCTTTGGTAGCGGTTCAAAAAACAAAGCAGCCTTAGATGCTGCTTTGTTTCTTTTGCGGAATTTTTAAGAGTCAGGGAAGGTTTTACATTATGATATGTGGTAAGAAGTGTTAAAAAGTTGAAATAATTACGCTTGGATCACTAAAAAAATAAAGATTATCCATAAATCTGCCGAGATATTAAATAGTGAAAAAAATGTAGAAACAAGTCGAAAGCAAAGGATTTAATAGTGAAAACACATAGATTATGGATAAAAATCAGTTCAAACTGGCGAGTGCTGCTTATCATTCTGGTTCCTGCCATTATGCTCTATGCTTTTGTCATCATGCTATCGCCAAGTTCGCTAATTGTTAATAACGGCAAGGCAGATTTGTCGGGTATCGATTTTAGTCGTGATAAATTAGTTTCATTAAATGGACAGTGGGAATTTTATTGGAACAAACTACTGATGCCGGAGGACTTTCATTCCGGACAGAGGCTGCATATGGATTCGTTCATGAAGGTTCCTGGCGTTTGGTCTGATCAAGCCGGTTCACATTATACCCGTCAGGGGTTTGCCACTTATAAACTGACGCTTTACTACCCGTCAATCCTAAAAGACCCTGCTCTTCGTATTCAAAATGTTGCCAACGCGTATAAATTATTTATCAACGGACAGCTTACGGCGGAAGTCGGAAGTGCATTGGACAACAAGGCAAGGTTTAAAAACGAAGATAAAATTATTATTATTGATTTGCCAAAGGATACAAACAAAATCGACCTGGTTTTTCAGGTAGGCAATTTGAATTGCGCCACGGGTGGGCTTCGTGTTGCTCCTGTGTTTGGATCAAGACAGGCATTGGAACAGCAGAGAATAATTATGATTATCTTACAGATGCTTTTCATCGGTGGCGTTTTAATATTTGGCATATATTATCTTTTCCTGTTTCTTCTTCAGACCAAAAACAAGACAGCACTGATTTTTGCCGTCTTTTGCTTTATAACAGCCATACGTTCCCTGGTATGGGGTGAAACGCCTCTGACCATACTCTTCCCTAATGCATCTCTAGACCTGAGAATGTACATAAACTATTTGACGGGCTATAATTATGTAGCTGTTGTAATTTTGTTTGTTTACAGCCTCTTCCCTTTGGAATTCAATAAAAAAATAATGGGCGTAATACTGTTTCCAAGTCTTATTTTTGATGCATTGATCCTGATTAACAGCCCTGAGATTATGACGTTTTATACAAATTACCTATATGTTCTTCTGCTATTGCAAATGATTTATATCATGTGTGTGCTGATGAAAGCCGTGCTCAGAAAAAGAGACAATGCAGTATTTTTGTTCATGGCAATTTGTGTTTTGATTTGGGCTATGAATGAAGATATAATCAATTTTGTAAAGATTGGCAACAACAATTTGACGTATATGTTTTTGTTCGGAAATTTAGCTGTTATTTTGGCCATGTCCTATGTTCAGGCGAGACAGCAAGCTATGAATCACAAAAAGCTTATTTTGTACAATGAAAAGCTACTCGAAGCAGACAAATTGAAGGATAAAATAATGGCAACCGAAATGTCGTTTTTACAAGCTCAGATCAAGCCTCATTTCCTTTACAACGCACTCAGCGCAATTGCCAATGTGTGTGAAAAGAATGGGAAGCAAGCCGGGAAATTGATTATCGATCTGGCAATCTATTTAAGAGGCAGTCTTGAGTTTAACAACCTGGACAAAATGGTGACGGTAGAAAAAGAGTTGGAGTTTGTCGATACATACTTCCATATCGAACAAGCGCGTTTCGGACAGAAGATACAGCTGAAGAAAGAGATTGAAATACCACTAGATGTGCAAATACCGGTGCTGATTCTCCAGCCGCTGGTTGAAAATGCCGTAAGGCATGGTATTTCAAAAAAGCCGGACGGCGGCACCGTAACTGTACGGATGCTGCAAAAAGATGAAAAAATTTGCATAGAGATTGAAGATGACGGCGTTGGCATAAGCGATGAAAAGCTGGCGACTCTATTAAATGAGTCCGGCCAGGATAATAGTGTCGGACTTCTTAATATCCACAACCGGCTTCTAAAATTATACGGAAGAGGTCTTGAAATCAGCAGTGAAGCTGGACACACCTGCGTAAAATTATTGATACCGGAGGCGGCATTATAATGAGGATTGCGGCAGTAGACGATGAAACTCATGTATTGGAAAGATTTCAAAGAATGGCTTCAGATATGGCTGAGATTGAATTATGCGGCTTGTTTGAAACAGGAGAACAGCTGCTTGCCTACTTAAAAGAGAATGTGCTTGATGCTGTCTTCCTGGATATTGAAATGCCTGGTATCAACGGTCTTCAATTATCAGAGCAAATACAAAACCTGAATGAAAATATAGTGATTATTTTTGTCACAGCCTTTAATCAATATGCTGTAGAGGCTTTTGAACTGCAGGCTATGGATTACATTATGAAGCCTCTTACCCAAGAGAGACTGGATAAAACCATCAGACGATTATTAAAAGCCAATAGAACGGTATCACGTTATAAAAAACCGTTTATTCAATGCCTGGGCGATTTCGAAGTTTTTTTAAATGGAGAAGCGTTGACATGGAAGAACTCCAAGGCGAAGGAAGTATTGGCGTTTTTAGTACATAAAAATGGTGTTCCGGTCAGCTGGGAAAAGATAGCAGACGCTGTCTGGCCGGACTATAATTCCGAAAAGGCCCAAACAAACTTTCATGCGACCACCTATTTGCTGCGGAAAAGACTGGCTGAAGTCGGATTGCCCGGAATAATTGAAAGTGTACGCGGCAATTACAGAATCGTGAAGGAGAAAGTTGATTGTGATGTCTATCAGCTTGAAGAGATGCTCAAAAAGAATAATATCAAAAATAAAGAAGACTTCCGACTGCTTGAACGGCTTATACAAAAAGGATATTTGGAGGGCAGCGGATACGACTGGGCTTATCCGAGGGCAGCCGAACTTAATGAAATGTGCCTAAGGGTGAAAGCCGGTATGAAAAAAATGAAGAAATAAAATATTTTTTGTCAGATATGTCCCCCGATGCATTTCGCAACTTGTTCAGATGAAAATTAAACAACCTCATAAATAAGAGGACGGCTGGCTTTTTTTAACCATCCGTCCCCTCTGCTATAGTTTTTACTCGAGATATAAGTTATGAACTTACTAATTTTCTTAGATAAGTCCCGATTTTTGAAGAAGTCTCTGTACCATTAATGCAACCTCTGCTCTTGTTACATAAGCCTTAGGTGATACCGTCGTCTTGCTTGAACCTGTTACGATTCCGGTTTTGATACAGAGTGCAGCACTTGTCTTTGCGTATTGGGATACATCGTATCCGTCTGTGTATCTTGCCAGAAGTGCAGTTGTCTCACTGTCACTAAGACTTACATCCATCCCCACCAGCTTCATTGCTCTGGCGAGTATTGTCATTGCCTGTTCACGGGTTATTTTGTCATTCGGGGCAAAGCTTTTACTATTATAGCCGGCTATAAGTGCATAATCCGTAGCAGTATCCACATAGCCATTGAACCAGTCCGTCAGCCTGACATCTTTAAAACTGCTCTCTGAAGTACCACGCTGCAAGCCTAAAGCTCGTACAACAATTGCAGCAAATTCTGCTCTTGTGATGCTTTTGTCAGGTACATACATACCGTTGCCTACTCCGTAGACAACCATTCTCGAGCCCATGTCGTTGATTGCATCCTTAGCCCAGTGGTTAGATACATCGGTAAAGGTAACAGGGTTGTAAATCACTGAATAGATACTGTTGGTTAGACTGTTGATTTTTGCATAATATTTACCGTTTATCACAACAACCTGTGTTGGTACATGGCTGAAACTTCCATCAGCATTTAAAACGATTCCGGTAGTTATCTTGTTCGGGTCGATGCCGTCAGGAATTGCAACAGTTCTTTCAACATAACCATTAAACTTGCTTACCAGTATTGTCTTATCACCGTTTGTACAAGAAATTTCGAATTCAATCGGCTTTACTACCAGATGATAGTTACCTTTGCTGGCGGTATCCTCAACAACCTTAACGGTGTCTGCCAATGGCTCGGCAATTTTTACGCTTACTTTAATGTCCTTGAGCTCGACTTGCGAACCTATCTGTGAGGATATGCTGTCAATATTGATCTGAGATGCCGGCAGTGTGTAGGTGACAGCATCTGTTTTGATTTCCAATGTTGCGTCTTTTTGTTCCATGTTCTTGACTGTCTGCCCATTCAACTCTCCGACAACAGCGTCTGAGCCGCTGCACGGCAATGTGACTGTTGGCTGTTCGCCGCTATTATTAAGCAATCCTGTAAGCTTTGAGTCATCAACCGCAATTGTTGTTACAGACTGTCCGCTGCTCGTCACTTCTGTTGTTGCTGTTCCGGCATCCTGTTTTGTTCCGTTAACTTCTACAACGGTGGATACAGTTCCGGAGGTGCTTCCTCCGCCAGTAACGGCAGCAGTTGTCTTCCCTGTAACAGAGGTATATAATGCTTTATTTCCAGCTTGGTCTTCTACGAGTATGTTGAAATAGTAGTCTGTGCTCGCCGTCAGACCTGAAACCGTCAGTGTGGTGATATTTGCTGTCCAGTTCTGAGCCTGGGTTGCACTTTCAGCGGCAACGACTGTTGTAATATCGTCTGTGGAGTATACAACCTTATACTTCAGGTTTGCTCCAACCGTCACGTTGTCAGAAGACGCAGTCCATGTGAGCTTCGCTGAATTAGAAGAAATATCACTCAATGTTATTGCAGCAACAGATATTGTAGGTACCACGCTGTCTTCGGTAATTGCAACACTTGCAGCCGTACTCTCATTGTCGACAGCATCTCTTGCTTTTACAACCAGAGTGTTTACTGCATCCTGGGTGAGACTCACAGAAATTGAATAGCTTCCCCCAGTTGCTGTTCCGGTAGCGGTAGATGCTCCGCCGGTAATAGTAATTATTGAACCAGCTTCTGCTGTGCCTGCTATTGTGATACTGTTAGCGTTAACAATTTGTGCTGTTGTTGTTATAACTGGTGCAGCAGGTGCTGTGCTGTCTTCGGTAATTGCAACACTTGCAGCTGTGCTCTCATTGTCGGCTGCATCTTTTGCTTTTACAACTAATGTGTTTACTGCATCCTGGGTTAGGTTTACAGAGATTGAATAGCTTCCACCGGTTGCTATTCCGGTAGCAGTAGAAGCTCCGCCAGTAATTGTAATGGTTGAACTGTCTTCTGCTGTGCCCGTTATTGTAATACTGTCTGCATTAACATTCTGTGCTGCTGTTGTTATAACTGGCACAGCAGGTGCTGTACTGTCTTCAGTTATCGCAACACTTACAGCTGTGCTCTCATTACCGACAGAATCTCTTGCTTTTACGACCAGAGTGTTTACTGCATCCTGGGTTAGGTTTACAGAGATTGAATAGCTTCCTCCGGTTGCTGTTCCGGTAGTAGTAGAAGCTCCACCTGTAATTATAATAGTTGAACCTGCTTCCGCTGTACCTGTTATTGTAATACTGTTTGCATTAAGAGTCTGTGCTGTTGTTATTATTGTAGGTGTACTTGGTGCGGTTGTATCGACATAAACATCGGTTGTGCTTCCGACGCTGTTAAGCGTTAATAACGCTGCATTGCCTGCTGTATCGTTTATGATTCCGCCGTTCAAATTCAATGAATCGACAGTGATACCGTCAGTATCAGTCTGACCGTCAGAAATGGTATATGTAAACTTCAGAACAGACGAAGTGCTGCCTGCTGCCGAATAATCGGCTTGTACGGTTGTGTTGCCGATTATGAGCGCAAGATAAGGTGTACCTGTCACATTTACGTTCTCATCAAAATTTACATTGAACTCAAGCTTACTTCCTGATGGGTATGTACCACTGCTTGGAACGGATACAGAGTTAACCGTCGATGCTATCGTATCTATAACTATTGATTTATTTGCCCCGATTGAACCTGTTGTTCCGGGAGTCGCCAGGGTTAGAACTGCATCATTCCCAGCGGCATCTTTTATTGAACCTCCGTTTAATGCAAGTGCTGTTGTCGATATATAATCAAGGTCTGACGATGTGTCCCCAGGCTGTACAGTATAAATTAATGTAAGGGTGTTTGTACCAGAACCGCTCATATAATTTAGCGTTCTATCTGTGGTTCCTGTTTCAAGCGTAAGCTGGGGTGTACCTGTTACCGTAACAGCTTCGGTAAATGCTATAGTGATATTGACAGTAGCTCCAGCTTTATAGCTGCCGTTTGAAGCTGTTGAGGATACTGCAGTTACAGCTGGTGCAGTTTTATCTATTATGAAACTAGCGGAATTGCTGTTTCCGGCATCATCGGTTACAGTAAGCACATAGCTGCCTTCTGTGGTTATCGATGTATTAGATGTGTATGCAGTTGCTGCTCCACTATTTTCAGACAGCGTCCCGGAACCTTCTGTAAATATTCCCGCTACATTGGTATTGTACTTCGCATTATTTGTTACTCCGCCGATAGCAGGTGGTATAGTGTCAATAGTTATGCTAACAGCTGAGGAAGCCGGGCTTGTATTTCCTGCAGCATCCTTTGCTTTTGCTGTTATTGTATGGGATCCCTCAGTAAGTGCAGAGGTTGTAAAAGTCCAATCCCCGTTTATATCTGCCGTAGCAGTACCAAGAGCAGTTACACCGTCAAGAATGGTAACGGTGCTATTTGCTTCCGCTGTGCCGGAAAAAGTCGGTGTATTATCATTTGTTATATTATCTGAATTTAATTTTCCTGAATCCGAGGCTGGTGACAAAAGTGCGGATGGTGCGTCGGGTGCAATTCCGTCGACCTTGACGGTTGTAGCAGTGCTGCCTGTGAATGTCAGCGTTGCGTCGTTACCAGCAGCATCTTTTATTGTTCCACCGTTGAGGGTGATATTGCTGCTTAAAGCAACACCGTCCGGGTCCGAATCACTGGAGGTTACCTTATATCTGAACGTCAAAGAGGTGGTACCCGATCCGCTGTAATAAGGTGCATGCACGGTGGAGCTTCCGACTGTCAAAGTTAGGTAAGGAGTACCTCCGGAAGAGACAACACTTACGGCTTTGCTGAAATTAACCGTATAATCCATATTCTGCCCTATGGCATAAGTGCCGTCAGATGGAGCTGAAACAGAGGAAACCGTTGGTACAACACCATCTACCAATACATTTGTAGTGCTTCCTACGCTATTCAGTGCAAGAATTGCGTCGTTGCCATCTGTATCCTTGATTGTACCGCTGTTCAATGAAATGGCGTTTCCAACCGTGACTCCATCGGCATCAAGATTTCCTGAAGCTACCGTATATCTGAATACCAGCGCTGGAGATCCGCTTCCGCCTACATATGAAGCGTTTACAACTCCGCCTGTATTAAGTGTAAACGGCAGCACAGGTGTGCCTGTAACATTTACATTTTTATTGAAATTTACAGTAAAGTTAAGCACATCACCCACCTTGTATGTAGCATTCGAAGGCACTGTAACGGAAGATACCGTTGGTATGACGACACCGCTGGAAGATAAAATAGTACCACTATTACCAACGGCAACAAATGTTCCGTTTCCATAGCAGACACCATTAAGCATATTTGCTGTATTGGAGGTTACAGAATTCCAGCCTGTCCCATTATTAGACTTATAAATGTATCCGCTTGAGCCAACCACTACATATGTACTTTCCCCATAGCATACAGCATTAAAACAAGGATGATTTGTATTCTGCCAGTCTAGATTTGCCCAGCTGATTGTATTATCTCCTGAGGTTAAAATTCGGCTTTCTATGTCAGTTGCAACATATATGCCTCCGTAACAAACCGATGAAAAGCTTTGTGCTGACTGAGCTGTACTATGATCAATCCAATTTATCCCATTTGGTGAAACAAGTACTATTCCTCTTTCAGTATCGAAATTGAAATAATCCAAGTCACCGACAACTACAAATTGGCTGTTGCCGTAACATATTCCATGCAAAAAAAATCCTGAATAAAAATAAGGTGGATCCCAGCTACTGCCATAATCGGTTGAAGTATAAATATAACCTCCCTCAGTACTGTTACTCCCAAGTGCTACAAATGTGCTGTTACCGTAAGGGTTACCGTAAGCAACTGCCACAAGGTCGTTATCGGCACTCGTTTGAGCTGTCCATGTTATGCCGTTTTGTGATGTAATAACCTTGCCACCATTACCTACGGCCATAAACATTCCATTACCGAAACAAACTGCTTTAAGATCTGCGCCTCCTGTTGCCGCAAAGTTTGTTGCTGTTCGGTTTGTCCAGCTTGTACCATTTGAAGATGTAAGAATTGTGCCGTTTGCTCCGACTGCAACAAATGTCGAGCCTCCAAAGCATACACCATTCAAATTGTCAGCGACACCAGAAGTCTGGACTGTCCATGTGTCTCCCGCTGCTGCGTTTACAGTTATTGTCAGCCCAAGCATAAAGATCATTACCATCGCCAGGGTCAAAACAACAGATTTTAATTTATTACTCCTTTTCTTTATCATGCTTCATCTCCCCCTCAATAAATACTTTTTATCATAATGTCTATTCTAAGTTGTATTGCTACAATAATTCTGATTATCCCTGTAAGCAGCTTGACATGTGACTTGCGCACAGAATTTCACTGCGCCGGGTCTGCAATTTGGCGATTATTAACCACTTCATGAAAGTTGTCTAATGCGTGATGAATTATCCAATCTTCCGATGTTTAGGTGTTTATATAATTAATTGTACACTATGTGGGCAAATTATGTAAATAACAGTTATATTGGCAAAGCAAAAAATGGAGAATAATATTTTTTGTCAAAATTTAATTATTTTATTGAAAGCCCGTTATATAAGGCTTTGCGCTAAGAGATCTGCAGGATGAATGAATCCTCAGGTCTCTTTTCTATTTAGGGTTCATTTAGGGTCATTATTTTATTATGAAGAAAAAGCTGTTTATGGAGGCAGAGTTATGCATGAAATATATAATAGCCGATACGGATATTCAAAACGGAATTGAACTGAAAGAAATACTGGATGTCTATAAAATGTTGGAATTTCAAGGAAGTTATACAACATTTCGTGCAGCGGCGAATTATGTCCTTGAACATCCTCCCGATATTGCGTTTATCCAAATGGGAAAAGCAGAGCTTAATGCGTTCAGGCTTGCTGGCTTGATTCAAGTGCTAAACCCACTTTCAAAAGTTATTTTTATCAGCAGTCAAAAGGAAAATGCAGTAGATGCCTTTGAATATGAGGCTGATGGGTTTTTATTAACACCCTTCAGTAAAAAGAAAATCGCTCAGATGTTGCAGCAGAATAAGGGGAAGAAAGGATGAATAGAATGAAAAAACAGCTTATCAGTTTTATTGTAATTTTAGCCATGGTACTGTCCTTGCTAATACAGTTCCATGTGACAGTTTCAGCAGCAGGGGGCGGAGATGCCACCACAATTGATGTTACCGATACATCGCATATGCCGGCTAATGTGTCTTTCAGTAGCGGTGTGTTTACAATCAGTACAGGTAGTACACCAACTACGATCACAGTGACAGGCACAGGCTCAAACACTATCGCAGTGGCAACGCATGTTTCAAATCTTACGCTTATATTGAACGATGTGCACATAACAAGCCCGTCAGACGGCAAATCCCCAATCGATCTGATTGGCGATGCAAGTGTAACGATTGAGTTGGCAAACGGGATGAGTAATACGTTGGATGCAGGCGGTGTAAGCAGACTCGCGGGAATCCACGTCACTTCCGGCGCAAGCCTGACGATCAACGGAACAACAGGCTCACTTACAGCAACAGGAGCAGAGTATGGAGCGGGTATCGGTGGCGGCTTCATTGAGCCAGGCGGCAACATAGTCATCAACGGAGGGAATGTTACCGCAATTGGCTGTAATGGCGCAGGGATCGGCGGCGGCTACAGCGCCGCTGGCGGCACAACCAATATCGCTGGAGGTACCGTTACCGCAAGGGGCGACGGAGGAGTAGGTATGGGAGGTGCAGGTATCGGCGGCGGAGGCAACAGAGGTGCAGGCGGTACAATCACTATCAGTGGCAGTGCAAATATCACTGCAACAGCTGGTTACGCCGCTGCCGGCATCGGCGGCGGCAACCAAGGTCCCGGAGGCACTATCGCCATCGGCGGCAGCGCAAGTGTAATTGCAACAGGCGACACCGGAGCGGGTATAGGCAGCGGCTTTAATGCTACCACAGGTGCAGCAATCACCATCACCGGTACCCCTGTCATTATGGCGGCAGCAATGGGAGGTACCAACGGCAGGCCCGCAATCGATGCTGCGGCAGGCAGCACCGGTAATTTTATCAATGGAAAATTCCAGTATACAACCTCATCGGTCGAATACCTGAAATGCAATGGACATATACTGACATTCCCGGATAGCTGTCAGTACTTTGCCTTCAGCTCGGCTGCAGCTTCGTCTGTTGGCGCGTATTCCGATCTGGCCTGCACCGATGCTTCGTTTTTGGGCAGCATCGTGACGGACCCAGCTGGTTTGGCTGATATTCCCTTGACAAATGGTACAAGCGTCACTAACGTAAAACTTCTAACAAGCTCCGTCATTAACATCGGAGACTCAAGTATCAGGCCGACGAATGTGTCTTTCGGCGGAAATGTGTTTACAATCAACAGCAGCGCCGTTTCACCAATCACCGTCATCGGCACGACCAGCACAAACAGCATTGTGTTAGCATCGGGTGTTTCAGGTCTTACACTTATATTAAACGGTGTAAGTATAACAAGCCCACCACTCGGCAAATCCCCAATCGACCTGCAAGGCACTGCAAGTGTAACAATCCAGCTTGCAGGCGGCACAACCAATACACTGGATGCAAGAAATGCGGATGGTATGGCAGGGATTGATACAAATGGCACAGCAACCGTAACCATCAAGGGTACAATGGGTGAGCTTTATGCATCCGGTGGGGCAAATGGAGCAGGAATTGGCGGCGCCGGCGCATCTGGCTGTGATGGTGGGACTATAACAATCTACGGCGGCACAGTTACAGCAACTGGTGGTCAGTACGGAGCAGGCATTGGCGGCGCTGGTTCATCGGGCGGCGATGGCGGGCATATATCAATCAACGGCGGAATAGTAACAGCAACCGGTGGATCGAGCAGTGCAGGCATTGGCGGCAGTGTACAAGCTGATGGCGGCAACATCAGCATTAGCGGCGGTACAGTTATTGCAAGTTGCAGTGTAAACAGCGGATCAGGTATCGGTGGAGGCAGTCAGGGTAGTGGGGGTAATATCACCATCAGCGGCGGAACAGTTACTGCAACAGGTGATTGGTTTGGAGCCGGCATAGGCGGCGGCAGCGACGGTTCTGCCGGAAATATCAGCGTCACCGGCGGCACAGTTACGGCAATAGGCGGTGCTGCTGGTGGGGCAGGCATCGGCGGCGGTGACGGCGGTTCGGGCGGTAATATCACTATAGGCAGTTCTGCTGCCATAATGGCCGTATCTACGGGTTACAGCAGGCCGGCAATTGATGCAGCGAGCGGCAGCAGCGGTAATGTAATTAACGCAAAGTTAGACAACGCCATCAGCACTACTGATGATTCATTTTTAAATTGTAATGGAAACGTATTAAGGCTTCCGGCAAATTATTCGAACTTTGCGTTTTATTCTTCGTCTGCTTCGGAAGTGAATGTGTATTCCAATTTGGGTTGTTCTGCTCTGCTGGGAAATATCGTGACGAACCCAGCCGGAGCAAGCAGTATTCCCGTTATTGATTTAAGCTCAAGTCCTGCTACTGTGACTCCTGTGAAGCTTGATGCAGCTTACACTGCAACAGTAACAGTGAACAAAGACGGTTCGGCTTGGTCAACCGGCACACCAGTGATGCAGCTGTCTACCTTAAACTCATCGTTGACGGGGGCGGTATCAGGGACGCTCGCAAGCGGAGTATATACTTTCACGGGGCTTGACCCAGCCAAAACCTACTATGTCTGGGATACTACAGGCAATATATATACGGGTAAAAGCGTCACGAGCGCAAGCACAGGCACCACAGCAGACTATTACACCATAACTTTGACCAGTGGCACGGGCATCTCCTCCGCAACAGGCGGCGGGACATATTTAGGCGGCAGCAACGTATTAATTTACGCAGCGGTTTCCACAGGTTACAGCTGGAGCGGATGGACTCAAACGGCAGGCGGCGCGCCGGTTGTCTCATCGAACATGTACACGATACCCAGCATATCATCTACGATAAGCTATACGGCAAATGCAACACTAAGCGGCCCCGCACCGATAATTATTCCCGGAAGCCTGCCGGGCGGTACCGTCGGAACGGCATATTCCGCGGGCTTAAATGCTGTCAGTCTGGCTCCTCTTACTTTAACATGGAGCATCACTGCCGGCGTGCTCCCTGCAGGGCTTACTTTAAACTCGGGCACGGGCGTCATTAGCGGTACGCCAACCACGGCGGGCGTAAGCACATTCACAGTTCGGGCTTCTGACAGTAACGGTAGCGACACGCAGACTCTGACGATAACTGTTAATAGAACCTACCCCCTCACCGTCAATCTTAACGGCGGCAGCGGTTCAACAGTCAGCGGTTCTTATGCTTCAGGCACCGTGGTTTCAATCAATGCGGGTACAAAGAGCGGCTATACCTTCAGCGGTTGGGCAACTTCAAACGGTGGCAGTTTTGCAAATGCAACAAGTGCAGTTACAACATTTACAATGCCTGCAAATAGCACCACAATAACAGCAGCCTTTACCTACAATGGTGGCGGCGGCACACCGACACCAGTTCCGGCATCTGCTAACGTTCCAGTTATTGTAGACGGTACGGATTATTATATCGGCAACGTCGCTGTAGAAGAGAATACAGCAACAATTACAGTCGACCAATCGGAATTTGAAAAACAACTTGCAGACGCCAAGCAAAGCGTGGTTATTCCGGTTACATCTGATGCCAGCACAGTAGTTGCACAGCTTGTTGTTAAAAATGTGCAGGATATGAACGATAAAGGCGTACCGCTTTCTGTTCAAACAGGAAATATAAACTACAACATTCCGGCTGCCTCGATTGATACAGAAGCCATTTTATCCGCACTGGGCGCAACAGATCCGTCATTGGCGCCTGTGAATCTGACAATCAGAACAAATGTTGACGCAGCTACGCAAGCAATTGTTGATTCTGCCGTCAGCGCAGCAAGTGTCAAAGAAATTATACCTGCAGTGCAATTTGAAGTTTCGGCAAGCTACAACGGCAAAACTTATGACGTTAAAAATTTCAATAATTTTGTGAGCCGTTCCGTAGAGATCACACCGGAGCAAGCGCTGCAACTGACAACAGCCATTGTTGTTAATCCTGACGGAACAATACGTCACGTACCAACCTCTGTATATCAAAAAGACGGAAAATGGTATGCACAAATCAATAGCCTGACAAACTCAACTTACACATTGATATTCAACCAGATGAGCTTTTTCGATGCTAAAGGTAAATGGTATCAATCGGTTGTAAATGAAATGGGCAGCCGTGAAATTATTTATGGCGTCGGCAATAATTGCTTTGCCGGAGACAAAGCAATTACAAGAGCAGAATTTGCCGCGATTTTGGTTCGTGCATTAGGGCTGCCGGCAAACGGTACGGCAACATTCTCAGACGTACCGTCCAATTCCTGGTATAGCGGTGTTGTAGCGACAGCTGCGCAATACGGTATCGTTAATGGCATCGGTAATAATAAATTCGCACCGGATGCCAAAATCACAAGAGAACAAGCCATGCAAATGATTTATAATGCAAGCAGGCTTACTCCGTATGTAGCAGTGACCGGTGCAGACAACACCAAAAACTTTATCGATTATGGCACACAATCTGCCTGGGCAACCGATGCTGTGAATTTCAACATAAATAATGGATTTATTCAAGGTTCTAATGGAGAATTTAATCCAAAATCAAACATCACGAGAGCAGAAACAGCAGCAGTAGTACTTAGATTACTTCAAAAGTCCGGGCTGGTAGATGTAAGAACTACATAACCCGTGCGGAAGCCGCGGTAATTGTTCAGAAATTACTGCAAAAGTCCAATTTGATATAACCTAAAAATAAATAGCTTATAAATATACAAAGCAGCTTCAAAGGCTGCTTTGTATATTTATAAGGCATTCCGACAAACATTGTCGGATGAGTTTATATTCCGGGGAGTAATGCTTAGTAAATGTCGAAAACATATGCCGCGGTTATTAGCTAATGTTGTTCAGTCAATTGCGTTTGGCATTTATCATGGTAATCTGATTCAAGGTATTTTTGCATTTACTTTAAGATAATTTTTGGATATATGATGATATAATGGGACTTTTACATAAATTGATTATGTGGTAAAATGTGCTCACGAATGTACACATATCTAAATCTTCATGTTAAAAATAGATGAATACTATAATTACAGTCATATTATATAAATCGAAATTATAAAGGGGAAGTGTTTTTGATGGGAAGAAAGAGAATCTTAATATTTATATCATCCCTTGTTATTTTTTTTATTATACAACAGTTTTGTGTTGTATATGCTGCAACAGCACTCGACACGGAATTAGTGACCAACGGCAGCGGGGAGACAGAAAGCATTTCAGGCTGGACCGACGACACGGGACAAAGCCGCTGGAGTTCTTCAACAATGAGTGCACTATTTACAGCCAGCCCAGCTGACGGCAGTCACTATTTCTTCCTATATAATCCCAGCATGGCTTCCTTATCCGGAAGCATGTCACAAGTAATCACATTGTCGGGTACAGAAGGAAGTGGCTTGTTTTCCAGCATCTCCAACGGAACAGTATCAATAAAATTCAGTATCAGTATGTTTCAGGCAATCAGTACAGGTAATGAAGCTAAAGCCGTTCTTGAGGAATATGATGCAAGCGGCGCTTTGATAAAAAGCTCCGAGGTGGTCAATACCACTGCTTCCGGCAGTACTATGGGCTCCTACCAAATAAATACACAGGTTAATCCAAATACCAGAAAATTTAAGATCATATTGTCGGCTTCCCTGACACGAGGCGGATATGATTTATTTGACAAGGTATCGCTGCAGCTTGTAGATGCTTCAGCCGGAAGTGCTCCGGTCTTTGGAAATGATTTCCCGGCTTCGGCTGAAACTGATCAAAATATTACATATGGCCCAGTTCCATTTACAATCAGTGATGCTGACCCGGGGGATATCGACAAATTGACGTTCAGCGCATCTTCAACCAATATCAACGTTATACCGGTCAGTAATATCTCCTTTGGGGGCAGCGGCGCAAACAGGACTATAACCATTGTCCCGGTATCTGGATTGTCCGGAGAGGCTGATATTACCGTGTCTGCTTCCGATGGGACCAAGAGTTCCGAAAAAACGTTTCATTTTACTGTTCATAAAGTAATTTCCATGAACACAAACCTCGTTGAGAATGGAAATGCTGCTAGTGGTTTTGAAAAATGGTCGGGGAGTAATGTAAATATAACGGCGACAGGCAACGGCTTTAGAATTATTTCACAAGGGTATGGAATGAGCCAGAATATCGATATATCCAAATTTTCAGCTTTGATAAACGGCGGTGAGACGGAATTTCAAATGTCTGCAGCTTTTTCTGCAGCAAATGGAAATGTGAGCGCCCAATTTTACTCAGATATTGCTTGTACCAAACCCATCGACAATAGTAAATATCTCGTAAATAATAGCACTGCATCACTTCAGCAGAATATCCCGGTCAATGCAAAGGGAGTGGCAATATCTTTCATAGACACAGTTGGTTATGATCCTATAACTATTCAAAATATCAGCTTTAAAATTATAAACGACTTTCCAAAAATATCGGCTATCAGTGCCCAGACTACTAATTTAAGCCAATTGACCGTACCCGTGAATGCTTATTATACTACTTCAAGCGCAACGCTTACGGCAACCTCAAGCAATCAGATGGTAGTTCCTAATTCGGGCATTACAATAGGAGGCAGCGGATTCAACCAGACTGTAACCTTTACACCTTTAACAAACGGAAATATAACAATAAATCTGACCTTATCGGATGGAACGAAATCGACATCCGCTAGTTTTTCTGTAACCGCTCTAGAGCCTGCTTCGGTTTCAGGTGTTGTTTCTCCAACTTCAGGGATATATACTGAAGGAAGCAATCTAGATTTTACAGTTCATTTCAACCACGATATCCAAGGCGGAGAAGACTCGAGACTTCCCTTGAACATCGGCGGAAATTCAGTATATATGTCGTATCTTTCAAGCACTGCCAATAGTATAACATACAGATATACCATTGGCAGTACCGATTCGGGTACTGTCGCAATCGGAAGCGCAATCGATGATTCAAGCTCTCCAATTAAAGATACGGCAGGTTATGCTGCATTGAAAACCATCAATGACAGCATGAAAATGACAGGTATCACTGTGGTACAGGCTCCGGTAGTGTCAAGCCCGGCTGGGAGCTATACCTATGGAGATAAGATTACTTTTACCGCTACACTTTGTACCAATTCCCTGACAGGAACCATTCAGTTTAAAGCAAACGGAAATAATATAGGTACTCCAATAACCGTCAGTGGAAATACTGCAACCTATGAAACCACCGAAACCGAACTTGATGCAGGAACAGTTTCTATCACAGCTGAGTATGTGCCAAGCGATGCCAATGTTTATTTTACAAGCCTGACAAGCATTGATTACAATATCACTATAAATAAGAAAACTGTATCCATTGATGGTTTGAGTGCTGCTTCGAAGGTTTACGACGGCACAAGAGATGTCTCGCTGACAGGCGGAACAATCAATGGTGTTCTTAATGGAGACAAGCTTACTGCCAATATCCCGACATCAGGTCTTGCCTCACAGAAAAATGCAGGGACGCAAGCTGTCACCTTTGACACAATTCTTTTAGACGGAGCAGATAAGGATAATTACAGTCTGTCCGTCCAGCCGAGTGTCAGTGTGAATATAACACCGAAATCGGTGACCCCATCAGCGACCGCCGCCAACAAGGAGTATGACGGAAAAACGGAAACGACGGTGCAATTCAGCTTTGCGACAGGAGATATCGTTACAGGGGATGATATAACCGTGTCGGCTATCGGTACGTTTGCCGATGCCAATGTTGGTACGGGGAAGGAAGTTACATTGAGTAATTTTACCATGGATGGAGCTGACAAGAACAACTATGATATCGGTATGCCGGGCGGCCTTAAGGCTGATATTTCGCCTAGGGGTATTGAGGTTACTCCCGACCCGGTTACCAAAGTATACGGTCAGCCAGATACGGCTCTTACATATAAGATAACAAGCGGAAGCGTGGTAGCTGGCGAATCCCTGAAAGGGAATCTGCTAAGAGTTGTGGGAGAAAATGCCGGAGAGTATGAAATTACACAGGGTACCTTAACAAATGCCAATAATCCGAACTATGATATAAAACTCGTTAAGGGACAAAAACTGACCATAACTCAGGAAACGCCGACCATAACGGTTTCCGTCAATAAATCAGTTCAAAAAACCGGAAGGGATGTTGTTGTAACTGCAACTTTAAATTACCCCAATAAACAGGACGATGACGCTTATCCGGCTACGGTTGCGTTTACAGCAACCAATGCGGTTTCAAAGGGAGCTGTTACAGTAAACGGGAACATTTATAGCCAAACCTTTACAATGGGAAATGATTTGACTAAAGATGCAACTTTTAATGCAGAAGTCGGGGCAAACGGGAACTATAAGGATGCAAGCAGTACTAAATCAGCTACGGTTTCTATTATTGAACGGTATACACCTGACGTAGCGGTGTCAAGTAATATTGCCTCTAACAATGCAACTTACGGTACTGCTGTGACTCTTATTGCCACCGTCTCAGACAGCAATGGCACACCTAAAGGCAAAGTGCAATTTTACGTCGATGGTATTGTTTATGGCAGTGAAACAACACTGGCTGCCGACGGTACTGCAAAAATTTCTACTGCAGCGGCGCCGCTGAAGGCCGGGGACAGGAATATTACGGCTCAGTACTTATCTGCCGATGGTGAGACTGATTACTGGTCGAACTCCAGCAGCAACTATCTGTTTATTGTTGACAAAAAACCTGTTTCCATTGTCGGGCTGACTGCCGTGACAAAAGTTTATGATGGAACGACTCAGGTTGATCTGACCGGCGGAACCATCAGCGGTGTTTTGACAGGCGATACATTGAATGTGAATATTCCGGTTACTGGTTCGGTCTTGACCAAAACAGCTGAAGCCGGAAAGGCTGTTTCCTTTACTACAATTGTATTGAGTGGTGCCGATAAGGATAACTATGAATTGAATTCGCAGCCAACAGTCACAGCCACAATAACAGCGAGACCCATTACGGCGGCTGCTGTTGTTTCAAGTAAGGTTTATGATGGAACGACCGATTCGGTGGTTGTATTAAGCTTTAATAAAACAGATTTGATTGGCTCAGATCAGTTGACTGCAACAGTGAGCGCTGCATTTACAGATATGAATACAGGTACTGGAAAAGCAGTTTCATTGAGCAATTTGGTGACCGGCGGCAGTGATTGCGATAATTACAAGGTGAATCTGCCGACAAATCTGACTGCGGATATCAGCCCACTTTCAATTGAAATTACGCCTGATTTGTTGACCAAAGTATACGGACAGACAGATCCGGCATTCACCTATCATGTTACGAAGGGTAGCTTGGTTTCCGGAGACGCCTTAAATGGATCACTTTCTAGGGAGAGTGGCGAAGATACCGGAAATTTCGCGATTAAGCAGGGAACCTTGACAAGTGCGAATAATACAAATTACAGTATCAGTTTTGTTTCAGGAGCTGTGCTTGCAATTACACAGGCGACGCCTGCGATTGTCGTAACCAGTAATAAAACAAGCGGAAGTGCTATATATGGTGATGCCGTTACCTTTACAACGACGGTTTCTGGAACTGGCGGTACACCAAAGGGAAGCGTACAATTTAAACTTGATGGAACTGCCATAGGAAGCGAGACTGCTTTGATAAATGGAACCGCATCATTGGCAACAGCCAAAACACAGCTGTCAGCCGGAAACTATAGCATTACGGTGCAATATCTGCCGGCAACGGATGAAATAAAT
>JAUZPR010000242.1 GCA_030705825.1 Bacillota bacterium | reverse complement strand
TAAGGAATTTCAACGGAATGGGATAGGTAAACAGCTTTTTGAAGCGGTGATTTCGGAATTTTCCAAATGCAAGGTCAGTTCTATGATTCTTTGGACTCTGGAAGAAAATCCTTCACGGTACTTTTATGAGTTTATGGGAGGCCGGATTTTTGGTAATAGGATCATTGAAAGAGGTGGGAAAAAACTTCGGCAGATCGGATATGTTTGGGATGACATAGCTGGTATAGTACGAAAGATGCAGAGGAGATAAGCGAACTGAAAAATATGGAAGATAAGAACAATTATTAACCTTACCGGATATAATTAGAATATACCTGACGCATTTTGGGCTGCTGTCTAATATTATATTAATACGAATGTTTATAATAAGGGAGCGGCACCAGTTGGAAAATAGAAACAGGATGCTGAATCTTGCACTTGGCGGCGGTGGCGTTAAGGGGATTGCATATCTTGGCGTTTTTGAAGCTGCTGAAAACCGCGGCTATACATGGAAAACCATGGCAGGTGTCTCGACAGGTTCTCTTGCGGGTTCTTTTGCAGCTGCAGGATATTCCTTTGATATGATGAGAGGGATCCTGGACAACTTTGATATGGGTAAAGTAATTATAGGAAGTACCGATGAGAAGAACCCCTTAATATCAAGATATATTGATTATTACAACAATATGCGCTCATATGGGAACATGTCCCCTGAAGAATTCCTGGCACATGCACATTATGGCGACTATAGAGGCTCAGAGCTTTTCCCGGATTTAAATGAGGATTTCCTGGAAGCAAGAGGTAACTTTATATCCAATGTAGTTAACTTGAGCAGAGAAGGCTATTTTTGTGACGGAGATTACATAGAAGAATGGGTATCCAGAATTCTTAAGGGGAGAGGCATAGCCACCTTTGCGGATTTTAAAGGCGGAGAAAAGAATGATATTAATCCGCACGGATATAAAATGAGAATGACTGCGGTTGATTTAACCCGCTGGAAGGTAATAACCCTGCCTGATGATATAGAATTCTATGGGATTGATCCCGACAGGCTTGAAGTTGCAAAAGCGATTAGAATGAGTACCAGTGTTCCTTTTGCATTTAAACCGGTAGAAATCAAAAAAAGAGAAGGCGGCAGGGGAAAAACCTATCATATTGTTGATGGGGGAGTGCTGGATAACTTTCCAATCTGGCTGGTAGATAAAAGTCCCGACATAAGAACGGTTGGTTTTAAGTTGGATGGAGGCAAAAGTAAAATATTCAGTATGAGTTTTCCCTTAAGTATACTAAAGGTTTTAATTTCTGCGTCACATGATATAGGGGTTCCCGTATACACTTATAATACCGAGAATGTGAAGCATATAAATGCGGTTAAGGTATCTTCCCTTAACTTTAAATTGACTGGGGCAGAAAAACAATATCTGTATGAATCGGGCAAGTATTCGGCCGATATGTTTTTCGAAAGGTTTGAGAACAAAAAACCGGCAAAGCAATACCGTTATTTTTACAGGTAATTTAATATGAACAAATTTAAATAAAAGCACAGCCAATGTGCTTTTTCTTTTTGCCTAACAGGCTATTATACTTATTTGTTTTATTATTATAACCCGTTAAATTTTCCCCAGGTGTGTTACCCTTGAGTTTTTGCTTCTTTTATATTATTATTAAGTAGGTGTATTGTTAGTTGACAGCTTTATGTTATATCGGATTAGGGGGATTAACATGTTTTATGAGAGTACCAGAGGAGGGCTGAAATCCCTGAACTCTGC
>JAUZPR010000241.1 GCA_030705825.1 Bacillota bacterium | reverse complement strand
GTCTATAGGAGTGTATTGCATGAAAAGTAATATTCCAAAGATTACAGATGGGGAATTGAATGTTTTACAAGTCCTGTGGGAGAAATCGCCGCTGCCGGCAGGGGAGATCGTTTTTATCCTTAAGGAACGTATCGGCTGGAACAGGAATACGACATATACTTTTATAAACAGGCTTGTAGAAAAGAAGGTCATAAAAAGAGAAGAACCAGGCTATATTTGCACACCTCTTTTTTCCAAAGACGAAATAAGCATTTCAGAAACACAGACTTTTCTTGAAAAAATGTACGGCGGCTCATTAAAAATGCTTTTAACAAGCTTTATAAATAATGAGGCTGTTTCTGAAAAGGAAATAAAGGAATTGAAAAAGCTGATTGAAAAGGACCCGCACGAAAAGTGAGGTGCGTAATGTGCTTAAAAATCTTTTTAATGTTATTCTAAGTTTAAGTTTTGCAGGAACAGTGGCTTCGTTTATCATACTAATTTTTAGAAAAATTGCAGGCAGAATGTTTTCTCCTCGCTGGCGGTATCTGATTTGGTTTATTCTGATATTAAAGTTGGCGGTACCAATAACAATTGCAAGCAATGTAAGTGTCTTTAATCTGGTTAAACCGACAGATAATTTTTCTTCAATAAATAATTCTACTGACTTAAAATATATCTACACCAATGTTCCTACAGTTCCTTCAAAGGAGAGCATTTTCACTATGGATGCCAGCCAATATCCGGTATATGCAGATACTGAAGAACGCTCAAAGACGGATTGGATAATGATAGGCTCTCTATTCTGGCTTATAGGATTCATTAGTTTCATAGCTGCTGCTATTATTTCATATCTTGGTTTGTATCGTAATACAAAAAGTGATATTCCATGCAAAAGGGATTACCTTTCCGGTTTACTTGAAGTATGCAGAAATGAGGCAAATATTAAAAGAAAAATCAGTATTAGGTGTGTGGCTGGCAATATACAGCCGTGTGTTATTGGTGCTATAAAGCCATGTATTATTATTCCCTATATTTCCGTGATTAATTTAGACGAGAGCAGCCTGAAAATAATTATAATGCACGAGTTAATGCATATAAAACATTGGGATTATATTGTAAGACTGCTTTCATATTTGGTTCATGCTGAACATTGGTTTAATCCTATAGTCTGGATTTCATTCAGGAAAATGGCAAAGGATTGTGAAATAGCATGTGATACCGATGTTGTCAGGAATTACCCTGGAGATATGCGCAAGGAATATGCTTCTGCTCTTCTTGGAATGGCTCAAATGATGAATAACAGGTATAGCTTTATTAGAACGCCGTCTTTCGGGGAAAGTGACCTGAAAAAAAGAATTGTTAATGTTGTAAATTATAAAAAACACTCTGCTTTTGCTATAATAGCTTCTGCAATCCTAGCTTTAAGTTTGATTTTTGTAGTGTCAACAGGAGCCGTTTTAAAAAAGGACAGTATGGTTAGCGGAAATTTTCGGGATGTAGATACTATTAAGCTTTCTATTGATTTACGCTATTTGTTTATTAATCCATTTACACAAATGGGTTATGATAAGTTTAAGGTATCGTCAAGTGATAGAGTATTTTATAGTATTGATTATCCATACTTGCAAAGAACATTAAAGGCTGATGGTAATGATGCTATTGATTGTAGATTAATATATGATTGCTTAGTAAATAATTCTGAAAATATAGTAAAGGAAAACAAGGTTATAGAATCTCAGCCCGATTTAAAAAAGCCTTTGGAATTACAGCCCAACTTAAAAATAGAAATAAAATATAAAGATCATCATATTGATTATATTTATTCCAGTAATACCAGCTTAAATATTCAAAGGTCCAAGCATTATTACATTGTACCTGAGTATTCTGATATTATGAATTCTATTCACAGATATATAGTTAGTTATCTCGAT
>JAUZPR010000240.1 GCA_030705825.1 Bacillota bacterium | reverse complement strand
AATGAAATCAAGGGAAATCACCCCATATACGCCTGTTTCGGCAATCATGACTATAAAGCCTTTAGAGATGATAAAGAAGGTCTTATTCAATATACAAAGGAAATTGAGCAAAGCGGAATACAGCTTTTGCACAACAAGACCATCTGTATGGAAAAAGGCTCGAAAAAATACAGTATAACCGGAATTGCTGATATGAAGTACGGAGACTGGAATATTGAAGAAGCTCTTGCCACCAGATGCAAGGATGCCGATACAATTCTGGCATTCACTCATAATCCTGATGCTGTTCTGTCAATGCCGCCAAAATCAGTGGAATACCTTTTTACAGGTCATTTCCACGGAGGTCAGGTTTGGCTACCTTTCAACCTTGAGTTTCTTACGCTTAGAAAAGAAAAACTATGCAGGATGGGTATCAGAAGAAACCTGCATAAAGTCAACGACATAAATATCTACATAAACCGCGGGTTGGGAAATGTCTGCCTGCCCATCAGATTCCTTTCAAGACCGGAAATAACAGTATTTTTAATCTAAAACTTTATTATTTTTCTTATAAAAACAAAACCCCTCTCTCGAGGGGTTTTAATCTTATCTGTCTTTATCCCAATCTGCTTTCGAGCTTTGCTTTTTCAGCTTCATATCCCGGTTTGCCCAACAGTGCAAACATGTTTTTCTTATAAGCTTCAACACCAGGCTGATTGAATGGATTTACACCAAGTAAATACCCGCTTATTCCGCAAGCCTTTTCAAAGAAATAAACCATATGTCCGAAATTGTAGCTGTTTAATTCAGGAATATTGATAAGAAGGTTGGGAACTCCTCCGTCTGTATGTGCCAGCATTGTGCCCTGAAGAGCCTTCTTATTTACAAAATCAATTGTTTTTCCAGCCAGGAAGTTCAAACCGTCAACATTGTCCTTATCCTGTTTGATTGTTATTTCCTTTTTAGCTTTTTCAACCTTTAATACTGTTTCAAAAATATTTCTCAAACCATCCTGGACATATTGACCCATGGAATGGAGATCTGTTGTCAGATCCAAACCTGCCGGGAATATTCCTTTCTGGTCTTTACCTTCACTTTCGCCGTACAGCTGCTTCCACCATTCAATGAAGAAATGGAGTGCAGGCTCGTAATTTACAAGGATTTCTGTAGTTTTATTCTTTCTGTAAAGAGCATTTCTTACAATGGCATACTTATAACAATCATTTGTTGTATAATCAGGATTATTATAAAGGTTATATGCGTCCTGAGCGCCCTTCATTATTTCATCGATATCATGTCCGTTAACAGCTATTGGAAGAAGTCCAACCGCAGTCAGCACTGAATATCTGCCGCCTACATCATCAGGAATCACAAAGGTTTCATATTTTTCTTCATCAGCAAGCTTTTTGAGTGCTCCCCTTGCCTTGTCGGTTGTTGCAAATATCCTTTTGGATGCGCCTTCCTTGCCGTATTTGTTTTCCATATATTCTTTAAATATTCTGAAAGCTATGGCCGGTTCGGTGGTTGTTCCCGATTTTGAAATAATGTTGACCGAAATATCTTTTCCTTCAAGGACATCAAGCAGTTCGGTAATATATGTGGAACTAATATTGTTACCTACAAAGTAAATTTCCGGTGTTCCTCTTTTACTCTTGGGAAGAGTATTGTAAAAAGTATGGGAAAGAGCTTCCATTGCCGCTCTGGCTCCAAGATAGGAACCGCCTATACCTATAACAACCAATGCATCCGAATCGGATT
Source organism: Bacillota bacterium (assembly GCA_030705825.1). Lineage (GTDB taxonomy): Bacteria > Bacillota > Clostridia > Acetivibrionales > JANLFN01 > JAUZPR01. The sequence goes on along the minus strand of JAUZPR010000240.1, from coordinate 288 downwards.
TTATTTTTTCGGCTGCTTTCTTGATTCTTTTAAATTCTTCCTTATCATAGTTTTTGGGAAGGTCTACCCAACCTACATAGTCATTACCTGCACCCGTCTTATTATGAAGCATCTCATGTGCTGATTTCACAAAGGTTCCGAGATTTTTAATTTCATCTTCATTAATAAAACCTGCTGCTTTTGAATAATCGAAAGTGATTTTTTGCATTCTATTTAACCTCCGGTCTTTAATGTCAATATTTACATTGGTAAATTGCAATAACCATAGTATACCATATTAATATTTTT
>JAUZPR010000024.1 GCA_030705825.1 Bacillota bacterium | reverse complement strand
TTCCCCACCCTGTTCCTGTTTGTCTGGTTCTGGTAGCTGTCTATATCCTTTGAGTAAGCAGCCGATACTTTATCAGCCGGCTTGAAACTTGATAATATTTTCTTATTTTCATCTTTTTTTTGTTGGTATGATGTCTGAGGACATTTTAGTGTTAAATCATATAAAAGTCCTCCCGAAACAAGCAAATACTCGTCATAGGAATAAAAAGTGCCGCCCAGGCTTAAATCGTACAGCATGTGATAGGCTTTGCCTGCTGCAGTCGAGGTAACTTCACCTTGTTCAAACTTATACAGCGAAGGACTGTAATTCGAATTATACAGATTCTTAAGGCTGCTGCCTATAGTTTCAACATTGTTTGAACCTATTGGCTTTTCTATTTCAATATTTATGTATTGGTCTGAGCCTGTACCTAGTTTTGTTGAAAGAGGACTTTCAGCAGGCGATTTTATGTAATCCCAATCTGAAGGTACCGAAACCTGCCAGGAATAATATTTGTTTCCGTTTTCGAATGTGGAATAATTACTGTATTCAGCCATTCCATATGTTATTTTTGATAAATCCTGCACATCAATGTTTGTTCCTTTATAACCAAAGGAAAAAGAATCAAGAATGGCTTTATAGTACGGTGAATCGGATATGTCATCAGTTCCGTTATCGCTGTAATAGGATAACATTACGCTGTATATGCTGCCGGAATTCATATAAGACCTTTGAATTATTGGCTCTCCGCTGGAACCGGTATATCTGAACTCTGCATAAGGAACAGTTCCTGTTGTTACAAGATTGGAGTCGTCAGGAACCGAACCGTTGAGATAATCCTCAGGACTGTCCATAACCTGGTTATAGTAATCTTCTATATTTGTTATGTCCTTCCCCGGTTTATCTATATAAATATCAAAGTATACACTTCTATTAGTATTTTCAATTGAAATATGTCTTGAGTTGAAGGAAGAATATGCAACACGTGAGCCTCTGGGTATATTCATATTCCATCCGTAGAAGCTGTCTCCAACCCTGGTCTTTTTGATACTGTCGGTCAGAAATGACAAATCTGTAAGTGCACCGTCATCTGCCCAGTCGGCTGTAAGAGTACCTGTTGAAGAATCATATCTAACAGTGGCTCCAAGCTTTTCAGCAGTATATTTGAAGGGTACCATCAAAGAAGTCCCCTTTACTGCAGGAGCTGCAGGTAAAGTTCCTTCTGTCTGATTTATATCACATTTTTTACTGCCGGCTGTCATATCAATTGATTCGTTCCTGTAAACAATATTGTAATTACCTTTTCCGTTATTGTTCAGTTCAGCACCCAAAGCCTTTACAAGAATATCGGAGGATGCCATTACCGTTCCATTTGATATGTATGATTTTTCAAAGCTTTTATATGTACCGTCTATCTGTACTGAAGTACTTCCAACCTTGAATTTTACTTTTATTCCGTTGTCGGCAGCGTAGCTGTTTATGCAAAATACTGAAGCTGCCATTATAAATATAAGCAATATCGAGACAAGCTTTTTTGTCTTTTTCATATGCTTGATTCTCCTAAAATAGTTATTTTTCTTCGTCAAATGTAACCTTCACTTTTATGGTTTTATCATCCCTGTCAACAGTCAATGAAACGGTATCTCCCGGCAGGTATTTTTTTAGAAGCTCATAATATTCCACTATAGTAGTGACCTTCGCTCCGTTTATGGCAGTTACTATATCTTCTACCTGCAAATTTGCCTTCTGGGCAGGTGATCCGTCTGCAATTGCAGTAATACTCAGCCCTTCGTCAGAAGGAAGACCGTACGTTGCTGCTACACCTTCCGAAAAATCAGCTCCAAGATAAGGTCTTCTTACCCTTCCGTACTTTTCAAACTGACCAACTATGTATTTTACTGTATCCGATGGAATAGAAAAACTCATTCCCTCTACTCCGTAACCTGAATATTTTACAGAATTGATTCCAATAACCTGACCGTACATATTAACCAGAGGTCCTCCGCTGTTCCCTCCATTGATGGCAACATCAGACTGTATAAAACGGTACTCTCCATCAAGAGGCCTGTTTATACCGCTTATAATGCCTTTTGTAGCCGTATTTCTCAATGAAAATGAAAGAGGCGTTCCTATTGCAACTACCGTATCTCCAACAGACATCTTGTTTATGTCCCCGAATACCGCAGGTGTGAGTCCGCCCTTGTCAATCTTTATAAGGGCAAGGTCGGATTTTTCATCTATGGCCTTAAGCCTTGCAAGATAGGATTTTCCGTTTGAAAGCACAACTACTATTTTGTCCATGTCTGTAACAACATGAGCATTTGTTATGATATAGCCTTCGGCTTTATAAATTACACCGCTGCCAAATACAATATTATCACTGTTTTCATCCCACTCAGGGCTTTCCTGCTTTATTTTTCCTATGATTCCGACTACTGATGGACTTACCTTTTTAACAATGTCAGCCACACTGTCAGTCTGGCTTCTCAGATAAACCGTATTACTTGACTGGTTCCAGTCGGCACTTAAATCCAGACTGTTATATAATGAATCGACAGGTACATAAACCTTTCCGTCTATTACCCTACCCTGATTCGAAACGGTATCTCCGTTGACCTGAATCCTGACACTATTGTCGGCTCCGGCGCTTACCGTTACAGAAGGTATTAATGCTGTCAGTACCACGATAAATATCAATAGATATATTTTCTGTTTTCTCATTCTTTTTCCTCCGGTAGCAGGATTTAACTTTATAAAATTATAACACATTATAGGATGAAATTCTAAATAAATGGCTGGATATTGGTAAATTGTACGCAAATTTTACATTTGTGATATTAGACAAGAATTGCGTTCGAAATGTTCCATTTGAAGGGATAATTAAAGAGTCAGGGGACAGACCCCTGACTCTATGGTGTTAGACAACGAATATTTAAAATATTCCTTTTAAAAGGTTTATTTTTTACGGTGAGTTGGATATGTATAAGGTACCTTGTATCATTTTAATTATGTTGCCGATTTGACCATTGTTTGCAGGATCTTTGGTATCCAAATTTGAAAGTATTATTATAACCTGATTTTTATCAAGATCTCTGAATAAAGATGAATAAAACCCGTAATTACATCCTGTTATATAAACACTATTATTCGGTTGAATAACCCATCCAAATCCCGTTTTACTATAACCATCCGGCGCTTCTATATAGCCCTTTAACATTTTATCAATTGAGCTCTTCTTAAGCAGCTTTTCAGTATATAGAATCCGGTCAAATTTGTATAGATCCTCTGCTGTTGAATACATATCTCCTGCCGGATAAAGAATTGAAGGATCATATACAGGAGATTCAACAGGTTCGGGAACCAGCTTGTCATAACCGACAGCCTTGTTATCGGACTTTGTGTTTTGAGAATAGAAGCCAGAATTATTCATTTCCAAAGGTTTAAAGATGTTTTCTGTTATAAAATCCTGATAGCTTTGTCCCGAAACCTTCTCGATTATATATCCAAGGAATGCAAAATCGGAAAAGCCATTTGATATTTTAGTACCTGGTTGAAAATCCAGAGGTTTGTTAATTATCAAATTTAAAATATCCTTGAAGGTATATTGCTTGCTTTTGTCGAGGGAATTATCATCACTTAAATAATTAGGCATACCTGAGGATCCTGTAAGAAGATTTTCTATTGTTATGTTTTCTCCATAAGGATAGTCCGGAACATACTTGCTTATTTTATCTTCTACTTTAAGGTCACCTGTTTCCTGCAGCATCATAATTGCAGTTGCTGTAAAAGGAAATGAACCTGTGCCAAGTGAGAAGGTTGTATTCTGGTCTATTTTCCTGCCCGTTTTATAATCTGCGGTTCCAAAGGAATTATCATATAGAATATTACCGTCTCTGGCAATAAAGATTTGACCGCTGAATTTGTCACTATATCCATCAAGCAAAAATTTCAAGTCGGATTTATACTTTTTGACTTGTTCATTTGTAAATGTATTGGTATGATTAGATGCGGACTTGGAATCATCGGCTACAGTGGCACAGCCGCATAAAAGGAGGACAACTAAAACTATCGGTAAGACTTTAAGGTATATATATTTCATGCATGTTAACACCTTTCTCAATAATACCAATGCATTATTTTACCATAAATACCTTACCTTGTGAAGTCCGGAATACATTTATGTAAAAATCAGAAAACAACGATAATATTTTATTTTCACCTTTTGTGTAAACTTAGGGGTGACTTTAGTAAATTTGAACGGACACACTTGTTAATTTCAGATTGGACTGCTGTAAATATACCTGAATGTTATATTTGCCCATGGAAAACAGAAAAACGCCCGACCCACCATCATAATCCATGTGCTCCTGGTAATCGTCATAACCGGAAAGCGCAGCCCTGTATGGCTTGACAAGGTCGGTAAAATCTTCGCTTTCGAAATACTGGGTGTTGTATATCTTGAAAAATTGTTCGTCTGTGGCCGGTGTGGTAAGATAGCTGTCATCTTCGGAAAAATTCACAGTTGGGATCATACCATCGGGGTACCATGCCGGTTTTCCTTTTTCCGAATTCAAGGTGTCCCTCATTTTCTCCGACATTTCCATAAGTTTTTTCATATCCTCAGGGTTATTAGGATCCAGCCCCTTCAATTCAGAGTAGTCGTTAGAGAGTGTGCTGTTCTTTTGGCGGCATAGATAAGAGAGCATCTTTTTTGTCTTATCTGCCTCGTTTTTAAGAAATGCCAAATCCGAACCGGAACGCAGTTTTCCATAGAAGACCATACTTTTCCCCGCGGCTTCCAGAACGACTTGCTTCTCGTCCAAGAGTAATATATAATCTCCTCCGTCAGTATGCAGGATTCCCATTTTAGAAAATCTGTCAATGAGTTTTCCGCCCGACTTTTGATATAATGCACTGTCAAACGGAGCAAGGGAAAATGTTACCTTTTGGTTTATATTCTTTAGAATACTGCCATTTCCGTCGATAGAAAGCTGCCCTGAATAGCCGTTTTTATCCGCAGCAGGCGTGGCCAAAAGAATTGCGGTATAGTCCCCAATGCTGTCCGTCAAAGAACCGGACCATAAGCTGTTTATATAGATGAGACTATCCGCCTTTGGGAGATCGCTTGCAGGAGTCTCTTCTACAGAACCTGTCGTTAAATTTCCACTAAAAACAAAATTCGCATGATCATGCATTTTTACGGTAAGCAAAGCCTTTTCACCCTTAAGTTCTAATAAAAACGGTAAATTCTTTTGCATTATGGTGCCATCCTTATGAGTAATAAAACTAAAAGGCGCGTCTTCGCCCATGAAGGTGTCGGCGTTTCTGTCCTCGGTAAATCCACCGGTGAGAGTAAGACTTCCCCCCTTACCTACCTCAGCATGAATCAACCCGGTGCGGTAGACATATTCCTGCTTCGAAGTCAATGCCTCATCGGTCATATTCAAGGAACGGGTCATTTGACCATAGCCCTCGAACACATTGGGTTTTGTTTCGAATAATATCAGATCAAGTTTAGCTGTTCCTTTAGCTTTTGTACTGCCAAGCGTATTCATATATTCTGATTGTGGGTCATCTATGGTTTCATTAAAGACAATTTTGGACAAAGAAGCTTTTTGGGCTGACGTAGATACACCCACGGCAGCCGATGTATTGCTGCCCGGTCCTTTGCTGCTGCAAGCTGAGAATATCAGTGAAAAGCAAAATATCATAACAATAACCAAAACAATTTTTTTATAAACAGGTACAATACTTTTACACATAATAAAATAGCACTCCCCTACATTATGGAACAAAATACGCCGTTTACTGCCAGCATTGACTGGCATGAAAACTATTAACTTGCAAATTACAGAAATAGCAATAAGAAGCACCAATAGGTGCTCCTTAAATGCTAAGATTAAATCTAATTATGGTAAGCTCGGAATATTTTTATAAGTCCGCATGCACATCGCTATAGCTTGCTCCCTTGTAGCCATGCCGTAGCCTTTCGCTTTCTGCGCCGATGTAATAGCTTTCGGCATAAAGTTTCCATTGTTATCACCTGTAATAATACCTGCCTTTGACATGTATTTTGCAGCCTCTACCGCCCAGGCCGATATGTTTTTTTGGTCCGGAAAATCCTTAATTCCTACAATACTGAAGTTCCCATCAGGTTTAATCGCTTTGATTGCCCTGAAAAGCATTGCAGAACATTGTTCTCTGTTAATCAGCACATTTGGTGAAAACGTGGTACTTGATGTTCCAGTTGTAATACCAAGCTTAAATGCCTTTAGTATCCTTGGATTTGTCGTATCCTTAAAGGGATTAGGGGACGCGGGCACGCTTTCTTTACCGGTTGTCTTTTCATAAAGCAGAACTGCCAGTTCACAAAATTCTTCACGAGTAATCGGCTTCGTCATATCGGCGCCAACCAATATATCAGGAATAAGTCCGAGGTCGTATGCGTTCTGAAGTTCAGGCTTCGCCCAGTCCGATATGTTTTTGTAAAAACTGCCGGAACCTATGGGAAACTCATTTGAGAAGGAAGAATAGATAAAATTAATGGGCCCATCTCCGTTGTTATAGGCGTAAGAAAGTTTTATTTTTATTGTGTAAATGTGATCTTTGATTACGATTTTTTGGGCATCACCTTCATCCTCAGGGTAAATGCCTGTAATGCGATAAGTATTTTCCTTTCCGGCAACAGCATTGCCGTAAGACTCACCAAAAAGGCAATCTGTTGTCCCTCCGCTTAAATATTCCCATGAACCGTTGTCTATTTTCCAATAATAATCAATCCATGTGTAGCCGCCACCCGGACATTTCTCGCTTAAGTCCATGAAGCTTTGAGGGAACTTTGCTTCCAACTCGAAATAAGGCATGCCGCTCTCATCAGTTTTAACATCGATTTTTTCAATCGTTGCCGCTTCAACTGTACTTGGTATACCCTCCGGTAGTTCAGCATATACGAAGTTTGTGGGAATTAGACTTGCCATCACAGTTAAGGCAAAAATAATAGATAATAGTCTTTTTTTCATAATACTCCTCCCAATTAATTTTTTTGGCCTGTCCAAGGGGAAGACAACATAGTTCTTCATTAGTTTATAGTGATGCATAAATTTATCAAATTTAATCCTTTAGTTCTATTTTATTCAAGGACAGAATCCCCTGCATTTATCTAATTGCGGTATGTTTTCGAAAAATTGCTGTATTAAATCAACAGCCATTTATTTGGCTTTTATTTTCGCATTATTTGTGACCATTTCGTGACCGAGCAAAGAAATTATAGTATAATAATTAAAGTAATATAGATACAGTGTTGGATAATATAGGAGTGAATAATGACTCAGTTTAACGATTTTATCGATCAGGTACCTAATGAAGTATTGCAGAAAACCAAAATACGAACATGTAATAATATAGTACTCTTTAAACCGCTGGTATATATAGGTGGAATAAAGTTTAATGTGACCGATTACCACATTGTCATTCCCTCTGAGAATACTCCTGAGGCGCTCTTTAATAATACAAGGATTTGTGTCGGCCAGCGGAAAATTTTAACCGTTAACCCTGGCGATACGGTTTCCTGTATAAATAAAGCTCCTGCAAAGCCTTATTATTCTTTAATGATCAAGCCGGACCTTCTACATAAAATCGCTGAAGAAATGAATTTTCCCGGGGATGTCAGATTTGAAAATTTTCTAAATCCTTTTTCCATCGAACTGTTTCAGATGTTCAAATGCCTGGAACGGGAATCCAACCGCCCAGATCGGTTAAATCTGATGCTGGATAGTCTGGAAATACAGATTGCAACCCTTCTTATCCGTGAATTTAAAACAAATATGAAATTATATACCCCTCATCTTCAGGATGCCGATTCCTATATCCGTTTGGCATTGGAATATATACAAACATATTTCAGCTCAAATATTACCCTTGATGATATCTGCAAAGAAATCCATGTTTCTAATTATCACTTCATAAGGATGTTCAGAATGAAAGTTGGTATGACCCCACATAGATATCTGCTTAAGGTTCGAATTGAAAAAGCAAAAGAACTCTTGAGTACTAATCATTATTCGGTGACGGAAACAGCTATGCTCTGTGGCTTTGAAAGCGTCCCGCATTTTTCAGACACTTTTAAAAAATTAACCGGATATTCTCCAGTTGATTATAAAAACCAATAATAAAGCATGGAGACGGTTCTTTCGCTTCCCTTGGTTATACTTTGAAAATTAAATTAGGTGAAACTCCTAGAATCCTGGCTGCCTGCCTTGTTGACACACCATTTATCTCCTTTACTTTCTTTAATAACTCATCACGCTGCTCTTTAGGCAAGCTTTTTTATCGCAGTTATCTCAAAACCTGAAATAGCTTTCTTTATTTCTTCTCTTGCTTCTTCATCGGTAAAATGTCTATAACTTATCATCTAAACATTTATCCCCATTTGCTGATTCATTAAATTCCTTAAACTTGCTTACGGCAATATTCATATCACTAGAAAACATTCCCAATATAAGCCCTTTATTCAATAAATCCGAAGGATATATTTTATTACCGTAATAACCGGAACAAATGCTCCATTTCCAGTATTCAAGTCTCTTTCTGGAAATGTGATAACAATAGTCTGCCCTGGAACTAAGTTTCCTGATGCTGCAATTCCATTAACCAAAATATTAATTCGACCAGAACGCCATATAAAGCAGCTATTGATTGAATAGTTTCACCTTCTTGTACAACATGTATTTTCATAATAATAATCTTATTTCTTTGCTCTTAAGACTATTATATGAAGTTTACTTGTAATAATTAAAATTTCTTAACACCAAAAAATTACTATTTAAGTAAAGAATATTGAAGGTTACGGCTGTAATTCAATAAATCAAAATGGCACATCAGGAAGCTCATATTTTTCAAGCCTTCTTGACATGCCATCTATTTTCAGTTATATTGTTCGCAAGGATAAATTGTTCTAATACGGAACATGAATCCTTAATTACTATCATAGAAAGTTATTTACAGGGTTTTCTTCACACAGTCGGCATAGATCCTTTAAGTTATGTAATTATAAAAGTGAGTCAGGAAGAATAAAAATGAGAACCTCCCCCCTATTCACCTTTGATATCCCTTAATATCTGTCACTATCTTTATACTTATATACCACACCATTTATAATAGTATCGTACATCCCACTATTGATGCTGATTTCACTGTCAAACTGTTTCTTATATAAGATATTCTTATATTCCTTTCCGCCTCCGATTACATTGCCAAAGCTGCTTCCTCCGACTCCGCCACCAATTGCTATCGAATTTGCCTCGTTTGGCAATGCCTTTATACCGTCAGCACCGATACCGGATTTATTATTGATAATCACGTTGTAGCTGGCGCGATTATCCCACAATATAATGCCGACCCTGCGATTACCGCAGGTAACATTATTTTTTACTACATTTCCGAAACCGCCACATAGCTCGGAGGATATTCCGTGACTATTATTACCGAGTTCCTCCATTCCTGTAATGTCAGTTCCAATGTAATTTCCTTCCATCAGATTGCCGAAGGCCTCCTCCATGGAGGAGATTCCGTTGCCCTGATTTGCACTGATCACATTCCTGTATTCGGGCTTATCAATCCCGATCGTATTACATGAGGCAAGATCTCGCAATGAGATACCATCCTTATTGCCGGCTGCTGTCTTGCCGTCCGCTTTCACACCGATGTTATTACCTACGATAATATTATCAGTAGCTCTTTGCCCATAGATACCAACGCCTCCTGTTTTGATTATTACATTTCCTTCTCCGGACGGTCCGCTTCCCTTCGTACGGCTACCTCCGATGATATTATTACTGCCCCCTATATATATGGCACAGTTTTGAAAATTCTGAATCTGTAAGCCCTTAATAACATTACCATTCGTTAATATATTAATTCCAATTTCATTGGCCTTGCTTCCATCCAGAATAACGCCTGCATTGCTGGCATCTATGGTGATATTATCTACCCGGTTCAGACAAAAGCCACTGTGGATTGTCGCGGGTTTTGAAGGAGAAAATACCTTTGTATCAAATATTATCCTCCCACCTTTCTTAATGTGCTCGATACACCACTGCAGGCTTCCAGTTCCGCAATCATTCGTATTTCTAACAGTTAAGATCTCCGTAAAGGATTTTGCTGCATTTTTTAATGCTGTTTCAGCCTTTGAGCCTGAAAGGGCGTATTTTTCCGCTTTCTTTGCACAGAAAATGTCTGTATTTAGGCTACAGGAATTACCGCCCGCAGACGCTATACTTGTACTCTGTGCAGAAATCGGAAGACCATCTCCCGACTGGTTGATAATACACATACCGCCTATATCATCTGATATATACACAAGCTTTCCGCAGGTACTTAAATTAACCGGTAACCCCGGAGTATCAATTGCTCCGGATATCTTTATTGAAGATACATCCGTCAAATCCGCGGCAATAATACCATCTGAGCCATTCGGAACGAAAACTGTACTACCAATGAAATCTACCCTGAAATTATTCTGCAGCGACTGAATATTATCAATTGTACTTATGTACCTCGGCTTCATGATATCTGAGATATCCAGTATCTCAATCCGATTATAGCAATTTACGAAAGCCCGGCTCCCACTAAATTGGAGATTCGGTATAAAACTCATATTGTTTGACCCAAGATATGAACCGCAATATTTTGCTTCCTTCGGATTAGTGAAATCGTAGATTTCAATCCCCCTTTGTTCAAATGCCACATATGCTATTCCATTTCTTACGGCAATGTCAGAGGTAGAGATGGGGAGATCCGAACCTTCCCGCAGATTATCGACTGCTATAAGATTAGGTTTTGCCGAATTCTTAATGGAATATATCTTAACTCCCCATTCGTCAGCAACGTACATCCTGTCCCCATCGATACTGATACCTCTAGCGGGTCCTCCCTCATGTGAGGTTATGCAATAGACCCGGTTTGGATGCAGGGGATCACTGATATCAACTACATAAACGCTAAAATTAGCAAAAATATAGGCATAATTGCCGTTGAGTCTGATATAGATTGCGGATTCCGGAAAATCCAGATGCGCTACCTGACGTGGCTTCGACGGATTGCTGATATCAGCAATGCTAAGTCCGGAATATCCTGCCAGTACATAAGCATAGTTACCTTTGGTAGCCACATCGATTGCCACCATTGGAGATGCCTGCAGCTGTATCCCGAATTTACTTTCCAGTAGTGTTTTCTCCGTCTTTTTATCAGTTATCTCAAAAATAGTTTTCTCAAGCATTGCCAGCGCATTGGCTCGAACAACATTACCTTTCTCATCACCCCGGCATAGTTCTGAGTCAAGCCCCAGCTTATCTGCCTCCTGTATGTAATCCTCTAGCTTTGTTCCACACTCAGGAGTACGATTTACTAGCTCAAGAAGGCATTTTACTACCTCACCGTAGGTCATGAAATCATCCGGGGCAAAATGTGTCTTGTCCTTACTGGTGATCAAACCAAGCTTCACTGACTTCTCGATATATCCATAATTCGGGTGTGTAAGAGGTACATCCGCATAGGTAGCCTTCTTCCCCTTGGGCGCAGCTTCAAGTCGTAACGAACTGCAAAGCAGCTTTGCCAGCTCAGCCTTGGTAATCTCCTTATCCGGATTTAGCTCAGACTCCTTAAGAACACCGATTACAACCAGACGGGTAATCTCCTTCTGGTTATCCCAATATTGCAAAGCATAGGGAAGAACCTGCGGTATCGGTACCGTATGTGAATAGATACCCTTTAACACTAAGCTTTTCGGATTATCTATGCCAAAACACATGACCCCATTGACACGGTCAGCGCAGAATAATAAGTTATTATTAATCTTCACTTTATACATCTGGCTTTCATTTGGAGCAAAGCTTGTAATATCCTCGGGTTTGGATAAATTCTTTACATAAAAGACCCGCAATCCCATGTAAGCATCCGCAATATAAAGATACTTCTCATGTAAGGCCAGTCCGTATGCCCGGCCTGCGGTGGGAATTTCATATGCAGCATTCGGCTTTGCAGGGTCGGTTATGTCAATGATTGCAACCCCTTTCCAGTCATCCGCAACATATGCATATTTTCCGTCTATTAATACGCCTCTCGCTATCCCAGGCGTGTCATAAACAGCAAGCTCTTTGGGGGAATTCCTGTCCGATATGTCAGCTACCAACAGACCGTCATCCGAAGCAGCAATATAAGCGTTATTCCCGCTTACAGCAACCCCAAATGCATATTTTCCTTTATATACCTGTCCAAGAGACACCGGTTGCTCGGGGTTTGATATATCAAGGATCTGTAATCCCTCTGAGCCATTTGCCAGATAGGCCGTATTCCCTTTTACCGCCAATGATTCTGCAAATCCCGCAGAGGTGTAGCTTCCCATTTCTTTTGGCTGAGTCGGACTACTAATATCAATGATATATAGCCCGGCACCCCCCGCTGCTGCATACAGCATCTTTCCCTCTATCTCCATGTCAGAAACATAAGACGGCAGATTAATCTGTGAGTCAAGCTGCGTCAAGGAGCCGTTCACATTCTTAAGAACAAGAATGGACATCCCTTTCCCTACGTATACATAGTTTCCTGTTATTGCTACAGAACTGGTCGGACCGCCAATGCTGCCTATCGTGTCATAGTTAGCGTCTTTCGCTAAAATTTTTATATTGTACCCAAACTGAAATTGCAGTAAGATCATTAAGCCTAAGATTAGTGAAAAAATTATAAGACGTTTTTTCATATTGATCCTCCATTTTATACTTTGTAAAAACGCTGGAATACCAATCTTATGGTATGATAACTACAATTTAATATGTTTTCATATATGCCATAATTACCTTAATTATACATTATTTACTCAATTATCTCAATTAGTTTAGTGATGAGGGACAGCTTTACACCAGTTCTCCCGTTGAAGCACGAGGACGGCAGACTGTGTGAACTTTGAAGCACTAAGTACAAAAACGACTTGAAGCTTTTGCTCGATGGATTAACCGACAATGAATTCAGCGGTCAAATCCTAATTGCAATGGACGGAGATATTTTATACAATAATTGCTTTGGTATGGCAGATTATAAAACAGGCAGGAAAATAGACAGTAATACAACTTTTTCACTTAGGACAGCATCAATGATATTCACAACAGCAGCAATAATGCTGCTCGCAGTTATGGATTTCAGCAGAACACATTTTTAATATAAAGGGGCTGTACACTATTAACTGGTGCTACAGCCCCTCAAATTTAAATTTAATTCATTTTATTCATACAACGGATACTTCCCGCACAGTGCAGAAATTCTTGCTGCAACCTTTTCCTTTGAATTTTCAAAGTCTGTCAATGTAAGCTTAATGCATTCTGCAATTTCGCTCATATCCGATTCAATCATTCCTCTTGCGGTTACTGCCGGGGTACCTATTCTAATACCGCTTGTTACTGTCGGCTTTTGTGTGTCGAAAGGCACGCTGTTGAAGTTTACTGTAATTCCTACCGCATCAAGCATTTTTTCTGCTTCCTTGCCGGTAAGGTTCTTATTTCTTAAATCAATGAGCATCAAATGGTTGTCGGTTCCACCTGATACAAGATTGAAGCCGTATCCGGTAAGTGCTGTAGACAAAACCTTTGCGTTCTTAATGATCTGTGTCTGGTAGGTCTTGAACTCTTCAGTTAGAGCTTCCTTGAAGCAAACTGCTTTAGCAGCTATAACATGCATCAAAGGTCCGCCCTGCTGGCCAGGGAAAACTGCTTTGTCAATCTGTTTTGCGAATTCGGCCTTGCACAGGATCATACCGCCTCTTGGTCCTCTAAGTGTCTTATGAGTAGTGGTTGTAACAAAATGAGCATACTGAACAGGGTTTGGATGGAGCCCTGCGGCTACAAGACCTGCTATATGTGCCATATCAACCATCAAATATGCGCCCACCTCATCTGCGATTTCCCTGAATGCTTTGAAATCGATTATTCTGGGATAAGCGCTAGCACCTGCAACTATGATTTTAGGCTTGCTTTCCAGAGCTATCTGGCGCAGCTTGTCATAATCTATACGTCCATCGGTTTCGCTTACACCGTAAGGAACTATATTAAAGTATTTTCCGGACATATTTACCGGACTTCCGTGAGTAAGATGACCTCCATGCGAAAGGTTCATACCGAGAATTGTGTCGCCAGGTGTCAAAACAGAAAAATAAACTGCCATATTTGCCTGCGCACCGGAATGCGGTTGAACATTTGCGTGCTCGGCTCCGAAAATCTGCTTTGCTCTTTCTATTGCAAGAGTTTCGACTATGTCAACATACTGACAGCCGCCGTAGTATCTTTTTCCGGGATAGCCTTCGGCATATTTATTTGTAAGAGGAGTCCCCATAGCCTCCATTACTGCTTTGCTGACAAAATTTTCAGATGCTATGAGCTCAATTTTAGTCCTCTGACGGTTAACTTCAAGTTCAATTGCTTCTGCTACTTCTTTGTCGATCTTTTGTATCTCTTTTGTACTAATCATGAAATAACCTCCTGAATATTTATCATTTTATAAAAAATAAAAAAGGGCAAATCTAAATATTCGCCCTCTGAATATGCATAAAATTATTATACACTTTCCAACTCTGTCCTTTTGCCTGAGAGATTCTAGCCTTACGGCCTTGCCCCTTCGGCGCCTTGACGGTCTCTCCAGAGGTGCGTCCGTTCATGGTCATTATCAATTAAACTTATTAAAGCTTAATATGTACCTGAGAGTATAGCTCCTTCGGTGTACCTTTCGGCATCTCTCCCATGAATTTCATTCGCTATATAATTTTTACTTTCCATAAAAATTATAATGTTATTTAAAAATCATGTCAATAAATAATAGGAAATTTTTAACCTCCTTATTTCACTGCCTTGTAAAGTTCATCAGCTTCTGGAGGTTCAATTTTGTCCTTGTTGTTATTATATATTATATACTTCCCACAGTCTAATGTTGTCATTCCTATAATTGTTGCCTGAATTCCTTCATTTTCAAGCTTCTTTATCATTCCTTCGCCATCCTGTGCGGCTATTATCATTGAACCGCTGGATATAAGCTTTAAGGGATCGATATTGTATACTTCACATATCTTTTTTGTCTCATTTTCGACAGGAATTTTATCTTTATGTATTACTACGCCGACTCCCGATGCTTCGGCTAGCTCCCATACAGCTCCGAGTATACCGCCCTCGGTAGCATCGTGCATTGCTGTGGCTCCGAATTTGCTTGCGGCAAGACCTTCCCTTACTACGCTTATTCTGTCTATAAAGCTTTTTGCATTTTTGATTATTTCGTGGCCAAGATTTTTCACAAGATGTTTTTCATTGTCGTTAGCAATAATAGAAGTGCCTTCGAGACCGGCAGATTTTGTCATAATTATAAAATTATCAGGCTTTGCACCTGATGTTGTAACCATTTTATCCGTACATGCTTTTCCTAATGCAGTACAGTTGATTATCAGCCTGTTTACCGCAGAAGTAATCTCTGTATGGCCGCCCAATATCTCAGCATTTACAGAAGCAGCGGTTTCAGTTATCTGGCTCATAATTTCTTCAAGCTCTTTCTCCGCAGTCTCAGGAGGAGCAAGAATTGTTATCATAAGTCCGACAGGTTCTGCTCCGCTTGAAGCCAGGTCATTACACGATATATGTACAGCAAGGCTTCCCACCTTGTTTGTTGCTCCCGTTATAGGATCCGTTGTAACTACACATAGCTGCTCGCCGAAATCAACAGCACTGCAGTCTTCCCCAATCTTGGGCCTTAAGACTACTTCTCCCCTGCATTTTTTTATTTTGCCCAGTATTATCTTTTCCAATAATTCGTTCGGAACTTTTCCAACCTTCATCAATGCCTCCAAAATAAACTAATCCGTGTTCTGATCCTTTGCAAGCTGGAACTGGTCTCTTGCCTTTTCCAAAAGTGAGGCATTTTTTCTTGCTTCAGGTGAGCTTATCATTCTGCTGAACCATTTGACAGATTCGTCAAAATTGCCCACTCTCCTGTTTAGTTCTGCAATCATATACATACAAGTTACTTCATCCAGTTTGTCAGCCGGCAGTCTTTCTTTCTCATAAATTTCCTTGTAGCAGTTTAATGTAAACTGCAGAAATTCTTTTTCCTTTTCATCTTTCTTAAGTCTGTACATCCAGGCTATTCTGAGACAAATCCTTGCCTTTTCCGAATTCTTTGCATTTCTTACATGAAGATTCAGAAGAGCCAGTTTAAAGGTTTCGATAGCTGCATCAATGTTTCTCTCACCCGCAAAGCTTCTTTTATTCCATCTCGGAGAAATATTTTCCTTAATCTTTTTCCTGTCTGAATCACCAAGCTGTTCAAACTTGTCAGAGGATGCAGCATAGCCGCAATTCTCACAAACCTGAATGTCATAAAACATGGGATTGGTGCCTTCATAATAAACACAAAAGTCGGCATCCCTTGAAGCAACCTTTATTGCTTTAGTCCGGACCTTTGTGGCTTCAAACTGCGACATGCAAACAGGACATTCAATTTTCTTATTATACAGATCATCTAACATGTTCTTTACCTCGGTTTTATTATTCCCAACTCGACCAGCCGTTCGTAAGTTATGGAATTCACCTTGTACTGCGGCTGTACCGGGTTATAATAGTCATCTGAAATTTTCTCATGATCAATCAATATATTATCACTGTCATAGGTATCCCTGTAAACTACAACGCGGATACCGTTCTTTGCTTCCCTGCTTAATACAAACTGGTCAATTGGAACAGTATCATCTATAACATAATCCTGTCCTTGAGGAGGAGTTTCCTTTAGTATTTCCGATTTCAACTTAACTCCGTATTTGTATTCGGGTTTAATGCCCAGTATTCGTACATTTAGTTTGCTTCCTGATGCTTCAGACGAAATACAAACAGGATATCCTGTATTGTTTTTGAATTTGAAATCCAGCAGGTTTTCGGCAATTGTAGCATCCTGCCCCGGCTGTACATAAGCAAGCGGCATTGAATGATGTGACCTTTCAACAATTTGAAGCTTGGAAAGCAGCACTGCATCATACAACGTAGTTGTAGCCTGGCATATTCCGCCGCCGGGACCTTTTATAAGTTCATTTTTATAAATGACACCTGCTTCAAGAAAACCATTTTCAATTGTTCTCGGACCAAGTGCGTCGTTCATTGAAAAAACTTCACCGGGAAGCAAAATCGTTCCGTTGATTCTCTTGCAGGCAAGAGCTATGTTACTGCTTCTGTTAACATCACCCTCATTGAAGATTGTTGTAGTAGAAGAAATAACACTTGATATATTCTTTATATCATTATATGTAATTTTAGGTTTAACCTGGTCTACTGCCAGATTTATTGTTAAATTTTTCTCTCTTATTTGATTTTCTATCAAATTTACGTTCTTGTCAATGTCGAGAATATACCCGTTAACCTCTTTTTGAATGCTTACAGTCCGGTTTTTGTACAATACTTGGGCGGATTTTTCTTTTATATATATTTTATTTTTTATATCGGAAAGAATTATTTTAAGCTTATCCTCATTAAATTTAAAATCAATAGGTATGTTGTTCTTTTTGAACCAGAGACCTGTAATTGCAACCAACCTGTTAAAGATACTTCCTTCTCTTCCATAGCTGAATGCATCCATTACCGACTTTCCTGAAAGAATACTTAGTTCGACATCATTAGGTGATACATTCCAGGTATTGTCTCCATATTTCAAAACAATAGTACTGTTGAGATAATTTTTGCTGCTTTCATTGATTTTAGCCAACGCAGCATCGGGTTTCAACCCGGAAACACTTATATTGTCAATAAAAATTCCGCCGTATATACCTGACCTGTTAAGAATAAACGCAGACATAACAAGCAAGAACACAGGAATTAATATAATAAGCAATAAAGCATATAATTTCTTTTTACCAAGCCTTTTCAAAAATCCAGGTAACATCATATACACCCTTTAAATAATGATTCAGTATATTATAACGAGCATCGGGGGGAATTATTCCTTAATTTCTTACAAGCTGTCAGCCGTCTTTGCGGCAATAAACAAGCCCATTATAATATTAATTGTTGCCTGGAAAAACACTCTATATAAGTTATTGCTTTCAAAAAAAGGACATACCGCAGGATATAACTCATTTTTAAGAATTAACCAATTGGTAGTGTCCCTGTATGTTTTTATAATTCCGTACTTATACTCTTATGTGCATGACCTCTGTTTGTTCTACCGCTGCATCCACCAGCTTTTCAAGATCAAGATGGTTTTCCGATTCTATTATTTTTTGCAGCTGAGGTTTTGTCTTTGGATGCTTGGCGACAAACACTGTACAGCAGTCTTCGTAGGGAAGTATTGATGTTTCAAAAGTACCGATTTTTCTTGCAATATCTATAACTTCATTTTTGTCCATTCCAATTAAAGGTCTGAAAACCGGCATTTCAACTACAGCATTGGTTACAGCCAAGCTTTGGATGGTCTGGCTTGCAACCTGGCCTACACACTCTCCGGTTATAAGCGCAAGAGCTTCCACCTTTTTAGCTATTCTTTCGGCTATCATCATCATAATTCTGCGCATTATTATTGTCATCTGATCCTCGGGACATTTTTCCCTGATTTCCAGCTGTATTTCAGTAAAAGGTACAATGTGAAGATTTACTTTTCCGCAGTAGGAGGCAAGAATTTTAGTCAGTTCTATTACCTTGTCCTTTGCACGTTCGCTTGTATAAGGATAGCTGTAGAAGTGAACAGCTTCTATCTCCACTCCCCTTTTTGCAATCATCCAGCCGGCTACCGGGCTGTCTATTCCGCCTGATAGCAGAAGCACTGCCTTCCCATTTGAACCAAGCGGCATACCTCCGTTTGCCGGAAGTATCTTAGAATAAACATAACTGTTTTCTCTGACTTCAAGATATATTATAAAAGAGGGTTTAATTACATCCACATTTAGATCAGGTATGTTTTCGAGAATGTAAGCTCCCACCTCCCTGCTTATTTCTGGTGATTCCATAGGAAAGCGCTTATTGCCCCTTTTTGTTTCGACCTTGAAGGTTTTATTACCATTTATTCTGACCATTTCCTTGGCAAGCTCAAGCGAATAGCTTTTAATCTGTTCGAAATCGGTTTCAATCTTCCAAACCTGACTTACTGATACTATACCGAAAATCTTTCTGAGCTTTTCTATGGCACTGTCAAAGTCGTAGTCTTCCTGGGTGGGTTCTATATATATTCGTGCCTGGGACTTTAAGACTTCAACCTTTCCAAGGGTGTATATGGACTTCTTTATGTTGCTTATGAGCTTTTCCTCAAAAACAGGCCTGTTTAAACCTTTTAAGATAATTTCTCCATACCTTACCAATATTATCTTTTTCATTTTTTACCTCCGTACCTTATCCTGGGAATTATATCAACAAGAGCCGAAACAGTATACTCTATATCTTCAATACTCGTAAAGCTTGAAAAGCTGAATCTGATTGCTCCATCAATGTAGCAGGGTTCAACTGCCATTGCTTTCAATACGTGACTGCTTGTGTTTCTTCTCGAGGAGCACGCAGAGCCGGTAGAAACGAAAATACCCCGTTCTTCCAGATGGTGGAGCAAAACCTCAGCCTTAAGATTCTTAAAGGCGACATTTAATATGTAAGGAGAGGAATTTTCATTTGAAATTACTCTATAGTCCTGGATTTTTTCTTCCAGCAGTTCAATAAAGCGGGATTTAAGAGCAGATAACTTTTGACTGTTTTCATTTATGTTTCTAAAGGTTATTTCGGATGCAAGACCGAAACCTGATATTCCGGGAACATTTTCGGTACCCGAACGCAGCTTGTTTTCCTGTCCGCCTCCGAAAAGTATAGATTGCAGTTTGATTCCGTTTCTTACAAACAGGGCTCCGCAGCCTTTTGGACCGTGTATTTTGTGAGAACTTACAGACATCAGGTCGATACCCGATTTACCAGGGTTGATCCTTATTTTACCATACGCCTGTACTGCATCCATATGTATGGCGGCATTTCTGTTCAATCTGTTCTTTATTTCTACAACTTCCTGAACAGGCTGTACCGCACCCGTTTCATTATTTACATATAAAAGGCTTATCAGGGCTGTCTCACTGGTTATTTTACTTTCAAGCATGTTCAGATCGATGATACCCTGACTGTCGGGATTTATAAAATCAACCGTATAACCTTTTTTTGAAAGGTATTTATAAACTTCAAGGACTGAAGGATGCTCTACGGCAGTGGTTATAATATGTTTTCCGCTGTGCCTGTTGGCTTCCAGATATCCGAAAATAGCCATATTATTGGCTTCGGTACCGCCCGAAGTAAAGTATATTTCTCCGGGCACCGCTCCCATGGAACCGGCTATTCTTTCCCTGGCCAGTTTTAGAAGCTTTTCTGCTTCTATTCCTTTTGTATGCATCGAAGACGGATTGCCATAATACTTTATATTTATATCATTCATATATGAAATTACTTCATCATAGGCTCTAGTTGTTGCTGCATTATCCAGATATATTTCCCGGTCCATTACTACCTCCGTGATACGTTTTTAACCGGCCATAAGATTTACCAGTGCTTTATAGCCGTCTATATCCAAGGAAATTCATTTACATTCTATAATATAACATAATATTTCCTTTTTAACCAACCGATTTTACATTTGATAAATTAAATGTATTTGTTATAATAAAATAGACTGATTTTTGTCCAGTTTTATTTTCTTTTTTTAACCTTTTATTTATGCGGGGTTTAATTAATGGTTCGTGCATTTAACAAGGCGGAAAAACTATTGGAAAAAAAGTATATAATTCTTGCAGTACTAGCTGCTGCGGGTCTTATTGTTTATGCCAACAGCTTTTTTGCATCCTTTCATCTTGACGACAACGGATCGATTGTCTCAAACTATGCAATAAGAAATCCTCTTGATCTGGCAGCCATATGGAAATTCTACTCAAACAGGTTCATCATATACCTTAGTTTTTCAATCAATTACGTAATACACAGGGATTGGGAAACAGGCTATCACATAGTAAATGTAGCCATACACATCTTCAATGGCTTTATATTTTACCTTATACTAAATAGTTTACTGAGTCTTAAGTATTTTACAGGAAAAAAGGTTGCAACCTATAAAAGGATCATTTCCGCAATAGCTGCAATAATCTTTATCACCCATCCCCTTCAGGTAAATGCGGTTACATATATAGTCCAGCGTACGGCTTCACTTGCTGCTACATTTTATATGCTGGCAATATACTACTTTATTAAATTCAGGGTATATGACAAAATACGCCATTTCATTTTTGTACTGATTTTTACTGTTATTGCTATGTTCACCAAGGAAAATACAATTACAATACCTTTTATGCTGCTGCTCATAGAACTGCTGTTTTTCCTGAATGACGGAAAAACAACATGGAAAAAACGTCTGCTGTTTTTATTTGTTCTTTTCCTCACTGTTCCGATTATTCCGGGCACAGACCTGCTTTTGCACGGATACAGCCAGAGTGACCCGTCGGTATCTTTCAAGGCGAGTACATCAATGAACAGAATGCAGTATTTTTACACTGAACTGAATGTAATTATCTTATATATAAAGCTTCTTTTTATTCCGGACAAACAGAATTTCGACTACAGCAACGATTTTCCATTTTCCCATACAATTTGGGAGAACTACTCATATATATCCTTTATAATAATTGCCATAATTATAATATTCGGAATGCTGAACTTCAAAAAGAACAAGCTTGTTGCCCTGGGTATTTTGTGGTTTTTCATGGGACTTGCTGTCGAATCCAGCTTTATATCAATTAAGGATGTTTATTTCGAACACAGGCTGTATTATCCCATAGCCGGCTTTGTTATTGCTATTATCGGCATAATATTCGGAGAATACAAGCTTGGTGGAAGAAAGACTCTATTTGAAAAGCCTTTATTATTCTTCCTGGTATTTTCAGTTGCTTTTGTCGTATTCAATTCTGCTTTGACATTGCGCAGGAATTATATATATTCCGATGAAGTAAGGCTATGGGCGGATGTAGTTGAAAAAGCGCCTAGAAATGACAGGGCCCACAGCTGTTTGGGCGGAAGTTATCTTGATAAATATAATACCAACGACAAAAGTACATTCAAGTATCTTGCCCTTTCCGAAAAAGAGCTTAAAAAGGCTATTGAACTTAATGACTACAATGATACTGCGCATTGCAATCTCGGAAAGGTTTACCTGCTTGAAGGCAAATATGATGACTGTATAAAAGAATCAATAAAAACAAACAATCAGAGTCCTTCGGTATATGCCTATAACAACATGGGTCAGGCCTATGAAAAGAAAGGTGATTTCAGTAATGCACTTTCAGCATTCCTTTCCGGATACCGCAAGGATAATAAATTCACATTTATTCTTGAAGACCTTGGTAACGTATATTTTGAAATGAAAGATTATACTAACTCAAAGAAATATTTTGATGAATACAAGCAGGTAAGTTATTACAGAAATAAAAATGCAGAAGATAAACTTGAACAGATTAAAAAGCTTGAATCGGTCACTACGGTCAGTACTAAATAAAAACGAGATGAAGAAAGTCGGCTTGTTACAAAACGGTTTGGGAGAGATGTAAAAATGGTCTTTCTCCATCCCGGATTTTTTATAAATTGACTTTAAGCTATTAGTTTAAAGTCTATATCTTTTTAACAATTTGTATTTTGTCTTAACGTATCAGCCTGCCGGAACAATCAATTTCTGTCCTATGTATATATCGCTTGATTCAAGCTTATTCAATTTCTTTATTTCATAAACAGTTTCCCTTATATCACTACCCTGGTTATACTTCTCAGCTATTCCCCACAATGTATCTCCGCTGCTGACAACAACCTTTTGATTTGGTGTGTCCTTATATCCGTATGATATTCCTGCGGTAAATACCGTAATAGCCAATACCGTCAGAATTATAATAAATGTACAGAATCTTTTTTTATTTTTCAGAACATATTTCTTTTTCATAAGGCACCTCCGTAAAACTATATAGAACGTTTGTTCTGATATGATTATATAACGAACGTGTGTTCTATGTCAATATTTTTATGTAAATAATCGAACATTAGTTTGATTTTTTTATGTCTTGTGATATAATTATTTTAAATTGTATGAAAATGAAATTTTTTACATAATAAAAAGGCTGAGGTGTAAAAGATGCAAAAAAAGCTTAATGAAAAGCAACAGCAAATACTGGATTTCCTTAACAGCCAGATCGAAGAAAAGGGTTATCCACCATCTGTAAGGGAAATTTGCAGTGCTGTTGGTTTAAAATCTACTTCGACTGTTCACGCATACCTTGAAAAGCTTACAAAGAGCGGTATGATATTAAAAGATCCTACAAAACCAAGAGCTCTTAAGGTTATAAACGGCAACAGAGGTAAAAAGCAAACGGCAAATGAAGGTTATTATTCCAGAAGAGAGCTTCTGGATGTTCCCATAGTAGGAAAAGTTACTGCAGGTCAGCCTATACTTGCAGTAGAAAATATAGAGGACAGTTTCCCGGTCCCAGTAGATTTTGTTCAGAATTCCGATGCATTCATGCTGAGAGTAAGGGGCGACAGCATGATTGAAGCAGGCATACTCAATAATGATCTTGTGCTTGTAAAGCAGCAGTCTACTGCTACAAACGGTGATATTGTAGTTGCAATGATTGAAGATGAGGCTACCGTCAAGACTTTTTACAAAGAAAAAGATTACGTAAGGCTTCAGCCTGAAAATAAATATTATGAACCTATAATTGTCAGAGAAAATCTCACCATACTTGGCAAGGTAGCAGGAGTCTTTAGAAAACTATAAATAAATTATAGAAATATAAAAGCGAAAGGAATGTTCCTTTCGCTTTTTGTTCCATTAAATATCAGCTAAAACTATTTCATTTTTCTGTCTGGTCTTTTCCAAATCTATTATTCTTTGATTTTCAGAACCTTTAAATTTAAGCAGCATATTTTTCTGCTCGATTTTAAAAGGTCCGTCTACAAGAATATCTGTCAATTTGAGCAGTTCTGCCCAGCCTTTCCTCTCAGGTATTCCGGCAATCAGCCTTTCATAAGTATAGCCCGTATATGTCATTACGTTAAGACCTCTTGACTTTGCTATGACTGCTATTTCAGCCAACACATCAGCTTGTTCAAAGGGGTCTCCACCGCTGAACGTTATTCCGTCCAGAAGAGGGTTTGAATCCATCTGCCTTATGACTTCCTCGCAGCTTACTTCCTTCCCGCCGCTGAAATCGTGGGTTTCGGGATTATGGCACCCTTTGCAGTTATGGTTACAACCCTGTGTGAATACCACCATCCTGATACCAGGCCCATCAACGATAGATTCTCTAACAATCCCGGCAATTCTCAACATTTTTTTTATAACCCCCAAGGATGGTTCATCTGGCTGTACTGAAATGCTTGACCCTGTCTCTTACCTCAGCCCTTTTTGCATCATTGAAGCGGTCAAGTGTTCCTACCAGATATCCTGTAATACGTCTTATCCTTTCAAATCCGGGATGTTCATCCTTACGGCCGCATTTTGGACATGTATCACCGATAATGCCCGTATATCCGCAAACAGGGTCTCTATCCAACGGGTGGTTTATGGCTCCGAAGCCTATTCCTTTTTCCTTCATGCACCTTATAAGCTTTTCAAAGGCATCAAGATTTTGAACCGGGTCGCCGTCCACTTCAACATAGGTTATATGTCCTGCATTTGTTAATTCGTGATATGGAGCTTCTATTGAAATCTTATCGAATGCGCCGATTTCATAATATACGGGAACGTGGAAACTGTTTGTGTAATATTCTCTGTCTGTTATTCCTTCTATACTTCCAAACAGTTTTCTATCCATTTTTACAAATCTGCCTGAAAGTCCTTCGGCAGGAGTTGCCAAAAGTGTAAAATTCATACCTGTTTTACGGCTGGCATCATCCATTCTCTGTCTCATGTGCCTGATAATGCCCAAGCCCAATTTCTGCGACTCGGGAGATTCGCCATGGTGTTTTCCGGTCAGCGCTTTAAGACATTCAGCCAGACCTATGAAGCCCATTGAAAGTGTACCATGCTTAAGTACTTCCCTTATTTCATCGTCCTTGCCCAGTTTATCTGAATCTATCCAAATGCCCTGTCCCATGAGGAATGGAAAGTTCTTGACCTTTTTACTTGCTTGAATTTCATATCTTTCAATAAGCTGATTGATAACCAGATCTATTTTTTCGTCTAGCTCGGCATAAAAAGCATAGATATCCTTATTTTTCAAAGCAATTCTCGGGAGATTAATGGTAGTAAAGCTTAAATTGCCACGTCCGTATATTATCTCTCTGTCGGTATCATAAACATTGCCTATTACTCTTGTTCTGCAGCCCATATATGCAATTTCTGTCTCTGGATGTCCTTCCTTGTAATATTTTTTGTTATAAGGAGCATCTATAAACGAAAAATTCGGGAATAGCCGTTTTGCACTGACTCTGCAGGCTAATTTGAAAAGATCGTAGTTTGGATCGTCAGTATTGTAATTTATGCCATCCTTGACTTTAAAAATATGTATCGGAAATATGGGTGTTTCTCCATCCCCTAATCCTGCTTCGGTTGCAAGCAGGACATTTTTAATAACCATTCTGCCTTCCGGAGAGGTATCGGTCCCATAATTTATTGAACTGAAGGGTATCTGAGCACCGGCTCTGCTGTGCATTGTATTTAAATTATGTACAAAGGCTTCCATGGCCTGGTACGTATTTCTGTCGGTTTCGCTTTCAGCCTTTCCCGAAGCAAATTTCTGAGCTTTTAACATTATTTCAGTATCATTTATAAATTCCTTCAGCAGCTCTGCTTCCTGCCTTGTGTATTCATCCATATCTGATAATGTTGGTACTACGCCGTTTTGGCCAAGAGTATCAAAAACTTCCTTTAACCTGCCAACCAAACTATCTTCACCGATAAGCAGTTCAACAGCCTTAGCAAGATTTTGTCTGTATAGCTTGGCATATGTTTTTGCAACTCCGGGAGCCATTCCATAATCAAAATTAGGTATGCTCTGTCCCCCGTGCTGGTCGTTCTGGTTGGATTGTATGGCAATACATGCAAGCGCCGAATAGCTGTGGATATCATTGGGCTCTCTTAAAAATCCGTGTCCTGTACTGAAACCGTCTTTAAAAAGCTTTACTATGTCTATCTGGCAGCATGTAGTAGTAAGTGTAAGAAAATCGAGGTCGTGTATATGTATATCGCCTTCTCTGTGAGCTTTTGCATGCTCAGGCTTAAGAACATACATTTCATAGAATTGCTTGGCACCTTCAGAACCATAGCGGAGCATTGTTCCCATAGAAGTGTCTCCGTCTATATTTGCATTTTCTCTTTTTATATCATTATCCTTGGCTTCCTTGAAGGTGAGTTCCTCGAAAACTTTCATCAGGCGGGTGTTCATTTCTCTTATTCTGCTTCTTTCAGCCCTGTAAAGAATATACTCCTTAGCTGTCTTTGCATATCCTGCTTCAATAAGCACCCTTTCCACGGTGTCCTGAATTTCTTCCACACCTGGAACCTTCTTTTCCTTACCATTTTCAATTTCCTCAATAACCTTTTCAGCCAAAGACATTGCCGAATCATAGTCTTTTTCTCCCGCAGCAATAGTCGCTTTAAATATGGCATTTGTTATCTTCTCAATGTTGAAGGGTACTTCCCTGCCATCTCTTTTTCTGATTTTTGTTATCATTTTTTTACACTTCCTCTTTTTCTTTGGAATTTGAGCAGTAAAGCAGAACAAAGTCGAAAAACATTGTTTTTGTGCTTTCGTAAATCTATTTTTCTGACTTACATGCTACTACAAAAAAGACGATCTTCAAAAGACGCTAAAAAGCTCACAACAAATGAGCTGTGAGGCCCGGATAAAATGAACCTGTAATTCACAATATTTTGTTAATAATATATTAGCATATACTACATATAGCGTCAATAAATAGAAAAAGTCCTATGAGTCATCCATAGAACTTTTTTACAGCCTTTTCTTTTTTTATCTTTTAATATTTAAATTTCCCTGCTATTATTGTCATTAAAAATCAAATTGACAATCTTCATAGGGCTTATGGTTGAAATGGCATGTTTGTATACCAATTGCTGTCTGCCTTCGCTGTCAAGCACAACGGTAAAATTATCAAAACCCTTTACCATACCTTTGAGTTGAAAACCGTTTGTCAGGTATATGGTTACGGGAATATGCTCTTTTCTAACCTGATTGAGAAATACGTCCTGCAAGTTTATATTTGGTTTGTTCACAAAATTATCCTCCTTTGTTATGCTTGTAATAAAAATAATTTTTTGCTTTTTTTATTACAGCTATTCTAATACAATATGTTTAAATACAGGAATTGCGAACAATGTTTATGCCTATATCATATTCTACAAGATAATCCCATATGTTGCAAGATAATGTGAAACATTTTTTACTATTTCCTGTTCGCTATTTCCATCCGAATCTACCCAATGAACACCGGGTATTCTTCTGAACCATGTCATTTGTCTTTTAGCATAATGCCTTGTGTCTCTTTTCAATATGTATACAACTTCGTCAAGAGGTTTCTCCCCCCTTATGTATTGAAGTACTTCTTTGTATCCGATGCCCTGCATTGCAATTGTATTCTTATCATAACCCATGGCAACCAGCTTTTTTACTTCATCAATCAAGCCTTTCTCAAGCATCAGGTCAACTCTTTTTTCTATACGTTCATACAGAATCTTTCTGTCCACGTTCAAACCTATCAAAATATAGTTATATTCCGGAGGGTTTTGCCTGGACACTTCCTGATGGTATGAAATGGGCTGTTTGGTGTACTCATACACCTCAATTGCCCTTATAATCCTTTTGAGATCATTGACGTGTATTTTAGCAGCCGCTTCTGGATCAATACTCTGCAGTTTATCATGGAGGTATTGGTTTCCTTTTTCTTCTGCCTCCGCTTTTAATTCTTCCCTTAATTTCCAATCGCTAATCGTTTCTGTAAAATTTATATTGTAAATAAGTGAATTTATGTATAAGCCTGTACCTCCCACTATAATGGGAAGCTTGTTTTTTGACTGTATTTCCTTTATATATTTGAGTGCGGTTTCCTGATATCTGGCAACACTGAACTCCTCATCAGGATAAACCTCGTCCATAAGGTAATGCCGAATGCCTTCCCGTTCTTCCATATCAGGTTTTGCTGTACCTATGTCCATATACTTGTAAATTTGCATGGAATCAGCCGAAATAATCTCTCCGCCTGCAAGCTTGGCAATTTCTATTGAAAGCTTTGTTTTTCCCGAAGCGGTAGGTCCAAGAATTATGACTACATTCTTCAAAGTCTTTCCCAACCCCTGTCACACTATTCTTTTGAACATTTTTTCAAAATCCTTTTTGGATATTTTAATTACTGTCGGCCTCCCATGGGGGCAAGTAAAAGGATTCTCAATGTTTCCAAGTTCTTTCAGTATTGATTTGATTTCGCTTTCTTCAAGCCTTCTGTTTGCTTTTACTGCAGCCTTGCAGGCAACAGTATAAAGCAGGTCGTCTACTCGCTTAGTTT
Source organism: Bacillota bacterium (assembly GCA_030705825.1). Taxonomy (GTDB): domain Bacteria; phylum Bacillota; class Clostridia; order Acetivibrionales; family JANLFN01; genus JAUZPR01. The sequence continues at coordinate 2,766 of JAUZPR010000024.1, read as the reverse complement.
CTTCATAATTTTTGCGTGTGTATATCTCATCTATAATCTGTAGGAATAATTCCTTAATCAACCCCAAATCATTCACAGGTACAGCCCTTAACAATACCGAGCCGCTGCCAAATTCCTCCAAAATGAAACCCAGCTTTTCAAGTAGTTCACTATTTTCTTCAACTGTTTTTAATTCCTGATGTGTCAACTCAACTACCTCAGGCTTTAAAAGATACTGTGCAAGTGATTGGTTATCTGCATATTTTTTCTTAAGCCCTTCATATGTAATTCTTTCATGGGCTGCGTGCTGGTCTATAGCCAGCATATCGTCGCCCTGCTGCAGAATTATGTAGGTTGAAAAAACCTGCCCCACTATCCTTGCATTGTCAAGTCTTTCGGCAGCAGTGGTGCGTTGTTTAACCTCTTCCTGAATTTTAGGTTCTTCGTCCGGCTGTTTATTATAAACACTTTCGTTTAATGTATTCTTATCTGTTTCTATAATAATGTTATTATTTCTTGGAGTTTGCACAATATTCCTGTTTTGAAAAATGTCCGGTGTATAACTTACAGCTGCTTTTTCGGCAATAATGCTTGCCCTTGAACCAAGGTTCTCCTGTTCATACTTGACACTTTCATAAGTATTTTCAGGCATTTTAAAGGAATTGGAATGTGTAGTTGTAATATTTATTTCCTTGAAATTCTGGCCTGTCAAAAGTGCATTATTAACTGCATGATACACGCTTCTGAAAATCTGCTGCTCATCGGAAAACCTTATTTCCATTTTAGTAGGATGCACATTTACATCTACCAGCATTGGATTAATATCTATGAACAATACTATAAACGGATATTTGTTTTTCATCAGGAAGGTCTTGTAAGCCTCATCTATTGAAGAAGCAACGGTTCTGCTTTTGATATACCGTCCATTTACAAACAAAGACTGCTGGTTTCGGTTGCTTCTTGCAATTTCCTGTTTTCCGGCATACCCATGGATTTTAACATATTGGTCCTGGTATTTTATTTCAATTGAGTTTTTTGCTGTTTCTTTTCCGTAGATACTGTAGATTACACTTAAAAGGTCACCGTTTCCTGGAGTGTGAATTACGGTAGACCCGCTGCTTGATAACCTGAAGGATATATTGGGATTGCCAAGTGCAATCCTTCCTACAACGTCTGAAATATATCCGGCTTCTGTTGTATCCTTTTTCAGGAACTTGAATCTTGCTGGAGTATTATAGAATAATTCTCTGATAACAAAGGTTGTCCCAGCAGGACATCCTGTCTTCCTTACATCAATTAAATTTCCGCCTTTTATTCTGATCAGGGAACCCTGGGTCTTGTTTGCAACTCTGGTTGTAAGTTCGACTGATGAGACTGCAGCAATACTTGCCAGAGCTTCACCTCTGAAACCAAGCGTTTCTATTTTCTCAAGGTCGTTAGAACTTCTTATTTTACTTGTAGCATGCCGTTCAAAGGCAATTTCGGTATCGTCTTCCTCAATACCGCTGCCATTATCGGTTACCTTGATATAGGAAATCCCACCGTTCTTAATTTCTACCGAAATTATATCGGCTGACGCATCTATTGAGTTTTCAATCAGCTCCTTTATAATTGAAGCCGGTCTCTCTATAACTTCACCGGCAGCAATCTTGTTGGAGGTATTTTCATCAAGGATAATAATTTTCCCCATGGCTTTTATCCTTTCCTGGCTTTTTGCTGAAGCTTGTACAAGGTATTTAAAGCGTCAAGCGGTGTCAAAGTAGAAACATCAATATTCTTAAGCTCAAAAATTACCTCGCTGTCGCTTTTGGAATTGTTGTTTAAAGAAAACAGATCCATTTGACCTTCAATGGGCTGTCTTACCCTGCGTCCCTTTATTTCCTTTTTGCTTATATCAGCATTCTCAAGTTCTGAAAGTATTTCCTTTGCACGTTCTATTACCTGCTGTGGAACACCCGCCAGCTTGGCAACCTGAATTCCATAGCTGTCATCTGCCCCTCCTCTTATGATTTTTCTCAGGAAGGTTATGTCATCGCCTTTTTCCTTTACTGCTATACAGTAGTTTTTAATGCCTGGCAGTTTTCCTTCAAGCTCGGTAAGTTCATGATAATGCGTTGCAAATAAAGTCCTGCAGCCCATTTTTTCGGCGTCGCTTATGTATTCAATGACAGCCCAGGCAATACTCAAGCCGTCAAAGGTACTGGTACCTCTTCCTATTTCATCAAGTATAAGAAGGCTTTTTGATGTTGCATTTATCAGTATATTGGCAACCTCGGACATTTCAATCATAAATGTACTCTGCCCTGAGGCCAGGTCATCCGATGCACCTACTCTTGTGAATATCCTGTCTGCCACACCTATTTTTGCGCTTTGTGCCGGTACAAAGCTGCCTATCTGCGCCATAAGAACTATCAAAGCCGCCTGCCGCATGTATGTAGATTTACCTGCCATGTTAGGGCCAGTAATTATTGCCAGACGGTTTTCTCCCATATCTGTAAGGGTGTCATTGGGAACGAATGAACCATGCTCGAGCATTTTTTCGACAACTGGATGCCTACCTTCAATTATTTCTATACCGTCCTCCAGAGTTACCTCAGGCATGCAGTAATTTTCCCTGTCTGCCACTTCTGCCAGCGAAATGACTGCATCCAGTTCTGAAAGTGCTGAAGCCGAATTCTTTATCCTGCTTATCTCACCTGCAATTTTTGCTTTGATTTCAAGAAAAAGCTGGTACTCAAGTTCTATAACCTTTTCCTCGGCACCAAGCACCTTATCCTCGATTTCCTT
>JAUZPR010000239.1 GCA_030705825.1 Bacillota bacterium | reverse complement strand
CTGAGGAAGTCCGGAATCTTGCGGCAAGATCTGCTAATGCAGCTAAAGAAACGACCGATATGATTGAAGGTTCAATTGTAAAAGCTGAAGGTGGTACTAAAATTGCCAGATTTACAGCAGATGCGTTAAATAAAATTGTTGAGGATGTAACCAAAGCTGCTTCTCTTGTAGGAGAAATTGCTGTAGCCTCAAATGAACAGGCATCAGGGATAGCACAGGTAAACCAGGGCATTATGCAGGTGTCCGAAGTAACCCAGAATAATTCAGCTACTTCCGAGGAGAGTGCGGCAGCCAGTGAGGAATTATCAGGGCAGGCTGAAATGCTTAGAGAAATGGTAGGAAAATTTCAGCTTAAAAAAAGCAGCTATGATTCATTAAAAGACATAGAGCACCTGAATCCAGATGTTTTAAAAATGATAGAAGATATGTCTGACAAAAAGGCGGAAAGTAAAATCAAGTATAAAAGCAGTGCAGTTGCCGGAAATAAAAAAATAATTCTGAGTGATAAAGAGTTCGGAAAATATTAACCAAACCAAATTAAGTACTAAAGAATTATGGGGACAAGAGAGTCTTTAGGACTCTCTTTCCCTGCATTAGGGCCTTAAAGCAAAAATTGCATCCATCATCAATACGGATATAATCGGAGTGGTTATAATGCATAAAGAAATCAAGAATAATGCAGTAAAGCAGGGCAATTCATTTGAAATATGCAACCAACTGTTTGAAAACTTACCGGCAATGATATGGCAGATAGGGCTTGAAGGGGAATGTCTCAATTTTAATAAACTCCTATTGGATTTCCTTGGTATGAAATTAGATGAAGCGGTAGGCTATGGCTGGGTTTCAAAACTCCACCCTGACAACAGGGATGATTCGCGGAATATTTTCAAACAAGCAGTTGAGAACAGGAGACAATTCAATACCGAGCTGCGTTTGCTCCATTGTGATGGTGATTATAGATGGGTAAAAAGCATAGGAAACCCTTACTATGATGTTGAAGGTAATTTAGCAGGCTATCTGGGAGTATTTTATGATATTCACAACCAAAAGCTTATGGAGGAGAACCTTAAAAAATCCCGGGATTATTACCTTTCTATGTTTGAAAACTTTCCGGCTTTGATATGGAAAACGGATCCTTCCCAAAGTAAAACCTATTTAAGCAAAAGTTTAATGGCATTTACCGGAAAAGATGAGACTGATCTTCTGGGTCCAGGATGGATTAATATTGTACATCCCAAGGATAGAGAAAAGTTTTTTAAGGAATATAAAAAAAATTGCACACAGAAATCATCTTTTGAAATGCAGTTAAGACTAATGCATAAAAGCGGAGAATACCACTGGATTTATGCAATAAACAAGCCCTTTTACGATATAAACGGCAACTTTGACGGATATATGGGCATGGCAATAGACATACAGGATAGCAGAACGGCTATAGAAAACAGGTTGAAGTATGAAATATTGTCAAAGAGCACCCGGGACATCATATTATTTACAGACAGGAGAGGGAATATCCTTGATGCCAATGAGGCTGCCCTGAGAGTATATGGATATACTCTGGACGAAATACGCACCAAAAAGCTCTGCAATTTACGAACCGGACCTGGACCGGATATAAGAGACCTTGAAAAGGCAGCAAGGCGGGGCACTTTATATCAAATTTTGCATAAACGGAAGGATGGTACGGTATTTCCGGCAGAAGTCAGCATGCAGGCTGCTTCAATAGGGGGAAGGGAAGTTTTTGTCAGTATCATAAGGGATATAACCGAGCGGAAAAAAGCTGAAAAAGAACTCAGGGAAAGTCAGGCAAAGTATTATTCCTTGTTCATGAATATGAGCAACGGATTGATATTTAGTAGAATACTTCTTGATGAGGGTGACAATCCAAACGATTTTGTAATCCTGGAATCAAACGACGCCTTTCTAAATATGATGGGGTTGAAAAGAGAGTCCATAGTTGGCAGAAGAATTAGTGAAATCAGAGGGAACGACAATTTACAACAGCAAGCCATCAAGCTGTTTGGAAAAGCTGCCTTGAATGGGGGAAGTGCATGCATAAGAGAAGTATATTCGGAGAAAAGGAACAAATGGTATGATGTAGCCATTTACAGTCCGGAAAAGTATTTTATAGCATGCATATTTACCGATATAACCGAGAGCAAGCTGGTGGCTGCAGAGATGAAAAGGGCCAAAGAGCAGGCAGAGGCGGCAAAT
>JAUZPR010000238.1 GCA_030705825.1 Bacillota bacterium | reverse complement strand
GTTTTAGTAATAATTTTGGCATTATGTATAATGCTTACTTTTGCCGCATGCGGCAGTAATTCATCAAGCAGTTCTTCAAGCAGTTCCGAAAAGGCAACAAGTCAAGTTTCTTCTGATAAAACCGCACCAACAGCAGATTCAAACAGCACAACCGGAGATTCTGCTCAGAAAGGTGCTTCAGCTTCGGGCAAGGACTGGGCAAAATCCGGCAAGAGCTTGGATTTTCAAAACCAGTCTTACACTGTAAATGCTACTATGAAAACAAAAGGTTCTGTTTTACCTGCAGATGATGGAAAAACCTATTATCTGCTTGATATGACCATTAAAAACAACGGTTCCGAAGAAGCAGCAGTAAGTTCTCTCCTGTTGTTCGAGCTTTCCGATTCCGATGGTAACAAGTATACTCTATCCATAGGCGGAGCTACCGAACTTCAGAGCTTTAAGATGTCCACCCTCGACGGCACAATAGCTCCCGGTAAGGAAATGAAGGGCGGTCTTGCTTTTGAAATACCTGAAAATGCAAAAGGTCTTAAACTTGATATAAAAGCAATCTTAGGTGATGAAAAAGGAACTATAGCACTTGAATAGAAGTTTAAAATTAGAATTTTATCAGACTTTAACAAAGATAAGAAAATAATTAATGTCCTGCTGCTTTGAAATAAATAGCAAGTATAAACCCAAAAACGTTCACAACATTGTGAACGTTTTTTTATCATTTTTTTATTCTTCCGAGGAGATAACTGACTATTGACATATATATAAAAGCCGTTAAAATAATAAGTGTACATATTATATTTATACATACTATTCTGAAAGGATTTGTTTATGGAAATTCAGGATATACTAGGTTACATGCTTAATACGAGTGCTCGCTTCATAAAGAGGAAGATGGACAGAGAATTGGAAACTTATAACCTGACAACTTCTCAGTGGGCTGTAATAAAGCTATTAGACTCCAAAAAGGAACTTACTCAAGCTGAGCTGGCAGACCAATTATCGGGTGACCGGGCCACAGCCGGTACGGTTATTTTTAATCTTATAGAAAAGGGATATGTTGAAAAGAAATTAAAGCCCGGCGATAGGAGGTCTTATGTAGTTTCCCTCACTCAAAAGTCCAGGGCTATAGTGAAGGATATAGAATTAAAAGCAGAAAAAATTTCCGAACTTGCATTAAAAGATATAGATGAACATGACACTGAAATATTTTTCAGAGCATTAAAAAAGATTATAGAAAACTTGTCTTAGGGGGAATTATAAATGAGTTGGAAACAGGAAATATTCAGGGCACTGCTTCTGTCATTGGGAGCCTTTGAGGTGCTCAGCAACCTGAATTTCATATTAAGGAAAAACGGTTTGCAGCTGGCAAGGAAGCAACATCAGGAGCTGCCTAAGAATATATCGGATAAAAAAATGCTGACAAAAGTTGTTTTGATGCTGCTTTTTGGGGCGGCGTTCTTCTCGGTTTCCCTGATTTCGTATATAACACACGGCTTTATCACAAATGCATTCCTTTGTGTTTTAATTCTGTTTTGTGCCTATGGCGTATGCGAAGCAGTATATTACAGGTATTGGAGGACTTTTGGGTTTGCGTCCCTGACTGTAATCCTTTTGTCGGTGTTTATATTCGTATAATCAACCAGGTCATTCTATTCTCTTGAATAGAAAAGCCCTTTCGGCAGGTTCAAAACCTAGTTGTTTATAAAACTCTTCATTCTCGGGATCACCCCTTAGTATGTAGGTGACTCCCTTGTCCGATTCAAGAAGCTTTTTAACAAGACACTTCCCTATACCTTGGTTTCTGTACTTTGAGTCAACAACAACATTATTTATCTGACCGTTAAAAACATGGTCGGTTGTGCATCTGGCAAATCCGACCATATATTCGTCATCCCATGCCGTAACAACGATCTGGGAGTTTTCGGCCATTTGTTTAAGTCTGTTCAAATCGCTGGTTTTATCAGTCCATCCGGCTTCATTGAACAATTGTATAAGCCGCTGGTAATCAACTTTTTTGTGCATATTGTATTGAATCATTATACCGCTCCTTAGTTGCTATGGTAAATAAATAACCTATTTCAAATCTACCTTCTCCGACCTTCCATCCCACTTAATAGTTAAATCTACGACATCTCCTTTATTAATGATTTCGCCGGTACCTCCAAAATTCATTTTCAGACATCCGCTTTCATCCAGTTTATCCGAAGTAATTAGATGGTCTTCTCCATCATCATATGAAAAGTCGCATTCAATATCATTAATTTTTTCTGAATTAATGCCTTTGTATTGCACAAGAAGCCGTTC
>JAUZPR010000237.1 GCA_030705825.1 Bacillota bacterium | reverse complement strand
CTGTAATAATATTTCTGCAGCCATCTCGCCGAGACTTTCTTTAGGATGGGTAACAGTAGTAATCTTCACAGGACAGTTGTTGGAAAAATACGAGTCATCAAATCCTGTAATGGATATGTTTTCAGGTACCTTGATTCCCATGCTTTCAAGCATTTCGAAAACCTTGAAAGCTATTTCATCGTTATAACAGGCAATAGCATCAATTCTTTTATTAGCTTCAATTATTTGTTTAATAGAGTTACATGGTTTTATATCCCTATCCTCTGTATGGAACCAAATCACTTCATCGGGATCATACGGCAAACCAGCTTCATTCAAGGCTTTTGCATACCCTTTGTGCCTGTTCAAGCCCTGAATATCATCTGCCTTGAAAATACCCACAATCTTTTTATGACCAAGCCTTGCCAGGTACTCCACAGCATCGTGCATACCTTTCTCATCATCCAGTATTACATATGACTTTCCTTCAAGCCGCTGGTAATATCCATGAATGAATATATAAGGTATATGTTGGTTATCAAAGGCTTCATAGAATTTTAAATTATTTGAGAACAATGCGCTTTTAGTTGGTTCTATGATTAATCCTTCAATATTCTTTTCTAATACATCCTCCAGACAGATAGCCTCTTTAGCGGTATTGTTGTTGGTATTCTTCAGCATGATACTGTAGCCGTTACCTGAAAGCACACTGTCTATTCCCTGAATTACTTTTGGAAATATATATTCCGAAATATATGTAGTTATTACACCAATGTTTTTGGAACCGTATCTGTTCCTGTTCCTGTTCATGCAGTAAGTTCCGCGTCCGTGCTCGGTATAAAGATAACCGTCATTTGCAAGTATTGAAATAGCTTTTCTTACCGTATTCCTGCTTAGAGAAAACTTTTCCGCCAGTTCGTTTTCCGAAGGTATTTGTTCACCTGGCTTGACCCTTCCCATCAAAATTTCTTCTTTCAAATATTCAACAAGCATGTAGTATTTTTTTTGATTGTCATTATTTTGCATAGGTAACCTTTCGACTCAACTTGTATGCACAACTTATTTTTAGTATATATTAGGAAAATCCTTAAAGCAATAATAATTTTGCGTTTTTTATACTAGTTTCTGTCAACGTCAGCTGTCAGTTTCTTTCTCCGTTTGTCTTCCTGATTCTGAGGCGCAGTATGGACTTTATCAATCATATATTTTTTCAATATTGGATTTACATGAAAGTTTATAATAAATCCTATAAGGCTGAAGGTGATAAACGGGAGCAGAATTATACCTGCAGGCAGTATAAATAAAGATATCATTACCAGTAAGACACATATTGCCAGGATTAACAGATTAGGAAATAACTTTAACAAAGCAAATATCAGAGCATTTTTATAAATCTGGGTTACTTTAAGTTCAAAGGTTATTAACATTGGGTAAATATACATATGCATAATCATATAGAGTACAAATAAAATCAGAAGAATGGCATCTGCAAATGATATTACCGCACCGCCGTCTTTAATAGCCGCGAACACACTTATATCCAAACACATAACAAACGTAACAACCAGGTCAATAGCCATAATTATTAGACTTTGCTTTAAATTCCTTAATGCATGTTCCTTGAAATCCGACCAGATAAAAGCATGCTCTTCTCTGGAATAATTTCTTAGAACATAGGTAAACCCGGCCTGTGCAGGCCCTAGTGTAATAATTGGAATACATACAAGAACAGCTGCAGTGACCATAAGAACATATAAATCGCCTAAAGCACTGCCTGATGTCCTGTTGCCCATTACGAATTGAGCTATGAACAACGCTGCTGCGATAGCTGGGATATTGAAAACAAAGAATAATAAATTGAGTTTAATCAGATTCCAAAACTTTCTGAAAAACAATTCAAAAAAGAGTTGAAATCTTGGTTTGGGCGGAGTATCCCTGTTGACACCCGGTCCCGGCTTATTATAATCGAAGAATCCCAAAAAGCCAGCCATTAGTATCCCCTTTCCATGGTTCAAGCCAATTATATTTCATTGTCATTATATAAAATTATATTACAGAATTAAATTCTAAATCTCTTGGAATAGTGGACTTTTCTAATGTGATTTTTTAGGAATTGCAGATTCTTTTGAAAAAAGCGAGGATACCACAGATCAAATAATTGAGGCGTATGTTTTTTCCCCAATAAAATAAGAGATTACTTTTACAGTAGCCTCTTATTTTAGGAATTTCAAGGATTTGAGTTAGTAAAAAGTACCCTTGTACATCAATTTTAAAACCCAGATCAACATCCTGATTTACCTCCGCGTATACCCCAGTTCTCAAGCGGCG
>JAUZPR010000236.1 GCA_030705825.1 Bacillota bacterium | reverse complement strand
TTTTCGACTTCTCTTTTTTGAAACTTGCGGATACTTCTTCTTGTTTTCAGCAAATCATATAGCATCATCAACTATTTCCTCCTTTTGTAATTGAATATTATTATAAATCGTTGATTTGAATTATATCCATAGGCAGCAAGAAAAGTTATTGATCATTTCCACTCCCGTACAGCTTCATCGAAGGATTGGGTACACCCTGTATGAGCCGTACATGCCAGTTTGATATTTTCAAGGCGTGCCAGCCTTCTTATGGATTCTTTTTGTAATTCGGTATCCATATTATAAAAGCGCTTTAGAGGGTAAATTTTGTTGTTTACTACTTTAAAAGTGTCTCCGCCAAAAAGTATGGAGTCATTTAGCAGATATGACATTGACCCCGGAGTATGTCCAGGAGTCAGTAAAGCCCTTACTTTTATAGATCCTGCAGAAATCTCATCATTATCCCTTAAAAGATTAATTTTTCGTTTTATGGCTTTATTGAAGAAAATGCCAAACATCCTTGCCTTCTTCCTTGTTATCATCTGTTCTTCCTCGCTGGATATATATATTTCCGCATTTTTAAAAATAACCAGACCATTAACATGGTCAAAATCGGAATGTGTCAGGAACAAATGCGTAACGTTTTCCGGATTTATCTCCAGTTTTTTTAGCTGCCTGACAGTTACCCTGTTATTAAAGCCTGAATCTATACAAATTGTATTATTGCCTTCTTTATATAAAAAAAGATTAACAGTAGCTGTCTTAACAGCATATAGGTTTTCTGCCAGTTTTCCGGTTTCAACGGGTCTGGGATGCATGCTCATATAAATGTCCTTCTTTCATTTAAAGGAATATACATAAATAATACCATATATCAGGCTTTATGGTATTATTCCCTACCCCAGCTGTTATACCCCGGGCATGTTTTTCTAGAAATCAACATTTACTAAGAGGAGTTCATTTAGTAAAAAAGACCAACTCCTTTTATTTATTTCACTATAACTGTTAATTCTGAATAAAAATTTTTATTAATAAATAAAATAAAACAGTACATAATGTACATATTGTACAGCATGTACAAATATGTTATTATTGGAGGTGAAAGGGGATGTTTTTTGAAATGTTCGCACTTAACGCTTCTAGCGTCCGCAAAGAATGGGGTGGATTTATAGATTCGGTGGTCCGTGAAAAACCCCAAGTAATAAAACGTTCCAGAGATTATATATTTGCAACAAATATCGACCAATTCAGAATTATTTTAAAAGCCTACACCTTTTCAGCCAGGTTATATACAGAAGAGGATGGAAGTATTACCGTATCATTGAATGAAATCGATATTGTGGCAAACGGAAAAGACAAGGAAGATGCATTGCTGAAAGCTGCACAAGATTTAAAGGAATATGCTGAAGAGTATTATTCAGATTTTGAAACCTGTTATTCATCCCCCAACAGAAAATCTCACTTGCCGTATGTTCTCAATGTCTTATGTCAAAACAGTATTGAAGGAGTTAAAAGTATTATAAATGCCTAACTGGAAAGAACTCAGACGATTTTGTGAGAATGACGGGTGGGAACTATATAAAGTAACCGACCATTATTTTTACAGGAAATATGATAACGCCGGTAATTTAAGGCGTACAAAAGTTTCGATGGGCAGCGGCCAAGTAAACGGCTTTCTATGGAAAGAAATACTCAAGAAGCAATTATGTGTTTCTCAAGAGTATTTTAGCAGTAAAATTTAACAAAATAGAAATTTAGAAGGAGCAAAGATAAAATTCTTTGCTCCTTCATTGTTTTAAGCTGTTTCTATATTGTTTGCTGCCTGCAAGCCTAATTTTTCTACTGCCTGCTCGCGCATCTTGTATTTCATTATCTTTCCTGCGGCGTTCATCGGGAATTCATTTACAAAGTCGATATAACGCGGGGTTTTATGCTTTGCCATATGGGTACGGATATAGTCCTTGAGTTCATCCTCAGTGATCTTCTCACCGTCCTTGAGTATAACACATGCCATGATTTCCTCACCATATTGTTTGTCAGGTATGCCAATAACCTGAACATCCTTTACCTTCGGATGGGTATAGATGAAGTCCTCTATTTCCTTGGGATAGATGTTCTCTCCGCCTCTTATTATCATATCCTTGATACGGCCGGTAATTTTATAGTAACCGTTTTCATCACGCCTTGCGAGATCACCGGTATGGAGCCATCCTTCTTTATCTATTGCAGCAGCAGTTGCTTCGGGCATTTTATAATAACCCTTCATAATGTTGTAACCACGTGCAACAAACTCACCATCCACATTATCCGGTAAATCCTCATTGGTAGCAGGATCTACGATTTTACATTCTACGCCCGGCAGTGAACGGCCG
>JAUZPR010000235.1 GCA_030705825.1 Bacillota bacterium | reverse complement strand
CTTCTGAATTTTGTATCGGTAGACGTGGACAACGACTATAAAACAATGCTGGGTATAGCTGAAGAGTATAGTAAGGATGCCCATTATGTGGATAATCTGGTAAACGAGTTCAGTAACACATCAGAAGAACTTATGGTATCCATAGGAAATATAATTAAAGCTATTGACGCTGTAGCCATCACGTCAGCCGAGGGAGCCCAGGGTTCTTCAGACATAGCCAACAGGATAGCAGAAGTAAGTGAAATGTCCTCACAGGTATTAAGCTTAGCAGGTAACGCAAAAAATAGCGCAGATATGCTGAGGGACGAAATATCAAAATTCAAGATATAAAACTTTTATAAGCAGCAAAAAGGCATATCACTATTTTCTCATGTGATATGCTTTTTTGCTGCTTATTTAAAATTATACTTACAGGCTAATGCAAGATTATTTGCCGCCTGCATTCCGCTTTGCAGTGCACCCTGCATCCAGCGGTGGACTGCCGATATATGTTCCCCTGCAAAAAACATTCTACCGTTATATTCCGGCTGAGCCATACCATAAGAGAAGAGGATCTTCTGCTGCGGCGTAAAAAAGGATATTGCTCCTCTTATGGTCGGCTGTTCATCCCAGTTAACAGTCTTGTGCCCTACTACAATATTGTCCAGATAACCAGGTTGTAAGCCATGTACCATTTCAACCTCTCTTTTTATTTCCTCAAAGTACAGTTCCTGGGGCTGATTTGTTAAACGCGTGGTATCAAGGTTAAAGTTGAAGGAACCTATAAAGACCCCAGGTTCATTCCATGGAAGATTTCCAAACTGACTCAAGGGGTTTAAAGGATCATTAATAAGTTTGGCATGATCTGAAGGATACCAGACAGAAGCAATTGGAAGATCTGTAAAGGAACCCCCGCCTGCTATTCCCTCCTTTTCCCAGAATCTTTCACTGCACATAAGAAGTGATTTTTGTGCAGGAATATAATTAACCTCCCGGATTGCACGCATCTTTATGTTGCTAAATAAGGGATCCACATGTATATTACGTAGTGTTGAAAAAGGAATGGCACAAATAACGTAATCAAATATCTCCTCAGCACTCTTTTTTGTTCTTGGATTCCTATACCTGAGCTTAATCTTGTTACTTAACAAGTCAAAATTGATTTCATTTATCCAACAGCCGGCTTTATAGAATACACTTCCTGTATATTCAGCCGGAATACTCTCATAAGGCTGCCTGAGTAAAAAGGTTTTGTAAAATGCCAGAGGTAATTTTTGCATTCCTCCTGGTATTTCATATAAAAATGCTAAATTTGCCGTATAATCCTCTTCTATAAAATCTATAAAACTGTTGTATAGTCCTCCGTACAACAGCGGATTGAAGTTTGAAACCAGATTGATGGCCTCCTGGCTCAAGCCTGCCGCTTCCATCATATTTATATTTGAATTGCTGCTCCAAAAAACAGTTCTGTCTCTATAATATTGTAAAACACGGATTATTTCAGACCTGTCCTCCAATGTTGCATTAAGCAGATGATTATCTGTACCTTTGAAAAGCAGCCCCTGCCAATTGATATGTCTCTCCTTGTTTGTAAGTGCATATTTTGGATATATGTATTTCATAACATTAATACCCTGCAAGTCATTTCTTACACGGATTTTTTTCAAATAGACATAAGCATTGGCGTCAACTTGGATAAAAGGTCTGGTAGGTAAATTGAATAATTTTATATAATGCCAAACCGTTTCATGGGAAACAGGAATTCTCATCGGTCCGAATTCATTATAAAATTTCTTTCCCTCATCAAAATAGCAGGTATAAATCCTGCCTCCGACTCTATCCTCCAGTGCATCGAAGACAGTAATATCAAATCCGGCTTTTCGTAATTCGTAAGCAGCTGAAAGACCCGCCAATCCTCCACCGATAACTCCGACCTTGATCCCTTTGAATTCTCCCGGCCGGACATAAGTTGTTATGGGCGGCGGCGGTGCCATTAGTTTCATTATTATACCGAAATCCCCGGGCCAGCCCTTTTGGCTCAAAGCATATAAAGTCAGCATATGCCGTACTGCATCATCCGGGTTATCGGGCTGGGGCGGGTAAAATGAAAACTGACTGTTCAAATTCATCTTTACTGCTGCTCCTACCGGCAAAAAGCTGTTGTAACATTTCAATTCAGCATATGATTTTCATTTCAAATAAGTTACTTAAGGTAAAGCTGCCCTAATACAAAAAACCACCGATATTCAATATCGTAAAATTTATATCTAAAATGCTGAATAATTTTAATAATTATAGGCAAAATACGTTTTAAATTATTGAAGATGGTAAAGGAGGTAATATGAAGAAGAATTCAAAACCCGTGACGCAGGATGCAGGCTTTAAAGGAGAATTGGTTGATAGCAAGGATTCAGAGGACTTTGAACCCACAGGTAGAAACATGAAAAACAACCCATATAAAACACCGCCAAATAATCTGACTTCCAAAAGGAAGAGGTGACTGTATATTTTTAAGAGCTCAGCTTTGACAAGGGTTGGACTTCTTTTTTACCTTATATCGACTTACAAAGTATTCATATTGTTATAATCTTTTACAGGGTATATAATTATTGCGGATAAATTAGGGGGATAATTGTATGTGGTATTATTTCAGGGTATTT
>JAUZPR010000234.1 GCA_030705825.1 Bacillota bacterium | reverse complement strand
AGTCAATGTGGCATTGATTGAACCGAGTGACCACAGATCCGGCTCCAATACATACAGGCCTGACGCAGTAAAAACAGATTCATCGGAATCTCCGTACTCTGAGGATTTTAAAAAGGTAAGAAGCAAAATAAAAAATGACGAAGCTAACGGAAGCGATCCTCTCGGAGTAGCAAAACTGATATATGGAATTATTGAGACAAAAAAGCCAAGGTTAAGGTACAGGGTCGGGAAATTTGATCAAAAGCTTTCGGTTGTTTTAAGAAAAATCCTACCCGGTAGAATGTTTGAAAAGATAATATATGGCTATTACCATTAATCACAGAAAGAACAGTACATAAAACAAGGAATCTGCCGTATTAACGGCCGGATTCCTTTTTTAAATAGTGTACTATTTATTTATTTCAAGACTTCCTGATATGGAATTGACAATAATGTTATTTTTCTCACTTCCTACATAACCCTCGATTCCTTTGCTGCTGGCTTTGCCCTGGATGGTAATCGGATACCGGCTGTCAATATCACCTGAAATTGTAGTGTATTTAATATGAAATTGTGCGTTGTCAGTTAATTTAAGACTTGTATTGCCTGAAACAGTATTTATATTTATGTTGTTGTCAAATTCCGCATAGTTTAAAGTTATTTCACCTGAAGTGGTTTTAACTGTAACATCTCCCTTAAAGCCCGATATGTTTAAATCACCCGATACTGAAGTTATTGAGCTGTTTTTCGTATATAAAGTATTTGCTTCCAGCTCCCCGGATACCGAATTAAAATTAAAATCTTCTATATTCATATCCTGAACTTTTAAACTTCCCGAAACAGTGTTGATGTTCAGGCTTTTTGTAAATGCTTTCGGGACATAAATATCAAGCTTCAGATCAGACTTGTAAGTATTTATATTATTGCGTTTTGAATATTCCTCTTTCAGATTCAGATTGCCGGCTGAAGTTTCAGCTACAAATTTAAGTTCGGTATTGCCGCTGTAATGTCCGTAATAATGGACCTTGATTTCCGGTGTATCAACCGGAATTATATTTATGGAAGTACTTATTGTATCGGCAGAAATTTTATCTATGCCGTCTAATGTGAATGTTTTATTTTCATCAAAATCCTTTGTGAAAGAACCCGAATGGTCAGAATTATCCGACCAACTGAAATTATCGAAATCTAAAAACCAGCTTCCGTTGGTTGAACGAAAGATAATTCCTGCAATGA
The DNA here is from genome assembly GCA_030705825.1 of Bacillota bacterium. Taxonomy (GTDB): domain Bacteria; phylum Bacillota; class Clostridia; order Acetivibrionales; family JANLFN01; genus JAUZPR01. The sequence goes on along the minus strand of JAUZPR010000234.1, from coordinate 1,436 downwards.
AAAACGAACAAACCATTATTATAACCAGCCATATGGCTACAGTCTTCATATTAAATCTGGAAAACATGTTTTTCCCCTCCTTATTTCTTGATTATATTCATATTCCAGTTTAGATAGGCAATTGTACCTTTAAAGAAGTATTTGAACAGGTAGCTTATACCTATAATAAAGAGTAATCCGAGGCAAATAAGCCCGATACCTGAGAAAAGGTAAACGCCCGGATTGATGTCACGAAGGATTTTCATGGCGCTGTCCGGAATATAAATTACATTAGGCAGCAGGACAATTGAGAGAATAGCAGCAACTCCACTGATGGCTATTCCTATACCGGCTGCAAATAGACCTATCAAGGTACCCAATATTCCAAAGAAGGGACCTGTCATAACAACAAGATTGAAAAAACCCAGCCCCAATGCAGCTATAATGGATTTCATGGTACTGCCGGAATATGTATTTGGTTCCGGCTGTCTTACTATATAATTAAGCTTGTATTGATTGGCTATAAGCCTGGGGTCACCTAACGATTCTGCAATCTCCTCTTCGGTTTTTCCGCTTTCGGCACCTGCACGGAAATGCTCCTCGTAATCATACAATATATCTCTGCGGTCTTCTTCAGACATAAAATCCAATAAACCAGCAAGTTTACTCATAAACTCAGTTTTTCCCATTTTCCGTATCCTCCTTTACGATTCTGTTAACTCCTTCAACAAATTTGGACCATTCGTTTTCAAGCTCACCTTTAGTTTCCCTGCCGAGCTCGGTTAACTTGTAATACTTTCTGGGAGGACCTTCCTGAGATTCCTCAAGATATGTCGTAAAATAACCTTCATCCTTAAGTCGTTTGAGCAGGGGATAGATTGTACCTTCAGCTATCATTATATTTTTCGATATCTCGTTCACCAGCTCATATCCATAGCAATTCTTTTTCATTAACATGGACAGGACACATAGTTCAAGGACTCCTTTTTTAAATTGTATGTTCATATGCTATATTCCTTTCAAGGCGTTTTTAAAAATATTAATTATCAGTCTGATTTTATAATTACACTATATCACAAGCTACCTTTCAAAACAAGGTACTAAACCATATTTTTTACCAGACTTTATAAGATAGGACTATAGTCCTATTCCATACATTGTTATATGTTTTGAAATAAATGGTTACTATACATATTATAATTTTTCAACAAAGTTCAAATAATATTTCAGGGTGATACGGATGATATACATATACAACTGTTACGGCGGTACCCATTCATCTTCGATGGCAGCTGCAGTACATTTAAAACGGATACCCGACAACAGGATTCCGACAAGAGAGGAAATACTGAAGATCCAATATTTTAATACTCTAGGCTATAAGGACATGGGCAAGATATTATACAGAGGCACCGATGACGAAGGAAACAAGGTATTTACACTTGGAAGGGGAACCT
>JAUZPR010000233.1 GCA_030705825.1 Bacillota bacterium | reverse complement strand
TAACTGTTCTCCGTTTATGCATTGAATTACGTTGGTATGGCAATAGGTCCTGGTACATTTTTTAAAATCACCTAGTGTTATAAAAATACCTCTATATATTGAATTATTCCTCATGCATTTTGCAAGCTTCATTGCAGCTTCCACATCTGTAAAATGATCCGCAGAGTACTTCCAGATTTCCACATATATCAGATTGTTCAATATCAGGCCGTTTCCCTCTTCACCGCACTTATCGGTCAATTTGACCTTATAGCCTTTTCTCCTGAATATTTCGGCTGATATTTGAACAAAATCCTTCATACATAAACGAACAAGATCCTGTGTTGAATTAATGTTCTCAAACAAATTTGAGATTTTAATTTTATAAGTTAAATCAAATAAAAATTTATATACACCAAATAGAATTATTACAGGAAAAAAAAGCAGTACCAGCATAGTAAGCATATTTTATCACCTGTATTTATTCTGCTGGAAAATTGAGAATTAATACATAACCGGGAAATTTGAAAGCGCAGCTGCCTTATTTATTTACCTGCCAGTTCTGCAATACGTCGGAATATTTTTTGAGCTTTTTCATTAAAACAACTCATCATTCTTTTCCTTGTCTATTAGTTTAAGCACCTTATCCTTTATAATATCCCTTACCCTTCTGAATTCTTCAATGGGCTGTCCGGCCGGATCAGGGAGTCCCCAGTCGGCCTCGTATTTATTTGGTATGAACGGACAAACGACACCGCAGCCCATAGTAATCAAAATGTCTATTTCATAAGGAATATCGTCCAAAAGTTTAGGCTTATTACCGCTGATATCTATCCCAATTTCCTTTAAAACTTCTATTGCTTCGGGGTTGACTTCATTAACCGGGTGTGTTCCTGCACTGTATACATCAAGAACATCATTCCCATAGTATTTGGCCAAGCCTTCAGCCATCTGGCTTCTGCAGGAATTTCCCGTGCAAACAAATGCTATTTTCTTTTTCATGAGTATTCACCCCTAATATTTTTATTTATTACCGCGGATTCTTATGGGAATACCATTTTCATCAAAGTATTTCCGTTTAAATAACAGAGCCGCATTTACAAGTGCTATCATCACAGGAACCTCTACCAAAGGACCGATAACAGCCGCAAATGCCTGACCGCTTCCTATTCCAAACACTGCAACAGCCACAGCTATTGCAAGCTCAAAATTGTTACTAGCTGCAGTAAAAGATAAGGTTACAGTCTGATCATATTTAAAACCATTCCTATATGACATATAAAAACTTGCAAAGAACATAATTGCAAAGTAAATCAGTAGAGGAATTGCGATTCTTATAACATCGCCGGGAAGCTTTACAATGTACTGCCCCTTTAGTGTAAACATAATTATAATAGTATAAAGCAGTGAAATAAGAGCCAAAGGCGATATTTTGGGAATAAAGACTTTTTCGTACCATTCCCTGCTTTTAACCTTGATAAGAGAAAAACGCGTAATTATACCTGCTGCGAAAGGTATTCCAAGATATATTAGAACACTTTGAGCTACACTCCAGACAGTTATCTTTTCAAGGCCTGTAACCGTCCATGATATTCCGAATAACCCTGGTAAAACCTTTACAAATATATATATGAATACAGAGTAGAAAAGTATCTGGAATATCGAATTTATTGCGACCAAGGCTGCGCAATATTCATTGTCACCCTTGGCAAGCGTATTCCAAACAATAACCATTGCTATGCAGCGTGCCAGGCCTATTGTAATCAATCCGATCGCATACGGTGCCATATCGGGCAGGAATACAATTGCAAGAACAAACATTAGGATTGGCCCAATGATCCAGTTCTGCAGCAATGAAAATCCGAATACCTTTTTATTGTTTGCAACCCTGCCTATTTCCTCATACTTGACCTTCGCCAGCGGAGGATACATCATTACAATCAATCCTATAGCTATGGGCCATGAAGTAGTTCCGGTGCTCATTCCTTCAAGAGTATCAGCCAGACTTGGTATGAAGTATCCAAGGCAGACACCAATTGCCATAGCAAGAAAAATCCAAAGTGTTAAAAACCTGTCTAAAAATGATAACCTTGCGATGTCCTTATTCATTACATTATTACCTCCTGTTTCAATAATTGCTTCAATAGATTTAAGATTAATTGCACGGATTTTTATTCTGTTTTTGTGAGATTCCAAGTATCCCGACATCAGTTTTATAAGGCTCCAAATTTCTTAAATTATCATAAATCAAGGAATCCATGAATTTGAACCGTTCATCCCGGTTCATTGAATAATAAGCCCATTGGGCATGCTTCCGGTCTTTAACCAGACCGGCATTTTTAAGATATATCAGATGCCTTGATGCTTTTGCCTGCGATATTTGCAGCACTTCCATAACTTCGCAGACGCAAAGCTCCTTTTCATAAAGAAGATTCAGTATCCTTAACCGTGTCTCATCTGACAGTGCCTTTAAAATGTCTACCAACGTATCCATAATGTCACCTCAATTAAGTACAAGCGTATATTTGTTTAAGCGATTATACGAATATTATATATCCAATAGTCTGGAATTGAAACCCTTTGAACGTTAATAAAGCGTTAAATTACTGTAAAAAAATAAGCCCTGAATTTTTCAAGACTTATTTTCCTTCTTAATTACAGCTTTTCTGTAAAGTATATATATTTATAACTTCCTGTTGCATTTACTCAACCAT
>JAUZPR010000232.1 GCA_030705825.1 Bacillota bacterium | reverse complement strand
GCAATCAATCTTGTTGCTGAAAGCTATGGAAGCATGAATATACATGATGGTGATGAAATTTTACTGACAATGATGGAACATCATTCTAATATTGTACCATGGCAAAAGCTTCAGCAAATGAAGGGAGCGGTAATTAAACCAATTCCTATAGATGACCGTGGAGAAATTATAATGGAGGAATATGAAAAACTTTTTACTTCACGTACACATATTGTGGCTATAACTCATGTATCAAACGTACTTGGAACAGTTAACCCTGTAAGTACAATGATTGAAATAGCACATAAACATGGAGCACATGTATTGGTTGATGGTGCACAGTCTGTCCCCCACATGAAAATTGATGTAACAAAATTGGATGCTGATTTTTATGCTTTTTCAGGGCATAAGGTCTACGGGCCGACTGGGATAGGCGTTTTGTACGGTAAAAAAGCCCTCCTGGAACAAATGCCTGTATGGCAAAGAGGCGGCGGCATGATAAAAAATGTCGATTTTAATGATTCGGTTTTTAACAGCCTGCCTTATAAATTCGAAGCCGGTACCGGCAATATTGCAGATGCTGTGGGATTGGGCGCGGCAATTGATTATGTTGAAAATATCGGTATGAGTAATATTGAAGCTTATGAAAGTGAATTAACCTCCCATGCAATGAAAGAACTGTCAAAAGTTCCAGGTCTGCGATTGATCGGTACTGCTCCAAATAAAATAAGCGTAATTTCATTTGTGATAAATGGCATTTCACCCGAAAGTGTTGCACAATACCTTAATCAGGATGGAATAGCAGTCCGTGCTGGCCACCATTGCGCCCAACCTGCTTTACGAAGATATGGCCTGGACTCCTCTATCCGTGCATCACTTGCAATGTATAACACTATGGAAGAGATTGATTCACTTGTAAAATCAGTTTTAAATATTGCCAAGTATTATAACTAGTGCAGCGTGGCGTAATTCCTTTTACACTTGTCTTAATATAGGCAAAATGTATTAATTTGCATAACAAATTTACACATCTTTCCTTAAAATGATTATCTCATATAGCCATGCTACCTTCATACTGTTTTAATTCCAACACAAACAAACCCTATTAAATACAGGTTATTGATATAGAATGTTTACACCATAAAGCAGCTATATTATCTTATTATTGTTGCAATAATTTTCCTGCATATGTCCATTTGAATGGCTTTGCCAAATTCGTATTATAATATTCTATAAACTCTTTGATTTTGCTTTTTAACACTTCAAGGCTTTTGAAACTTGACCGTTTATTCAGCAACATCCTGCCCAATATGCTGAACCACATTTCCACCTGGTTCAGCCATGAGCAATGCTTTGGAGTATATACAATACGAATTCGGTGTTCTTCATTTTCCAAAAATTCCTGCCTGCTTTTCATGTTTTTCAATATCCCGGATTTGTCTTTTTCCCCAAGATCATCTTCAATACCACATTCTTTTGCTACATATCGGACCAGTGATTCGGATTGGTGGGTATTCAGCTGATCCATAACGAATATATATCCATCTTCCGGCAGAACCCCTACCACATCAGTTATATGCTGCACGAAATCTTTTTCTGTCCTTGTATCATTTAGCATCGGCATGACAATTTCACCAGTGGCTACATTCCGTGACGCTATGAGTGCGGTTGTCCCATGCCTTATATATTCTTGTTCACATCTTTCTACTTCTCCAGGTTTTGCCGGTTTTGCGGGATATTTGTGTTCTAATGCCTGTATGCCCGTTTTTTCATCGGTCGATATCACGTGCACACGCTGTTCTTCCAATTCTTTGCTTTTTCTATATGTGTCACATGCTTTCTGCGCTCTTTTCTCAAACTCCTCAGGGTTCTTTATTTTATCTTTAGAGTTCAGCCAGCCCTTGTACTGGTATATGTTGATATCCATCTGCTCCAAATACCGTCCAATCTGCCTGGGTGAAATTTTTTCCACTATCTTCAGTTCTTTTGCCTTTTCCGCCAATGCAAAGGGAGTCCACCGGCTTATCGGTACCCCAAGACTCTCTGGTGTCTGTAGGGATAGAAATATGATATGCGCAATCTGTACTATTTCAAACATGGGTTTCCGTCCGGACCTGTAGGAATCATTCAACAGGGCAACCATAGCTCTTTTCAGATTCCACGATTCAGTTTTCTCAATTCGCTTCAATTCCACCTGATTTTCCAGCCATCGATCTCTCCAGAGTGTAACTGTTGGCCTGCTGACACAAACAGTATCCGACACATAAGAGATATTTGCAGTTCGTGTCAATTCAAGAATTATTTTTGCTCTTTGTTTAAGATGGAGTGCTACACATCTGCCATTTGCGAGTTTTTCAAGCTTTTCTTTTTGTTTTAAGGATATCTTGAGCGTTCTACCTTTCCTGTTCCAACTTTTATTATTTTTCTTGTTGTCTTCTTGACTGACATTTTCTAATATAATTTTTAATTCTTCCAACTGCTCAACTATATCTATATTTTTTTCCTTATTTTTCTTGTTGAAATGCTCCATCAAAACTTGTATAATTTGCTTGATCATGGTGATGGTATTTCCTTTCTGTTTTCTTTTTTTATACCATCACTTTTTTATTTTTGCAAATGTATATTATGTCAACTCTGTTATGCTTAATTTTTCCAATTGTAAAGGTAATTACGCCATCGTGCACTAGTATATTAGCCTTTCCTTTAAAATTCATTCATCTGTTAATATCCACTATTACTATAATTAGGTTATAACTATTATAATAGCAGCAATAATAATGGTACAAGTTATACTTATTTAAGTATTTTTCATTCTG
>JAUZPR010000231.1 GCA_030705825.1 Bacillota bacterium | reverse complement strand
TCTTGCTGCCTATGGATATAATTCAAATCAACGATTTATAATAATATTCAATTACAAAAGGAGGAAATAGTTGATGATGCTATATGATTTGCTGAAAACAAGAAGAAGTATCCGCAAGTTTCAAAAAAGAGAAGTCGAAAAGGACAAGGTTGATATATTGCTTAAAAGTGCCTTGCTGTCACCTACGTCACGTTCGGGAAGACCCTGGGAGTTTATAGCCGTTACCGATAGGGTACTGTTGGAGAAGCTATCAAAAAGTAAGGAACACGGTTCTTCATTTTTAGCCGATGCTCCATTGGGGATAGTAGTTATTGCCGATCATGAAAAAAGTGATGTCTGGGTTGAGGATGCGTCAATTGCTTCAATTATTATTCAGCTCTCGGCTCAGTCCATAGGGCTGGGCACATGTTGGATCCAGGTGAGGGAAAGGTTTGCGGCCGGCGGGGTTAAAGCAGAGGATTATATAAGAGAAACACTTCTTATTCCGGACAGGTACAGTGTAGAATGTATAGTTGCAGCGGGTTATCCTGCCGAGGAAAAAAGTCCCTATACCGACGGGGAACTGCTTTATGACAGGCTTCATTTTGATAAGTACATGAACAAATGATATAGGTATTTATTTATCAGTATTTATTTTAATCGAGAGGTTCACCCTGAAACCGGAAGTTCGATTCTGAATAAGGCCCCTGATGTTGAGTTTTCAGCGGTTATAGTACCGTTGTGCTTTTCTATAACATTTTTGCTGATGGCCAGACCAAGCCCGAATTTACCTTTCTTTCCCTTGTAGAATCTCTCAAATATATTTGGAAGGTCCTTTTCATCGAAGCCCGGGCCGTCATCGATTATGGTGAGCTCAATCCTGCCGTCATCGATTTTTTTGGACGTAATGGAAACTGTATGTTGGGCGTAACGGATACAGTTGCTGAGTACATTTGTAATGGCTCTTGTGAGTTTCTCTTCATCAGCATACAGTTTAATATCTTGGTCAGGATTATTTACCTGGATTTTAATACCGCTCTTAATTGCAATTCCGTTTATCCTTTCGGTACAGCTGCAGATAAGTTCATTAAAGTCCAGATCATTGTAATGATAATTCTCCTCTATAGTATCAAGACGTGAAAGATACAGCAAATCCTCCACCAGATGCGTCAACCGCTTTGATTCACTGATAATGATATCAACGGCCGAATCACTGTCCACAACTTCATGCTTTATACCCTCGGCATATCCCTGGATAGACATCAGGGGAGTTCTGAATTCATGAGAGGCATTCTGAAGGAAGGTCTTTTGCGCTTTGTCATATGTTTCAAGCTTTTCAGACATAATATTTATGTTGTTGACCAGCTCCTGAAGCTCATCATCCACAGCCATTTGTATCTTGTTTCCAAAATTCCTTTCAGCAATGGAGCTGATATGCCTGTTAAGGGATGAAAACGGAGCGGATATTTTTTTTGCAGCAAGGGATGAAAAAATCATTATAAGTAAGGCTGATAAGGCCAAAATAGCAAAAAGTATGGTGTTTATGCCCAATTGAAGCTGATTGACCTTTTGAAGGCTTGAGTAAATTATAACCCAGCCCAAACCGAAGGAATTTTTCTGGGAAACCTGTTTTACAATTGCAATGTATTCGGTACCGGATAAATTGAAGTTCAAGTGCGCTTCAGTTGAAAGACTCTTTACTTTGTTCATCTCGCTGATTATTTTATTTAATAAAGCAGTTGATGTAATGGTAAATTCCTCTTCCTGAGGCGGAGTTATCCTTTTTTTGCTGCTGTCCAGCAAAATATAATCTGCATTTAAAACTGAAAGCGGCTCTCTTAACGATTGATCCAGCATAAAATAGTATCTGTACAGTTCATTATTATTAGTGCTTTTATTACCATTATTTTGGGAATCATTATGGCCAATATCCTGCTTGTCTCTTTTGGAATCAAGCGGTGGAGGAGGTGTCCTTCCTCCGTTATCGGGGAAAAAGTCAGGTCCATGCCTCAGAGCGGTATCTTCAGTACGCGCAGATATTTTATCCAGTTGGGCAAGTATATCCTTTTTCATGTATACTCTTACCGCAACGTTAAATATAACTGTAGTAAAAGCAATAAGCAGTAAAATTGCAATAATATTGTATTTGAATATTCTCCATTTAATGGTGTTTCTCTTCATAATATCATTCCTTGTCCTCTATTTTAAAACCGAAGCCCCATACTGTTCCGATCTTGAGCACTGAGCCTGCATCTGAGAGTTTTTTCCGTATCCTTTTTATCATATCGTCGGTTGCCCTGGTCTCTACTTCATTTTCAAAACCCCAGACCTTGTCCAGAAGCTCGCTGCGGCTGACCGCCTTATTCTTATTAAGTGCAAGATAATAAAGCAGTGAAAATTCCATTCCGGTCAAGCCTATGCTTTTTCCTTCGAATTCTGCCTGCTTGGTATTGTAATTTATTGAAATGTCCGAAACTTTTATATCTTGATCGTTTATAACGCGGGTTTTGTCAAATTCTATCCTCCGGAATATGCTTTTTACCCTGGCTACCAGTTCCATGGGACTGAACGGCTTTGTCAGGTAATCATCGCTTCCCAGTGTCAGTCCGGCTATCTTGTCTGGTTCGGTATCTTTTGCGGAAACAATGATTATGGGCACTGAACTTTTCTGGCGGACTGAGGAGCAAAGAGAGTATCCGTCAATTTCCGGCATCATTATGTCTATTATAAGCATGTCGGCCGGCTTTTCAGCAAAAGCTTCAAGAATGGAACGCCCGTCGTTAAAAGCTTCCGCATCAAATCCTTCTTTTATAAGAAATGATTTGATTATATTGCAAATGTTTGTTTC
>JAUZPR010000230.1 GCA_030705825.1 Bacillota bacterium | reverse complement strand
CATATTTTAATATAGAATACAGACAGTCTATGTATGAGCGGGACTCTCTTGGGAATTCCAACTGAATAACCTTTTTTGACATAATATTTCCCTTTACTTTATAACAATATCGTTTCTTGTTGGAAAGTGCCCGTCAAATGTTATGGGTAAAGACTTTCCAAAAATACCGTATGCTCCACTGGAAGAATATTCGTTTGCCTGCATATGTAATGAAGGAGGATTTTTAGGTGAAGGAGTACCTGAAGCCCCCGCCCTGGCAATCATTTGACCTTTCTTGACTTTATCAAAGACTTTAACCTTGATACTGCCTTGTTCAAGGTGTGCCAGCATAACAACAACAGGGAAGGATAGTTTTTTCTGGTCACTGCATTTTATGACAATGATATTGCCGCCTCTTACTGAGGTCATCCTGTCAGGCTGGCCATCGATTATGAAAATTACCTCTCCGTCGCAAGGGCTGTATATTGGCTCATTAAATAAAAGATACTCATTTAGATCTTTTGATAAGGTTAATCTTTTCTTTTCGTTTCCCCACCGGGATATTTTTCTGAAATCCATAGCATACTTGGCTGTGATACCGTTTCCCGGAGGTGGAACATAAAAACCCATTTTGTAATGGTAGTTTAATATTGGGTAATCTCCATTACCTGCATTCGGGAATGTGAAAATCCCATTTTTGAAAGGAAAACCTAACTCTACAGGGGTTTCAGTATAAAAATGTCCTCTTATAATTGATATACCGAAATAAATAAAAACTATAGATAAGCAGATACATGTTGCTGCGATTATCCTTACTTTAACCCCGTGAAAATTGCCAGGAAGTTTGCGGAAACGTTTAAAGCTTACGACAACCGATATTATAAATAGAACCCATAGAACAATTCTAAAGTAAACACTGAGGAACGTCCACCAGGTTGATTGGTCAGCGATGAAAACCAGGAGGAATGTAGTTATAATACGAATTATCAAATCAGCTTTATTCCAGGGCTTAACAAAAATCATCAGTATAACTGCCAGAAAAGCCGCATAACTGCTATATCCCCATAATATTTCCACAAAAAAGTTTTCTATTGACTGCACTTAACCCACCCCTTTATGTTCATATATGTTTATTATAAATCAACAGGTATGACATAAGATGTCATACCTGCTATTTATAATAGTCTTTTTAGTATTTCATTACAGCGGTACTCCAATTTTTCCCTTATCCATTCCGGAAACAAAATCTCCCTCCAGGCTTTTGATATCAATAAATCGTCGATGAATTCGTCATAATTGTAAAATTCTACTTCATACCGCCCATCGGTAAGGGGTTTCAAATCTCTTCCCGCAAAGCTATTCAGGGATAAACCGTCAGCGCATTTGATAATGGCTTTGAAGGGTATTTTTGAGATACTGCTTCTTAGCGCTTCCGGTTTTATTTCTGCAATTGTTTTATAGTGTTCATCTGTTCCCGTAATTCTTAAAATTCTGTCCAGTCTGAATTGCCTGACTTCTCCAAGATCCTCACAGTAAGCAGTCAAATAATCTGTATTAAATTTACCTGTGATGCTATATGGATGAATATGCAGCTTTAAAGGCCCTCTTAATGGGTGGTTATAATGGATATAAGCCTTTTTTTGTTCCAAGATCAGCTTTTTTATGGTTTTTACCTGATGTAACGCTAGAGTTTCTAGATCAAATACAGGTATTTTATCATCAGTTTTTGTATCACCTGACAACTTTTTAAAAAGATCGGACAGCTTTATATTCTTCTCTGTACCGTCATAATTCTCATACTTATAGGCTAAAAAATTCAATACACTTTTCTCTTCATCGCTGACAAATATATTCGGAAGAACAAATGCGCTATCTTCATAAATGAAGCCTCTTTTTACCGGAATATATCTGAGGGGTGCATGCAATGTATTCTTGAGATACTCAATGTCCCTGCTGGCCTGTCTCGTAGATATCTCAAACTTTTCTGCTAAAAGCCTGCCATTTGGATATTTGTTCTGTCTTAAGCATTCGTCAAACCACAAAATTCTATGAGTGTTACCCATTTTTTCCTCGTTTATAGATAATAAGATATTATTACTATAATACCATAATTATGTAAAACATACACGGGTAAAGAGAACTTGGGGAAAGCATATTGAAGAAAGAACAGCTATAAGATGCAAGGGGAGGGTTGCTATATGAAAAATAACGAAGTAGAAAAACAATATGATTCCATGTCACACTTTTACAATGTTTTACTCATCACCATATGATCAGACGGACAGCTTCAAAAGGAAGCTGTTTGCTGTTAAATCGGCAGAGTAAAACAAAAAACTGTACAATCTGATGAAGATTCAACACAATTTATAAAACCGCCGTGCGCTTCAATAATATATTTGGATATGGAAAGACCAAGACCGGAGCCTGGGATATTTTGATTCCTGCTCTTTTCTCCTCTATAGAATTTACTAAAAATATTGGGTATATCCGAAGAAGAAATACCTATGCCTTTGTCTTTTACGTAGACATAGATATAATTCGTATCAACTTCGAAATATATAGAGATTGGAGAATTTTCTCTGGAGTACTTTATACTATTGGAAACCAAATTGTACATCACCTGAGAAAGCCTCTTCTTATCCCCGTTTATTAATAGATTGGGTATATTTTCAGGGGCGATGAATGTAAGGCCTTTACTTTTTATCTCTACAGACAGGTCCTCTATGATATCCTTAAAGAAATCACCGCAGTAGAACTCAGATAGCGTGATGTCCATTTTATTCAGTTCAGCCTTTGAATGCTCCAGTATGTCCTCAAGGAGTTTCGTTAACATCTTAACCCTGTTTAATAT
>JAUZPR010000023.1 GCA_030705825.1 Bacillota bacterium | reverse complement strand
TTGACTCCAAAATTCTTAAGTTCAAGGCTTAAGCATTCTGACATTCCTTCGATTGCAAATTTTGATGCAACATATGCACTCTGGTACGGTATTCCCAGCAAGCCGTTTATTGAGCTGAAATTTACAATCAATCCACACTTATGCTGTCTCATATCAGGCAATACACCTTTTATCATTCTCAATGCGCCATACAGGTTGGTATTCAAGACCAGATTATATTCATCAAAGCTTGTTTCTTCAACAGATCCCAACACAAGGTATGCCGCACAGTTAACCAGCACATCCAGCGTATTTTCCTGTTCAGTTATATGCTTTAATACACTGCCTACACTTGTCTGATCTGTTACATCAAGATTTATTTTATGAAGAATTCCACCTTCCGAATTGCGTTCTATTGATTCAGCTTTAAATGATCTTGCACCGGCATATACATTAAATCCCTTTTGATAAAGGTAATTGGCAACTGCAAGACCCAACCCCGAGGAAGCGCCTGTTACAAGTACTACTTTTCCATACAAATTTTTCATATTTTCACCCCGAAAGCAAAACATTATTTACCTAACTTAACATTCATTATATAATTATCATTAATAACTTGCAATCAGGACATACACAAGTAAAACAATTTCAGACTTATTGGAAATAATTACGTACTTTATTTGGGAATAGGAGAAGAAAATATTTTTTTACAGAAAATCTGCTTGGGCAAAATTTCCATATAATTAGGAAATAGGATTGTTTTAAGTAAAAATGATTTTAATTTTGGCAAAATTAAATATATGTTTATTCTTCATTCTGTGATAAAATATTCCTGTCCATAATTTTTCGGAGGGGGTAATGTGCCCAAAAAGGTCTTTCTCTAAGCATCTGATGGCATACAGAGAAAAATAAATACTATCGAAGAGAGGAAACAAGTAAAGATGGATATTTTCGAAAAATGTAGGAGTTCTGCTATAATAAGAGAAGAAAAAGGGGTTAAAGCAGCGGGCTTATATCCTTTTTTTAACGTATTGGAGTCCGGGCAGGATACTGAGGTTATTATCAACGGCAAAAGAACAATAATGCTGGGATCGAACAACTACCTCGGTCTTACCTCTGACTCAAGAGTTAAAGAAGCAGCTGTAAAGGCTTTGGAGAAATACGGTACTGGTTGCTCCGGTTCAAGATATATGAACGGAACTTTAGATATACATGTCGAACTTGAAAATCGTCTGGCAGCCTTTGTAAATAAAGAATCAGCCTTAACCTACAGTACCGGTTTTCAAACAAACCTCGGCATTCTTTCATCAATTGCAGGTAGAAATGACTACATAATTTGTGACAGTAAAAACCACGCAAGCGTTGTGGACGGGTGTCGTTTGAGTTTTGCAAAAACACTTAAATATGAACACAACGATATGGAAGACCTTGAAAGAATTATAAGTAAGATACCCGAAGAAAATGGCATATTAATCGTAGTAGACGGTGTATTCAGTGTAGAAGGTGAAATCTCAAATTTACCGGGAATAGTCAAAGTAGCTAAGAAATACGGTGCAAGAATCATGGTTGATGATGCTCATGGATTCGGTGTCCTGGGAAAACGCGGTTCGGGTACTGCCGAACATTTTGGACTGGAAAAAGAAGTGGACATAGTAATGAGTACCTTCAGTAAATCTCTTGCCAGCCTTGGCGGATTTATTGCAGCAAGCGAAGAAGTAATCAACTATGTAAAACATACCTCCAGACCCTTTATGTTCAGTGCTTCCATTCCGCCTTCAAATGCAGCCGCTGCCCTCGAAGCATTAAATGTTATTGAAAGCCAGCCGGAACGTATATCATGGCTTTGGGAAAATGCCAAATACATGCATGACGGTTTGACAAAACTCGGAATCCCGATAGGTGAGTTCCATACTCCTATAATTCCGGTTCAGACATGGGAGAATGAACGTACATTCATAGCAACCAAAATGCTTCTGCAGGAAGGTGTATATGTCAATCCGTTTATTTCACCGGGAGTTCCTCCAGGACACGCAGTTCTGAGAACAAGCTATACCTCCACTCATACAAAGGAACAATTGGATTACTCATTAAACGCATTCGAAAAAGTATTCAAACAATTAGGATAAAAAAACCCCGGCTGAATAAGCCGGGGTTTTTGTTTAATGGGACACTCCTTTTAAGGAATGTCCCATTTCTTTGTTATACTCCCATTATATTAAATCCACAGTCAACGTGCATAATCTCCCCTGTTACACCGCTTGACAAATCACTTAACAGGTATAATGCAGATTTTCCAAGATCTTCAAGAGTTACTCTTCTTTTCAGCGGGGCTTTGCTTTCTACTGTATCAAGAATACTCCCGAAATCCTTAACTCCTTTTGCAGAAATGGTCTTGATGGGGCCTGCTGAAATAGCGTTAACACGTATTCCTGAATTACCAAGATCATTGGCAAGATATCTTACGGTTGCTTCTAGAGCAGCTTTAGCTACACCCATTACATTATATCCTGTAAATACCCTATCGGCTCCCAGGTATGTTAATGTAATTATACTAGCTCCTTCTGCCATTAATTTTTTTGCACCTCTGCTGACGGCTACCAGTGAATAAGCACTAATATCCAATGCATGTGCAAAACCCTCTCTAGATGTAAAAATAAAATTGTTCTGTATGTCTTCCCTTTTTGCATGAGCAATAGCGTGTACTAATCCATGAATTTTTTCAAATCTGGTTTCTATATTTGAGAAAAGTTGGTCAATTTCTTCATCCCTGGATATATCACAATTGTAAATCGCCGCATTTCCAAGATCGGCTGCAAGTTCTTTAGCACCCTCTTCTTCCCGTTCACCCTGATAAGTTAAAATTACATTAGCCCCTTGTTCGTACGCTGTTTTTGCAATACCCCATGCAATGCTCCATTTGTTACGCAGTCCCATAATAAGTATGTTTCTGCCCGTTAATAATGCTCCCAATAGTTGCACCTCTTTCTAAAACAGTTATCCTATAATTTTAGTATTAATCGGTTATATTTTCAAGCTTTAATTAAAAATTATAACCATATCTGCCTCAATTGAATATTATATATAACTTAAGCTTACTTATTATCTAATATATTACAGCTGGTTGATTTAAAGAAGTCAGGTAGCATTAAGGATGGTTTTATATATGGTGTTAGTAATTGGAAAGGATGATAATAATGAAGTATTTTTGCCTTCCGTCCGACTTTAAGAATGAAACTTTGGATTCCTACTGTGAGCTTAACTGTATATACAAAACATCAAAGGTTTTTGAAACCTACGGGCAATTAGCTCCCGAAACAAAATTCGGTTCCTGCAGGGCAAGTTCCCAGCTTCCTGCAATAGACAGGATAGGACTTGAAAAATACATAAAATATAGTTTGGATAAGGGAATAGAGTTCAATTATGTAATAAATCCAACCTGCATGGATAATGAAGATTTGACAAACAAGGGCTATAAAAAGATCCGCAGTTTTTTCGAAATGCTATCCGATATGGGTGTAAATTCAGTAACAATTGCACTTCCATCATTGATGGAAATTTGCAAGGCTGCAGTCCCCGGTATGAAAATAAAAGCCTCTGCCGTATGTCAGATAAACAGTCCACATAAGGCAAAATTCTATGAGGAGCTTGGTATAGACAGATTTGTTATGGATGAGGATATTTACAGGAAATTTGACCTTATAAAGGATATTACAAGCGCTACTTCCATGGGTAAGGAGGTTATAATAAATTCCTTCTGCATATGTGACTGTCCTTATAAGATGTTTCATTACAATTCACTGTCGCATAACAGAAAAGGCCAGGAAATTTATCCATACTACTCAAGAAGATGTAAACGCAGCCATTTGGGCGCTGAAAAATATATGCACATCAACTGGATAAGGCCGGAGGATCTGCATTATTACAATGAACTTGGGATCGAATATTTTAAAATTCAGGGCAGAACCACCGTATTTTCAGGTAACCCTGCTAAAGCTGTGAAACATTATATGGATGAAAGCTACGACGGCGATCTCATCAGCTTAATGGAATTATTCTCACAAAACAGGTCCCTTTGCATTGCAGATTGCAAAATAGACAATAAAAAGCTTGATGGTTTTATTGAAAGATTTGTAGAGAATCCTGGCTTCTGCAAAAAGCTGTGCGATGAATGCGGACACTGTAAAAAGTATGCGGAGTCAAGCATAAATGAAACTGACCGCATTATGCTGGATTTGATGAAGGACATGGAGATTTTGGTGTTTAAAGGCTTTCCGTCAAGCTATGAGGAAAACTGAAAGTAATGAATTTGAGAGTGTTATTATGTATTTCATTGAAATTGACAAAAAAAACAGATTACTTAAGTTGTTCAATGATCGAATCTTAATAAAAAAATATCCTGTTGCAGTTGGTAAACCATCTACACCCACTCCTTCAGGTTATTGGACAATTATAAGTAAAGGTCTTTGGGGTGCACAATTTGGAGGACACTTCATGAGACTTAATATTCCTTGGGGCATCTACGGAATTCATGGAACAGACATGCCTTGGTCTATTAAACAAGCTGTTAGTCATGGTTGCGTCCGCATGTATAGTAATGACGCAAAAGAACTCTATAATATTGTTCCGATTGGAACTTCGGTACATATTTATTAGTATTGATATCAATAATTTCCCATATAGTCAAATATAGCAATTTTATACAATACATTAACCTGGTTTCTTGATACTATAAGGTAAAATTTTTATCGGAGGTATTCACTATGGATAATATTTACAAGAGCTTTGAAGGTGGTTCAATTTATACACTTTCCGATACTATCAGTTCTGAAAGCATCGACTTTGTTCCCCACCCAAAATTTAAAGGAGTTTTCCTGAAACATCTTGTGACCGGAAAAATGACAAACAATCAGATAAGTTGTCATCTAGTCAAGGTCGAACCTTATAGTGAACTGGAGCTGCATACACATAATGATAATTTGGAGATTCATGAGATTATAGCAGGAAATGGAACCTGCTATATTGCAGAAAAGAAAGTCACATATTCCCTTGGGACTGTAGCTGTAATTCCTGCTAACGTTCCGCATAAAGTAACAGCAGGTGCAGAAGGAATATATATTCTAGCAAAGTTCACACCCGCTCTGGTTTAACAATTTATTCGGTTATAACTGTTTTTATATTGAACGGGAGTTATTCCGACATGCTTCTTAAAGGTATTGCATAAATGACTTTGATCTGAGAAATTTAAACCATAAGCCAAATCAACATCGGGTGTTTTCTTTATCAGTTCCAGCTTGATTTTTTTGACTTTTTCCTGGAGATAAAATTGATATGGAGTAACCCCGATTTGTTTTTTGAAGAGTCTTAATAAATGGTATTTTGACATGTGTACATAATCTGATATTTCCTCCAGATCAATTTCATTCTCAATGTGTTCTTCTATAAAATTAACAGCAGAGCGAATTATTTCTTTGTTTTTCTGATAATTCAGGTGGTATTCAGCTTTTGCAAGTCTCTCCAATGTCTGTTCGATTATATCTTCAAATGCTGAATAGTCCTGACAATAATCAAACGACTGATATGCTTCCAGAATTTTTATTCCCAATTCATCATCAGCTTTATAAACATATTTATGCAATAAAATATTATTCAACTCTGTAAATTCACCATACAAGCATATTGCCACATAACTATATTGCTTCCTGTTGATAGGAGAAATACTATGCTCAGTAAAAGGTGGAATTATGTAAACATCATTTTTACTCAAGTGATATTCCTGATTTTTTACAAATAGTTGCACTTCCCCATCTGTGATTATACCTATACAGAAGACGTTATGAATATGTTTCGGAAATAAATGTACACTTCTTCCTTTTACTATTTCAATATTATCCTTGCGAAAAAAAGTAATCATATTTTTTTCATTAAACAAAATTACCACCATCTTATCTAATTACAAGGTTCTATTTTCATATATATAAACTAAAACTCCCTGCAGTTTATCATCTGTAGGGAGTTTTCTGTTTATGTTTTTATATACCCTTAGAATCCCAATCTTGATGCTTTCAGAACTCCGTCCATCTTCTTGAGCTGCTCCAGTACCTTATCGCTTACTTCTCCGTCAACACTCACAAAGGCTACGGCTTTTTCGCCTTTTCTGTTCCTGCTCCACTGCATAGCTGCAATATTTATATTGCTTGCACCCAGAGTAGTACCTATCTGGCCTATTATACCGGGCTTATCAATATTCTGGATTGCTATGACATAAGGTGTCGGTTCAAAATCCAGCTTGTATCCGAAGAAATCTACAATTCTGAGCTCTTCTTTAGCAAAAACCGTACCCGAAACACTTTGTGACTTATTCTTTGTAATAAATTTTACAGTAATAAGGTTAGTGTATTTTT
The DNA here is from genome assembly GCA_030705825.1 of Bacillota bacterium. Taxonomy (GTDB): domain Bacteria; phylum Bacillota; class Clostridia; order Acetivibrionales; family JANLFN01; genus JAUZPR01. Next base: position 25,079 of record JAUZPR010000023.1, on the reverse strand, counting down.
CAAGCAATGAGGTCTTGCTCTCAACCAGTTCTATACCCATGTTTTTGAGCATAAGCTCTGCATTTACGTAATTAATTTTTTCTTTTCTTATAGGTTCAAGGAAGCCTTTTAATGCAGAAAGCGATATTACCTTGGTTTCCACATCTGCCAGGTCGCCGCTGTAGGTAATTTCTATTTTCTGAACAGTTTCCTTTTCCGTCTGATAATAAATTTTACCCAGCATTTCAGCAAGATCCATGTAAGGCTTCAAGCCGTTCAAATCCTTGTTTTTCATAGGCGGCATATTGACAGCCGCAACCATTTCACCGTTTAAGGCATCGCCTACCAGCTTAGCAATTGCAGTACCAACATTATAATTAGCTTCGGCAGTGGAAGCTCCAAGATGAGGTGTAACTACCACGTTGTCAAGCGTAAGAAGCGGATTTTCATAGGTCTGCTCTTCGGGCTTCTTGTCATAGTTTGGTTCAGGATCAAGAACATCAAGAGCAGCAGCTGCGACTTGACCTTCCCTTAATGCTTCATAAAGGGCTTTTTCGTTTACAAGGCCGCCTCTTGCCGCATTTACAATTCTGACTCCCTTTTTGCACATTTTAAGCTCTTTTTCTCCCAATATTCCATAGGTCTCCGGAGTCTTTGGAGTGTGTATTGTAATCAAGTCGGACTGTGCAAGAAGTTCTTCCAGCGTCTCACATTTTTCAACTCCATATTTTTTAAACCTGTCATCGGTTATATAAGGGTCGTAAGCTACTACCTTCATATTGCAGCCCTTAAGCTTTGTTGCTACGATTGAGCCTATTCTTCCCAGGCCTATTACTCCGGCAGTTTTTTCATCGAGTTCGTTTCCAAGGAACCTGTTTCTTCTGAAGTCTTTATTTCTGCCTGCTGCGTTAGCTTGAGGTATATTTCTGAAAATACCGAATGCATGCCCGACGGCAAGCTCGGCTGCAGCCATGATATTGCTTTCCGGAGTATTTACAACAATTATTCCTCTTTTAGTACATGCGTCAACATCTATATTGTCTATTCCGTTTCCTGCACGGCCGGCAACCTTCAGGTTCTTTCCCTTTTGAATAAGTTCTTCGTTTACTCTGGTTACGCTTCTGACGATTATGGCATCATAGTCCTCTATTATTCCAAGCAGCTCGTCATGTGAAATACCTAATTTGATATCCACATCGAACCCGTTTTCCTTCAGGTAGTTAATTCCGTCTTCAGCAATTCTCTCAGTAACAATGATCCTCACATCAAGTCCTCCTAACAATTTATATTATACCAGCGCCTTCTGAACTGCACTCAATGATGCACCGAATTCTACCTTGTATCCCACTTCATCAAGAGCATATTCAAGTGCAGCAAAGGTCTTTATAATATCGAATCCGTCTACAAAGCCGCAATGTCCAATTCTGAATATTTTTCCTTTAAGATGCTTTTGCCCGCCTGTAACCATAATATCATATTTAAGATTCATAATTTTACGGACTTTTTCAATATCTATTCCTTCCGGTGCATTAACTGCCGTAATTATATAGGAAGAAACCTCCTGCTTTGGCAGCAGTTTTAATCCAAGCGCCTCTACTCCTTTTTGTGTTGCCAGGGCCAATTTTCTATGCCTGTCGAATACATTCTGTAGTCCTTCTTCTTTTATTATCTTCAATGCTTCAGCTTGGCCTGTAATAAGTGATATTGCCGGTGTATACGGCGGGTTTTCGGATACTTCCTTAAGTATTCCCTTTTTATATTTCCTATAATCCCAATAGAACTTGGGAAGTGTTGATCTGTTACAAGCCTCCCACGCCTTTTCGCTGACACTTACAAATGATAAACCGGGAGGTGACATAAGACCTTTCTGTGAGCCGGTTACTACTACGTCGGCACCCCAGTTATCGGTCTGAAGGTCCAAGCCGCCCAGCGAACTTATAGCATCTACTATAAGCAGCCTGTCAGTCCCTTTTACCAGCTTGCCTACTGCCTCAACATTGTTTGTTACACCGGTAGAAGTTTCGTTATGTGTCATCAATATGCCTTTAATCTCTTTATTTTTGTCGGCCTCAAGTATATTTCTCACATCATCTATGTTTACAGCTTCGCCCCAATTTACCGAAAGCTTTTCAACATTTAAACCATATGTTTTAGCTATTTCGGCGAACCTGTCTCCAAAAGCTCCTATACTGATAGCAAGTACCTTGTCCCCGGGTGAAAACATGTTTACAACAGCAGACTCCATTGCTCCTGTTCCTGAGGAAGCCATTATAAGTACTACGTTTTTAGTCTGGAATACAAATTTCAAATCCTCTTCCAAGCCGTCAAAAATGGCTTCAAACTCTTTTGTTCTGTGATGTATGATCTGCCTGCTCATTACCTCCAATACCCTTGGTGGTATCATTGTAGGTCCAGGTGTCATCAACAGCTTATCCTTTTGCATAAATATTACCTCCAACTCCATAATAAAATTAAAAGGCCAAATTATATATAATTTGACCTCTGTTAATGCGTAGTAATAGATTAAAATCTCTTACTGCATACTCTGTCCTTTTGCCTGAGAGATTATAGCTTTACAGCCTTTGCCCCTTCGGCGCCATCCGGTCTCTCCAGAGGTCCGTCATAATGAGGTCTGTTCTACCTGAGAGTGCAACTCCTTCGGTGTATTTCCGCTTGCGGAAACATCTCTCCCTCATCAGTCATCCGTCTTTATTTAATTATATAAATTATAAAAATATATGAAATAAATGTCAAGCCTTTTCTGCAAATTATAAAACGTGAAACTTACTTCGCGTATGAAATGTCATTCCAGGTAGTCTTCATGCAAATACGCCACAATATGGCGGTCAGTACCAAAGATATGACTATATTCAGCACAACCCCGAAAGCAATCTTCAGCATTAAAATATGTAAGCCGGCAAAACCACCGCTTATCAACATTGACAGCAGCATCCAGCCTATCATATTGCCGTCCTGGGTTACTTTAAAATCCTTGTAGAAAGGCAGTCCCTTGCTTGTTACCTTGGAGAAATATATTGCCAGGAAAATTGTATTAATAAAAATCAATATCAAGTCGGGAACTATTTTTAATCCATAAATGCAGGTAAATATTACAGATGCTATAAAGAAAACCGGGAATATGTATTTTATTACAAAAGCCTTTAATGCACCTTTTAATATTACCGACGGATCTTGAATGGGCAATACCCGGTATACCCAAGCGCCCTGATATTTCTCGCTGAAATAAAGCATGGAAACCAGAGACGCCAGCATAAATGAAGTAAAATAAAGGAACAGGTAGTATTTACCACCCTGAATCAGACTGAAGAAACCTTTCATGGATTTTCCACTGGTAACAAAGCCTATTATCATTATGAACGGCATTACTATACCCAGGGCAGCATTTGGATATATCCTGAGTTTTAATTTCCTTTCTTTTGAAAGCATGTTCAGTGTAAAACGGAAAAAGGTTTTTTCATTTTTATCGGCACATACCAGAGCTGCTTCCAAATCTATAAGCTTTCTTTTAAAGAATGAAGCTCCTTTTTTATTTTCACTGTTTTCGTTTAACTTCTGCAGGCTCTTCTCAAACCTGGGCACTATATATTTTATATATATAACCACAGCCAATATAGGAATTACAACTCCTACAAGGCTCACCGTCAAGTAAAACCTGTCCCTGTTATGTTCGACAAACACGGAAAAAGGTGCCGAAAACCATGAGGACGGCAAAAAACCACTCCACAGCGAAGGTGTAGCCCCCTTCAAATTAACCGAATCGAAGATTCTCCCGACAAATTGATAAAATACCGCTATGAAGATTGTAAGAACAATCTGCACATAATTAATCATGTCCTTCAGCTTTTCCCCGTCAAACACGGTAAGTATTGCAAAATAAAGTATTGAGGTAAAGAAAATTATAAAGCTGCATATAAGTATCAATTCAAACAGGAACAACAGAAAAAACACCGGACCATACTTTACCGATCCGAATATTAATGCAGGTCCCGCAATAACCGCCGCTATTGACGAAAGGTAAATAACAATATGAATCAACTTAGCCATATTTAAACTTCTCGGATCAACCGGTCTGGGTAAAAGTATGTTTTTGTCCCTTATATCCAACAGCACCGAAGAAAAATCCGAAATCATGGTAGTTAGTACCATAAAAATCAATACTCCGAAAATAAAATTCATTTTCAGGAACAGAGGCATTGGTGTAAATACAAATATGATATTGAAAAGACCCATAAATCCATATACCAGTAAGGTACTTCTGAAATTGTTCTGGGGTTCCATATCATTTTTATTTCTCATCATTACCGTTGCAGTCCTTCGGCCGTCCATAACCAGCTTAAGCTGCAGTATCATCCTCATTTGCTTGTAATTGATACCTGATTTTTCGAAAATCCAACTGATTTTATCAAGAAATTTCAGGATTCTATAGTCTTTCATGAATGCACCTCATTTATGACACTTATAAATTCACTTGCAATTTCCTTATGCTTGTCAAAGCCGGTAAGTCTGTTGAAAATCTCTTCAAGTGAACCTTCTTTGCATTTTTCCTTCAGTTGGTCAAAGGTGCCGTCAGCTATTATCTGACCCTGGTCAATAAGGATAATTCTTTTACTGATTTTTTCAACCACATCCATTATATGAGAGGAATAAAAAATAGTTTTTCCCTGTAAGGCCATCTCAGCCATTATTTCCTTAAAAACCATAACACTGTTTGCATCCAGACCGCTTAAAGGCTCATCAAGGAACAGTATATCAGGATTATGAATAAGGCTGGATATGATCAGTACCTTTTGTTTCATGCCTTTTGAATATGAGGATATTCTTGAGTTATATACATCTTCAATACCGAACAGTGACATCAATTTCTTCGATTTGGTATCGGCTTCATGTTCGTTCATACCATAAATTTCACCGATAAAAGTCAGATATTCACGTGCTGTCAGACTGTCATAGACTTCCGCAATTTCGGGTACATAACCTATTTTCTTTTTATACTCTATGCTGCCGCTTCCTATATCTTCCCCAAATACCCTGACACTTCCGCTGTAGCCCTCTACCATTCCCAGAAGTATTTTTATAGTTGTACTCTTACCTGCCCCATTAGGGCCGATATAACCAATAATCTGGCCTTTCCCCACATCAAGATCGATACTGTTAAGTACATTTTTTTCACCATAGTTCATTCTTAAATTTCTTATTGAGATTATAGGTTCAGAATAATTCAAATACGTCAACCTCCCATGTTGGTCATGATTTTATTTAAATTTGTTTTCTGATTTGTCCAGGGTAAAACCAATGTTTTAATTATATAAAAATTACGAACAAATTTCAAATTATAACATAAAAGGTAATAGCAGGAGAACTCTGCTATTACCTTTTATGTTTCCAATTTATTCCTTTATATTTTCTCTTACCTGTTCAACCTTTTTATCTATATTGGGCCTGCTTTCTTCCATCAAGTCCTTGAAGAAGTCTTCATAATCAAATGTTATATCCGAACCGCCTTCAATACCCTTTATATAACCCTCAATCAATCTGAAATCCTTTTCATAGCAGTGAAATGAATTAGCCCTGTGAGTATATGTTCCCATCTCCAATTTAAGATCATCCGCAATCCTTTTCTGGAGCATAATAAATGCAAACATATTCATGAAGGTAGCTTCAGGTGCATCGTTGCTTCTCATCATTACCTTGAGATGGAGCTTGTTATCCCTGATAAAGAACTGCATATGCTGCAGGCATGCCGGACTGTCGTTGCCTTTTCTGGTATCGGCCTTCCAGTCTCTGATATCTACAACTGCCCTGCGGCTGTAAGGATTTCTTGCAAGTTCTTCATAAATGAACGGAAGCTGTTCTGCTATCCTTGAATGATATGTGTAAGACCATCCGTGACCTATCCTGAAATCCAGAATTCCGTCAAGTACTTCCTGGCGGTACTGTTCCAATTCTTCAAAACCGCCTATAAAAAGCCTGCTTATTACCGGTTCCTTTAGAGGATTCTCAACAAATATTGTCATACTGCTTTCTTTTTGCTTCTGGTTATAGTCGGGACATTCGGTTATTTCACCCTTGTAATAAAGTTCCGAAATGGCCTTGTGATAAGCTTCAGGTAATGTCGCACCTTCAACAAATATCTCCCTCATAAGAAGACCCCATTTTTAATTATTTATGTATACCGTCCAAAAATAGCACCGGATAAATTATACATATTAAAATGATTATACCAGAACAAGGTTAGCAACAAAATAGGATTCAATTAAACTTCAAAATTTCTGACTATATCCTCAAAAGTATCGCGCCTTCTTATAAGCATGTCGCTTCCGTCCTGTCTTATAAGAACTTCTGCCGGTCTGAGTCTGTTATTGTAGTTTGAACTCATTGAATACCCGTATGCACCTGCATCCATTACTCCAAGAATATCTTTTTCCTTAATTAACGGGAGCAGCCTTTCTCTTGCTATAATATCGCCGCTCTCACAAATATTTCCGACAACTGTTACAGGTTCTCTTTCTCCGTCAACAATCTCTCCACTCCTGTAGACCTCTATGTCGTGATGAGAATCGTACATTACAGGTCTTGCAAGTACATTGAATCCCAAATCGGTTCCTATGTACTTTATACCGTAGTTTTTCTTTATTGCATGTACAGTACCCAGGAGTATGGAGCTTTCGGCCACAACATATCTGCCCGGTTCAATCCTTACTCTTATATTTCTGCCATACCTTGACATCCATTCATGAACTATTTCAGTAAGCTTTTTCCCCAGTTCCTTTATATCAAGACGACTCTGGTTTTCCTGCTTGTGGTACGGAATACCCAATCCGCCGCCAAAATCAACAAATTCAAGTTCTTCGAACTGCTCGGCAACGCTGAGTATTGATTTTACGCCCTGAATATAAGGATCTGCTTCCATAAAAAGTGAACCGATATGCTGGTTTATGCCAACTATTTTAAGTTTATACTCGTTTGCTATATCCTTAATTTCTTTTACCAGATCGAGGTTTACTCCGAATTTAGTCTTTTTACCTGCAGTAACCACCTTTTCATGATGTCCTGCCCCTACTCCCGGATTAAAGCGGACAGCCACTTTCCCACCAGGATTGACTCTCCCGAACTGCTTTAATTGTGAAATGGAATCTATACTTGTGCAGACTCCCTTTTCAACGGCATATTTCATCTCATCCTCAGAGACATTATTGCATACATATAAGATTTCCTCAGGCTTGAAGCCGGCATTAAGTAGTACGTATATTTCTCCGGGTGACATGGCATCGGCATGCAATCCTTCTTCATGTGCTATTTTCAATAAATGCAGGTTTGAATTTGCTTTAATTGAATAATCCGCGTTGAACTTCTCGTAATTGATAAGATGTGCCACATCAACGCAGCTTTTTCTAAGGATAGTTTCATTATAGACATAAAGCGGACTTCCGTATTTTTCAATAAGTGCTTTCGGATTTGTATTTCCGAAAAAATTCTTTTGTTCAGAGAAATATTTGGTCATTTTGGTTCCTCCCGTTGTGATTTATTTATATAAAGGTAATTTTATTTTATTTCTTTCGTTAGCTTCATTTCATTTGTGAGGGTATCCTTAATCAATTGGATAAGATTTTTATTACTTGTAAAAAGACAGGTATCGTTATCGCTTAAACCCAGTTCTCCCGTAAGCACCTGTTCTGTATCCACTATAAGCCGTACCTGACCCGGTTCCTTTTGTATGTGATAAACCGATGTTCCTTCCATACGACATGGTGATGATGTAATTATGACAACCTTCAAACCCCGTTTCACAGCAGTCTTCAGCTCTTCCTCAACAAATGTCAGTTCTTTCTCGGATACTGATATGTAAATGCGCTGAGAAGCATTAAGAATCATATTTTTCATCTTGTTTACGATGTTGATCTTGCCTGAAATTGTTATATAGGCATCTCTGGTGTTATCCCTCTCAGGAACATTTTTTTCTATAAACTTGAATAAATTATCATACCTTTTACGCATATTTGATAAAAATTCCGAAACAGGAACAACGGTATACCGTACAACCTCACTCTCTATCCTGTAAGCTCCGCCCTTTTCGACCAATCCGGCCAATGCAAGATATGCGTTTGAACGGGGTATTCCCGATATTTTCGCAGCCTCGTAGCCCGTCAGGTCACCTTCTTTACAGAGACTTATATAAAGAATTGATTCGTATCTTGTCAAACCGATATTCATAAGGCAATCGATTATATCCACTTATTCATCCCCTGATTGTAATAGTGGTTTCATTCAGTACCACTATACTGCATTTTCTTTTTCATGTCAACAACTTGCTGTACAACGTTCTTGCATCTTTCCGGAAGAATTCAGAATAACTGCAGGGTTTATTAGTTAAAATATGATTATTGTTTATTCGTTTGGATTTTACTTGCTGAAACTATGATAAAAAAGAAGCTCGATATAATTAAATATGTAAAATATGCTGTTACAGGTTTGCTTACAGGCACCGCAAACGGGCTTTTCGGTTCAGGCGGCGGTACTATAGCCGTACCGGCAATGGTATTGCTTTTGGACATGGAGGAACATAAGGCCCATGCTACGGCAATATCAATTATACTTCCTCTTACTCTTGTAAGCGCCTTTTTCTATGTAACAGACGGATATACCGATTGGCATCTTACCCTTATGGTAACACTGGGCGGTATGGCAGGAGGATATATCGGGGCCAGGCTTCTCAATATTTGCCCGGCAAACATTTTAAGAAAGGTTTTTGCAGTTTTCATGGTAGTTGCAGCGGTCAGAATGCTGCTTCCATAGGAACCGGAGAATTTATAAATGCTGCTTTTTCTAATTGGACTTGCTGCCGGAATAATCAGCGGAATGGGAATAGGCGGAGGAGCGATACTGATACCGGCCTTGGTTATTTTCGTCAATTCGGATCAGCATATAGCCCAAAGCGTCAACCTGCTTTTTTTTATACCGACCGCAATAATAGCCCTGATTATTCATATAAGGAACAAAAAAATAGAATTCAAATCCGCAATACCCATAGTATTATTCGGACTGGCCGGCTCTTTTGTCGGTTCACAGCTTGCCATAACGCTTCCCGGCCATTCGCTGAAAAAATGGTTTGCTCTCTTTTTGCTTGTTATGGGCTGCTATGAGTTTTTCAGAAAGAGCAAAAAGGAAACCGAGGCATAAAAAAAGGGTTTTATAACCCCATCTTTAACATTTCCATCCTGTTCGTAAAAAAAATCAATTATAACTAAGGCTACTCTAGCGAGCAGCAGTCAGCTGTAATGACCTTACATGTTGTAATATACATATATATCTAGTAAATAAATGTCATTATTTCTGTATAAATAAATAATATTATGTTGATTTTTTAGCCATTATATGTATAATTTATATTATAGTATTTATTACTATATATTTCTACATATGTTAGCAATTATATTTTCAAAACAACATAAGTTGTTGTATTTTATCAATAGTTTATACCTTATAATACAAAACTCATAGTTCATGATTTTACACCTTAAAAAGAAATAACCCAAGTTTATACTACCTGACATTGCTGTCAGGGTTAAGTATATGAACCTAAGCCGTAAGGCAAATATTACATTAATGTACAGGGGGAATTTATTATGGATTATACTATCGGTGAAATCACACTCTTTGCTTTCTCTTTCGCTCCAATGGGCTGGATGTCCTGCGAAGGCCAAACACTTACCGTCCAACAAAATCAGGCTTTATTTTCTTTAATCGGAGCAACCTATGGCGGTGACGGAAGAACTACATTTGCACTGCCGAATTTAAAAGGTGCAGAACCTGTACCGCAAATGAAATATTATATTGCAACTCAGGGTATTTACCCGCAAAGACAGTAATAGGAAATAGTTATTGAAAATAGTCCTATGAAAAATGATCAGGACGCTTGGGCGGTCTGATATAGAAAGGATGAAAGAGCAACATGGCAGAAATTAATTTAGCTCTGAACAAACCTGCAACAGCAAGCAGCTATGTTAAACCATATGAACCCGCGAGGGCGGTTAATGGTACTTATGGTGTTTCGACACCAACCAGCAGATGGCTTTGTAATCAAATACCCGGCTGGATGATGGTAGATTTGGGGGTAAACGGTAATTATTCTTACTGGATCAACAGGTGGGTTGTACGGCATATGACTGTTGCCGGCTGGCTAACTCCGGACTACAATATGCTTGATTTTAAACTGCAGGGAAGCAACGATAGAAATACCTGGTATGATATAGACAGTGTTGTAGGAAATATCGTGGGTATAACCGACAGGACATTGGCGACAGCAGTTGCCTACAGATATGTAAGGCTGTATGTCTCCAAGGGTCTTAAATGCAATACTGCACTTGCTTCCGCTATGGAACTTGAAGTGTATCAGGCACCGCCTCTCAGCTCATATCTGCAAAGTCTTGATGTGGGCGGGCTCACACTAGCACCTGCATTTTCAAGCAATACTTTTGCATATACCACTCCAAAGGTTGCAAATAATGTAACCTCTATTGCGGTTAAGCCTACTGCGCAGGATTCCAGGGCAGCTATAACTGTAAATAATGTACCTGTGACAAGCGGCAATAGCACTAATGTTCCTTTGAATGTAGGAAGCAACACAATAAGTGTCAAAGTTACCGCAGCAGATGGCATGACAAATAATACATATACGGTGACGGTGGAAAGAGCTGCGGCTTCGACAGCATATATGGCTTCACTTACAATCAAAACTCCGGAAGGGGCTATAATACCTTTAAATACTGCTTTCAGCAAAGATATTCAGAGTTATACTGCAAACGTGGGTAACAGTGTGACCAGTGTCAATGTGGTTGCGTCTACCAGTGATGGAACAACCCAGGTAACGGTAAACGGACAGACTGTTCCCAGTGGACAGGCAGTTACGGTAAGTAATCTGGCCGTCGGCGCTAATACCATAACTACAAGTGTAGCAGGGAGTACCACAACTTATACGGTGACATTGACCAGAGCAAGCAGCCCGTATCTGACCCAGGTTGTTGTGACATACAAATCAGGTAAAACTACCAGTACAGCAACTGTTGCTATTAATAAAACACAGGTTGAATACACTGCAGATTTACCAAATACAATAAATAGTGTTACTATTACACCTTATTCTGAAGACACTAGCGCACCAATAACAGTTAATGGTGATCAGCATCTGACTAATGGACAGGTATCAGCAGCAATATCCGTAGTTCCAGGTACAACAAGGATACCTATCACTGTAACAAGTAGTGTTGGTAGTGATAGTAAATCATATGGAATAACTATACAATAAACAATTTATAACGCTGGTTTTAGTTTCATATCATTTATGACACCCATGTCTATTTTGATAGTATTATCAAAAGATGTGGGTGTCCTGTATTTTTTGGAAAACAAACAAAGAATTTGACAAATGGAGGCGTACAGTGTACAAGTATGTTTTAAAAAAATGCATAACAGTTATATTAGGATTTATTATGTTATGTAATATAATGTTTTGCTTCGTAGCAAAGGCTTATGCAGACCCTACAGACACTATATATGACTTGAGGACTTTTGACTTCCCTGGTACCGGAACAGGCACAAGTCAGGATGGTGACTTTCTTGTATCGGCATCAAATTATGGATTGGTTATGGATGGAACTACTGCATTTGTTAATGATTCTGACATGCAGGGTCAAGAAACGGTGTACATTGAAGTTAAAAATTTTGGTTCACTCGGAAGCTTTAATTTAAAGTCTGTTGATGTAGGCGAATGGAATGATGGTATTTTTCAAAATGTAATTATAAAAGGTTATGTAGGAGAAACTGAGGTGTTTTCTACAAAACCTTACAATAATTCTAATGACGGAACAGCAGTTCAACATTTTAATCTTCAAATGATTACAGCGGAAAACAGACCAGTTGATTCATTTCCAATAGATTCATTTAGAATTTATTATACAAAAGGAGCCGGATTAGGGTTTTCACATGTTGATTTTGGCCTATATAGCTTTACTATCAGCAATCCATCCTCAGATATTCCATTAGATTCAAGTTCAGCGAGTGCAGCCTTAACGGTTAGCGGAAACAAAACGGCAGGAAGTCCGTTTGATATTGGCATAACAGGCGCAAAGAATACAATTGGGGAAAACCTCACAGGAGATGTGAATGTAACAGTAACAAGTAACACAATGGATGGAGAGGTTTTCAACGGGAGTGTTACTTTTGCGGCAGGAGCAGGAACAGTAACAATACCCGGAAATAAAGTAACAGTAACAGGTGCCCAGACTTACACAGTTGCTATTACCGGAGTAACGTCAAAACCGACAGTAGCAGCTACTGTAGTACCTCCGGATTTAAGTGCGGCAAATGTGGCGCTTAAGGATGCAGGTAACAAGCAAACGGGACTGCCGTTTGATATAAATATCACAGGAGCAAAGAATACAGCAGGGACAAACCTTACAGGCGCTGTGAACGTAACGATAGCAAGTGATAAAGAAGGGCAGGTGTTTAATGGAAATATTACTTTTACAGCAGGAGCAGGGACAGTAACAATACCGGGAAATAAAGTAACAGTAACAGGTGCCCAGACTTACACAGTAACTATTACCGGAGTAACTCTAAGTCATGAAGTGGGAGTAACTATAATACCGTCAGACTTCAGCACAGCAAGCGCTGCCTTGGTAGTAGATGGGGATAAGACGATTGGAAAGCCGTTTGATATAAATATAACAGGAGCAAAGAATGCAGCAGGGATAAACCTTTCGGGAACTGTAAACGTAACGGTAACAAGTGATAAGGAAGGACAGATTTACAATGGAAATGTTACTTTCACAGCGGGATCTGCAACGGTTACAATTTCAGGCAGCAACGTGAAGGCAACAGGTACTCAGACCTATACGATGGAAATTACCGGAGTTACACCACACCCGACAGTACAGGCAAATATTATATTGCCGACATATACTATTCAAGCAATAAGCCCCCAGACAATGAGGCCGCTGAATGAAGGGTACGGAGCAGGAACCCAGGAGACTAAAAAAATAACAATAGTCAAAACGGGTACAGGAGATCTGACAGGCCTTACAGTAGGATTAAGTAAAGGAGTGGCAAGCAGTTTTACAATAACCGGTCCAACAGTAACAACATTGGATAGTGATACGACAACTACAACCTTTGACTTGTCTACTAAGGACGGACAGGCTGTTGGAACATATACGGATACTGTAGTAATTTCAGCGGCATCTATGGATGCAGTCCACATTACAGTAACACAGGTGGTAAATCCAAAACCGGAACTTACTCATGATGTGGCAGGAAATTCAAAGGTATTCAGTCCGTTAGTGGCAGGATACTCAGATGGTACGCAGGAAGCCATGACGGTAACTGTAACAGCAAAAGAAGATAATACAGGGGTTACAGCTTCTTTAAGCGGAGTTGATAAGGACAGTTTTGAGCTGGTAGAAAATATAGACGGTTTATTGAACGGAGCAACAGGAACATTCACAGTAAGACCGAAGAACGGACTCACAGCCAAAACATATAATGCAACGGTAACTATAACATCAAATGAATTTCTAGAAGGAGTGAGTTTTACAGTAACGCAGGTGGTAAAACCGTATCCTACAATATCCATATCCAGCCCATCGGCGGCATTGACCAATAATGGCAACATAACCTATACAATAACCTATACCGGAGTGGACACTGTTACACTGGCAAATGGAAATATAACATTGAACAAAACAGACACAGCAAACGGTACTGTAACGGTATCGGGCAGCAACGATTCAACAAGAACGGTAACCATAAGCAATATAACAGGAAACGGAACATTGGGGATATCAGTAGCGTCAGGAACAGGAACGGATAGTGCCGGTAACAAAACAGCGGCATCCGGCCCTAGTGGAACGTTTACAGTAGATAATACGGCACCGGTTGTATCCATATCCGGGCCATCATCGGTAGTGACGAAGAGTGGTAATATAACCTATACAATAACCTATACCGGAGCAGACAATGTTACGCTGGCAAACGGAGATATAACACTGAATAAAATAGGCACGGCGGACGGTACTGTAACGGTATCGGGCAGCGGCAATACAACGAGGACAGTAACTATAAGCAATGTAATTGGAAATGGCACATTAGGGATATCAGTGGCAGCAGGAACAGGAGCAGACAATGCCGGTAACACAGCAGCGGCATCAGGGCCGAGTGGAACATTTACAGTAGATAATACTGCACCTGCAGTAAGTTCCATCAAACGGCAGAATCCATTATCAGCCGGAACAAATGAAGCTAAAGTTGTATACAGGGTTATATTCAGCGAAGATATAACCGGACTAGATGTAGGAGATTTTGTATTAACCGGTACAGGAACAGCAGATGGCAATATTACATCTATATCGATTGTAAACAGTACAACAGTAGATGTAACAATAGATACTATCAGAGGACAGGGAACCTTGAGGCTGGACCTTAAAGATACAGGTACAGGAATTACTGATTTGGCGGGTAACGCGATAAACGGCGGTTATACCGGCGGTGAAACCTATGCAGTGGATCGTACATTGCCTGCAGTAAGTTCTGTATCGGTGCCTGAAGACGGAACATATAAAGCCGGAGATGATTTAAGCTTTACAGTCAATTTCAGTGAGCCTGTAACAGTGGCAGGCGGAACTCCGTACATGCAACTTGCTCTTGATAGTGGAACTGTTAATGCCCAATACACAAGCGGAAGCGGAACATCCGCACTGGTATTCAGTTATACAGTTACATCAGGGAATGAGGATTCAAACGGAGTAGTATTAGGTGATTCAATTGTCGCAAACGGCAGCACGTTAAAAGATGGGACAGGAAATGATGCTGTGCTTACTTTGAACGGTACAGCTTCTACGACCGGTATAAAGGTTGATGCAATAGCCCCGACCATAGAAAGTGTAACAGTCCCAGCTGCAGGAACATACAAAGTAGGAGATGATTTGAACTTTACAGTTCATTTCAGCGAGAACGTGACGGTATCCGATACAGATTCCACCCTATCAATAGATATTGGCGGAGTTACCAGAACAGCGGCATACATGTCAAAGACAGCAAATAGCATTACTTACAGCTATAAAGTTCAAGCTGGAGATAATGACAATAATGGAATATCGTTAGGAACATTAGCCCTTAATAATACAGCAATAACAGATGCTGCAAACAACAATGCGGATATAACCTTAAACGGTGTAGGCAATGTGACAGCAGTTTTGGTTGATAACACATCACCAACAGTAGGATCAGTTGCCGTGCCGTCAAATGCAACCTACACGGTAGGTCAGGACCTTAATTTTACAGTTAATTATGATGAAAATGTAAATGTAAATACAGCAGGAGGAACTCCTTATATAGAACTTACACTTTCTACAGGAAAGGTAAATGCAGCTTATGTGAGCGGAAGTGGTACAACAGCACTGCTGTTCAGGTATACAGTTTCAGCAGGAAATGAGGATACCGACGGTATTGCAGTTGCAAGTGCGATTAATCTTAACGGGGGCAGTATTACTGATTCAGCAGGAAATGATGCCAGTCTGACACTAAATGGTCTGGGCATGACCACCGGAGTGAATGTTGATGCTGTAGTGCCGACTGTAAACTCTGTATCAGTGCCTGCAAACAGAACTTATAAAGCTGGTCACACATTGAATTTTACAGTTAATTTCAGTGAGCCTGTCACAGTGGCAGGCGGAACTCCGTACATACAACTTGCTCTTGATAGTGGAACTGTCAATGCAGTATACACAAGCGGAAGCGGAACATCCGCATTGGTATTCAGTTATACGATTATGTCAGGAAATGAGGATTCAAACGGAGTAGAATTAGGTGATTCAATTGTCGCAAACGGCAGTACCTTAAAGGACGGGTTTGGAAATGATGCTGTTCTTACTCTCAGTAATAAAGAAGATACATTTTCAATAATGATTGATACCGCCGGTCCTACAATTGTTTCGGCTCAACTCTCCACCAACAACTCCTATATCGACATAACCTTTAACGAGGGTGTCTATGGTATAACTGCAGGGGATTTTAATCTGATCTTTACAAAAGGCTCCGGAATTGCCACCAACGTAACAATAAGCTCGGTTAAGAAAAACAACAATACGGCAGAAGGTTCGGCATTGGCACTTGCAGGCGGCGAAACCACAATAAGAGTTTTCCTTACGGTTACAGGTACACCGAATGGTTTGGAAAAAATTGAAATTAAGCCTGCAGATGGTTCTTCCATATTCGACGAGGCTGGCAATGCAGCACAGGCAGTTCAAACAACCGGACAGAAGACCCTCGCGAATCAAACAGTTCCTCCGCCGCCACCAACACCACCAACACCGCCTGCACCTGATACGTCTAAGGATATAATCCTTGATGATAGCACAGCAACTACGGTTATTTCAAACCAGGGCGATAGGACAGTTACCACAGTTACTGTGGACGATAGTAAAGTGGTTGAAAAACTTCAGGAAAATGCAACGGTTGTGATTCCGACCAATAATTCATCAGATGTTGTCGTAGGCCAATTAAACGGGCAAACGGTAAAAAGCATGGAGGAAAAGGATGCGGTCCTTGAAATCCGGACCGGTAATGTTACATATACCCTACCAGCCTCACAAATAAACATAGACGGTGTATCTGATCAGATCGGTACGCAGGTGGCACTTAGGGATATAAAGGTTAATGTTGAAATATCAACTCCACCTCAGGTAACAGTCAATATCGTAGAGGGAACTGCCGGCAAAAACAATTACCAGATAGTTGTAAGGCCTGTGGACTTCAATATTACCTGCGCCAGCAGCGGTAAAACTGTTGATGTAAGCAGGTTCAACGGTTATGTTGAACGTACGGTTGCCATACCCGATGGTATTGATCCATCCAAAATTACAACAGGAATAGTACTCAATTCAGACGGAACCTTCTCACATGTACCTACTACCGTTATTAAGATTAGTGGGAAGTATTATGCCAGAATCAATAGCTTGACCAACAGCACCTACTCAGTTATATGGAATCCAAAGACCTTTAAGGATGTTGAAAACCACTGGTCCAGGGATATAGTGAACGATGCAGGCTCAAGGCTTATCATCAACGGTGTTACCGAAGATACCTTTGCACCTGATAAGAGTATCAGCCGGGCAGAATTTACCGCTATTCTAGTAAGGTCACTCGGCCTTATGCGTACAGGAACCGGTAAGGATTCTTACAGCGATGTCAATAAGGATGACTGGTACTACGATGCTATTAGCATAGCAAACGACTACAAGCTTGTACTGGGCTACTCCGATGGCACCTTTAAGCCTGGTAAAACCATTACCCGCGAAGAGGCAATGACTATGATAGCCCGTGCAATGAAGCTGACCGGTAAATTTGATACAGGTATTACAGATCCGGAGGCTTCAAATGTTCTTTCAAAATTCAAGGATAACAGTGGAATAGCTAAATGGGCTATGCAATCGATAGCACTGTGCGTAAGATCAGAGGTGGCAGCCGGCAGCAATGGAATGTTGACTCCTAAAAACAATATCACAAGAGCCGAAACAACTGCGCTGGTTATGAGAATGCTTCAGAAAGCAGAATTGATCAACTAGAATAACCTCGATTGGAAACTTATCCAAGATAAAATTAATGACTGACAATTTAAAATAAATGCTAAAAAAAAAGGGGTTTTATCAACCCCTTTTTAGCATTTCCATCTTGTTCCTGTATGTAGTATTTTTTTCTGAAATGAAATTTTCTTCTGCGGGCTTTATGTCTGCTTCGATGGTCTTATCTGCGTATGCACTAAGTACAACTTTATCGTGGATGCTCAGCCTAGAACTTTTCTTTTGGTGCTCCTGTTTATTCATTAAGCAAGCCCCCTTATATACTTTAATTATATCACTTCACTACAAAAAACCAACAGAAATTTTGTGCATTTTTCACGGCAAATGTTAGTCCCTACATGTATAAAGAAGTTTTAATTTTCTATAACTCGTTGTTCAAGTCATGTCAAAAAAGCTCTAATTTTTTTATTTGATAAACTCTCCTTCTGCTGCTCTTGGCTGGGAATTCTTAAGAATATTGATCTCGTCAGGCGTCATCTCTCTGCAGCTCCCAAGCTCTAAGCTTTCGTCAAGCTTGAGGTCTCCCATCTCAACTCTTTTAAGAAATTTAACCTTTTTTCCTGTTGCTTCAAACATCCTTTTTACCTGATGAAATTTACCTTCATATATAACCAGCTCAATTTCGGAATTTTCTCCGGAGCTCAATATTTCAAGCCTGGCCGGAAGAGTTTTATAACCGTCGTCAAGGGTTATACCTTCGGCAAATGCATCTATGTCTGATTGGGTTACGTTTCCATCTATTAGAGCATAATACTTTTTTGATACATGCTTTCTAGGTGAAAGTACTCCATGTGCAAGCCGACCGTCATTAGTCATTATGACCAAACCTTCTGTGTCTATATCAAGCCTCCCTACCGGAAAAAGGTCAAAGCATCTGAACTCTTCCGGCAGCAAATCCACCACCGTCTTGTGTTTCCCGTCCCATGTGGCCGAAATTACTCCATCGGGCTTATTCATCATTAAATAAATAAATTCCCTATAATTAAGAATTTTCCCCTCTACTTCCACCGTACAGCTTTGGGGTGCTACATGCATACCGCTGTCTTTAACGGTTTCCCCATCCACCTTGATCAAACCTTGTTTGACAAGCCTTTTAATTTCGCTCCGTGTACCGAAGCCGAAATTTGACAGAAGCTTGTCCAGCCTTTGCGTTACTGCCAATTACAACACCTCTTTATACTAGCTCATTTTTCTCCAACCTTTAGGATAGAGGTTCTTCAGCATATCCCCTGTCTGCTTGGCCCAGCCCAAAGTATAACCGTCAACACAAATACCGGTATAGCCCTTTTCACCCTCTATTATTAAAGTTTCACCCTTAAGGTAGGCCAACACTTCTCTTGAACCGGAATTAAAATCGACAGTTCTTTTAATATCGTTTTTATCCAGTGACGTTATAAGGGAATGTGAAGGTTCAAACCTTCCGTTATTGAACTCTCCCAGATACCAGCCGAATTTTGCCACTTTCAGGCCGTTCAGGTCGGGCATTTCCACCGGCAGGCAGTATAGATTGTTTCCTTTTATATATAAGTATCCCTTAATTTCGGTATTTAAATTATCACCGACAAATCTATTAAATACTTCCTTGTATTGAGGCGGTATTCCCTCCGCCCATTGCATCTGACTGTATTTGTCTACTGCCTGGCAGCCTTCTGTACCTTCCTTGTACAGCATGGCAACAAAATGGCCTTCACCTTTTAATTTATGAGGCCAAAGCCTTACGGTTCCCTCAAGTCCAATATTTCCATCCGCCCACTCGGGTCTCCCTCTGTCTATTCCCGCAATCCTTGGTATCTTTGCTATATTGTAATGCCCATTTTGATTAATGAAGGAAGCAATCATTTTTTCATCTTCTTCAGGAGCAAAGGTGCAGGTTGAATAGACAAGAATTCCTCCCGGTTTCAGCATTTTATCAACATAGCTTAGTATTTCCTGCTGCATTGAGGAGCATCTTTCACATTTGAAATTTTCCCAGCTTCTTGCCGCATCCTCATCCTTTCTGAACATCCCTTCTCCCGAGCAAGGTGCGTCCACCAATATACGGTCGAAAAAGCCGTTGAAATTCCGGGACAGCTTTTCGGGAGATTCATTTGTAACTATTGCGTTTCTGACTCCGCATAATTCAATATTCTTAACAAGAGCCTTGACACGGTCCGAGTTTATGTCATTGGAAACCAAAAGCCCTTTTCCTTTCATGCCTGCTGCTATCTGAACCGTCTTGCCTCCGGGTGCCGCACATATATCAAGCACATTTTCACCCGGCTTTGCACCCAGTACCTCTCCCGGCAGCATGGCACTCGGCTCCTGTATGTAATAAAGACCTGCGTGGTAATAAGGATGCCGTCCCGGACTTTCTCCTTCGGGATAATAAAAGCCATCCCTTGTCCATGGAACAGGCTGGAGGTCAAATGGTGAAATATCCAGAAATTCCTTTGTTCCGGTTTTAAGCGTGTTTACGCGCAACCCGTAATATCTGGCACTACTGTATGATTCCAGGAAATTTTCATATTCCTCCTCACCGAGGAGGTTTTTCATTTTATTCAAAAACTCTTGCGGAAGCTTCATTTACTCTCTCCATATTCAAAAATTGACGTATGTTATTATAACATATAATTAATATTTAAAATTCAGGAATTGAACCTGTAACCTGTTCCCCAGAGCGTTTCTATATATTCAGGGTTCGCAGTGTCCTTTTCTATTTTCTTTCTTATTTTCTGTATATGTACAGGCACGGTTGCCACGTCACCGTAATATTCTTCTCCCCATATAGTGTTGAAAATATGCTCCTTTGTAAAAACAATGTTCGGATTGGAGGCAAAAAACAACAAAAGCTCGTACTCCTTTGATGTCATTTGAACTTCCTTTCCATTTACAAAAACCTTGTGTGAGGAGGTATTTATTTCAAGGCCCTTGCAGTTGATTATTTCAGAAGATACGCCGGTTCCCTTCAATCTTTCGTATCTTTTTATATGTGACTTTATCCTTGCTGCAAGCTCTGCAGGGCTGAAGGGTTTTGTCAAGTAATCATCGGCTCCGTAGTCCAGGCCTCGTATCTTATCAATATCCTCACTCTTTGCAGAAACCACTATTATTGGAATTTCGCTCTTTTTTCTGACTGTCTGAATTATTTCAAAACCACTTTTATTCGGTAGCATCAAATCAACCAGAATCACATCGTATGCCCCTGACAAGGCCATTTGGAGTCCTTTTGCACCGTCATGGACAATATCGGCTCTGTAGCCATTCAATTTCAGATAATCACGTTCAAGCTCAGCAATATTTACATCATCTTCAATTATCAAAATACTATTCATATTTACCCCTCCCGGCTTATGCATCTGCTTTGGGAAGCTCTATTGTAAAACATGTTCCCTCTTTTTTTGAACTTGAGACCGAAATTTTTCCCCCATGGGCTTCCACCAGCTCCCTGGCTATTGCGAGCCCAAGACCTGTACTGATCAAATCCTTTGTACGTTCGGCATCTACACGGTAGAACCTGTCAAATATATGTTCAAGCTTGTCTTCAGGTATACCAGGGCCATTATCCCTGATTCCTATATAAATACTTTCTTCCTTGTAATATAATTCAACAGATATGTTCAAATTATTTTCCGGACCATATTTTATGGCATTACCGATAATGTTTCTTACAGCCTGGTTCAGTCTTTTTCCATCCAACTTTACTTCATAGTCTTTGTCCAGCTTGTTCTGATATACAAATTTACACTGCTGTTCTTCCAGTTCAAATTTAAATTCCTCCATCAGATCATCCATAAAATGTCCGATGTTCTGTATTTGAAAATTGAAGTCAAGCTTTTGCATATCCAGCTTTGAAAACAGGAACAAATCATCTATCAGCTTATTAATATATACAGTGTTGTTTTTGATTATTTGCAGGTATTTATTTATATTTTCCGTATTTGTAACAGTTCCATCGGTAATTGCCTCAATATATCCCTGTATTGATGCAATCGGGGTTTTTAGATCATGTGATATGTTTGCTATAAGCAATTTTCTGTTTTCTTCGTATTCAGCCTTTAGCCTATCACTTTCCAGCAGCTTATGGGCCATATCATTAAACGAATCTATCAGCAGGCTTATTTCATTTCTAACAATGCCTTCGACCTTTACATCATAATTACCCTTGGCTATTTCCTCAACTCCTGATTTTAATTTGGATATGGGAGTTATTATTCTTTTTTCAAGGCTCATCATATAGAGTATCTGCAATATTCCTCCAACGGTTATGAATATTGCAAAAATTATACTGAGCCCCCTGAAACCCGAAAATCTATATACAAAATACCATACGGCCAGGTTCATAATAATAAATCCGGGGCGGAAATATTTCAAATGCCTGTGGTATTTATTCAATTCCATTTTCTTCTGCATAAATTCTCTGTGAACTTTTTGGAATTCCTCGCGCTGTTTTTTCAGATCATCATGCCTTTTTTCAGCTTCTTCATGGCGTCTTAGGTTATCTTCACGCCTTTGTCTGAACCGATCAAACCGCCGGTTTTCACCCATACCTGCCTCCGGTATTTCATTATATTCTTTATAATACCATAAACGGGGACATTCCTGCATAATTATCACAATTTCAGGAATGTCCCCGGCTTTTTTATTACCAAGCCAGATTAAGCTCAGCTTCAAAGTTCATATTGTGTTCTTCCTTTTTCTCATCTTTGCTTTTGCCCTTTGAATTGATCTGAACCTTTTCCACTTCATTATTACTATTGATCAGTACTTTTACTTCAAACTCAGGATTGTCCATATCGTGGAATTCCTTCATAAAACCATCATGCTGATGAATTTTATTTGCTGCATTCATATGTTCATGCATGGATTCTTTTATATCGTCCGGAATATCATTCAAGTCTAGCGAAAGTACAATGTTTTTATCTTCAAGTTCATCTACCTTCATATTATTCAAAATACCGAACATGAAGGCCAATTTGTTGAGCTTACCCTTTAGACTGAAATGCCTCGGTTCACAACCTTCACCGGAATTTTCAAAATGTCCGTGACGGTGAAAGTGCATCGGTCCCATTGGTCCATGCAGCATATGTTTGGGTAAGCTGCTGCCGTCAGATTCTATTATACTTTCGTTTTTTATTTTACTGCCTCCGTGATTCATTTCGGTAGATATTTTTGCTTTTGTACTGCCTTCAGCCATATTCTTTTCAAATTCATTCACCATGCTGAAAACACTGACCTGGTCCTTTGTACCCTCTACCTTTACGCATCCTTTTATTATCTCCTTTTTCTTCATTGTAGTGATAACCTCATATAAAAGTTTTAGTTTGTTCATATTGAACTGCCTCCTTGTTTTTTGATTATGAGGCTATTATAAAATCTGTTCTTAAAATCGCAATAAAGCAATTATAAAAATTTCTTAAAAAAATTATAAATGGAGTAATCTATTTAATTCACTATATTTGCCCGGTTCTGGCCACATAACGGGCATTGAAACCCGGCTGAAGCTATATAAACATTTTATAAATTTTTTAAAAACCATTTATAGGCGTTTTAAATACGGATGTTAGGATTTAAGCATATTGATTGAGGAGGTCTTAATAATGGGAGCAAATATTATTGAAGTTAAAAACTTTACGAAAAAATACGGTGATTTTTCTGCAGTAGACAACATTTCATTTAATGTGGAGGAAGCATCGATTTTTGGGTTCCTTGGTCCAAATGGAGCAGGTAAAAGTACTACAATAAATACCTTGTGCACAATTCTTGAAAAATCCGAAGGTATACTTGAAATAAACGGGCATGATGTTTCGGAAGACAAGAATAAGGTAAGAAGTGATATCGGGATTGTATTTCAGGAATCAACTCTTGACGGGAGACTTACTGTTGAAGAAAACCTAAAGCTTCATTGTGATTTTTACAATGTACCTAAAAATGAAATCAAGGAGAGGATAGACTTTGTATTAAAGCTTGTGGAATTGGAGGACTGGAGAAAATCCATAGTCAACAGCCTTTCAGGAGGTATGAAGAGAAGGGTAGAGATTGCAAGGGGGCTTATACATTATCCCAAGGTGCTTTTTCTTGATGAACCAACAGCAGGTCTCGATCCGCAAACAAGGGCTAATATCTGGGATTATATCAGGAAGCTTCAGAAGGAAAGAAATATTACAATTTTTCTTACGACTCATTATATGGATGAAGCAGAGATATGCAACAAGGTAGCCATAATAGACCATGGGAAAATTGTGGCCTTTGATACACCCTATAATCTGAAAAGCCAATATACAACAGCTGTTGTCAGGCTTACAACTTCAGTACCTGATATTTTTGAGGATTATTTGAAAAAGAATTCTATCAGATACCTGCTTGAGGATAATATATACACTATTTATCCATCAGAGCTGGCTCAAACATTGGAAATATCCTCGGTTTTCAAGGAAAGCCTTACTGATTTCGAGGTCAACAAGGGTACACTTAATGACGTATTTATAGCCATTACGGGAAAGGAGATCAGAGAATAATGAGAGGTATAAAAGCAATATTTATAAGAAACATGATTAATTTTACAAGAGATAAGATGAGATTCATTTTTACAATATTTATGTCGGTCTTCTTTCTCTTTATATTTTCTTTTGTAATGAAAGCTTCAATAAGCGGCATGGATCATCCTATAAATTACCTTATTTCAGGTATTATAATAATGACAGTATTCCAGACTGCTTTAAACAGCTCAATGAGTACAATCGAGGATATATCCAGCGGCTTTATGAAGGAAATTCTGGTATCTCCCGTAACCAGAAGCCAGATATCCATCGGTCAGATACTTTCATCTACCGTCATCTCGGTATGCCAGGGAATTTTGATAGTTATAATGGGTGTATTCATGGGTCTTAATCTTGACCTCATTCACCTCGTCGAGATGTTGGGCGTAATGGTTCTAGTAGGTGCAACCTTCAGTTCCATGGGCCTTTATCTTGCTACTCTTGCAAGAAATTCAGGAAATTATCAGATACTTATCTCAGTAGTAGTGATGCCCCTGACTTTCCTGTCGGGAGCATATATACCCACAACAGTAATGCCGGCATTTCTCCGCCCCATAGTGTACTTGAACCCTTTAACTTACACGACAGCCATATTCAGGTTTATTACACTGAAAATGGAGGGTTTGACCTCTGCAGCACTTGTTAAAGCCGGAGTTGCATATAATGTAGGAGGTTTCACAATACTGCCGTACATGGGCCTACTGATCATTTCAATTATCGGTATAGCTTTCTTCATGCTGTGCGTCAATAAATTCAATACGGCGGACTTTTCAAAAGTCAAGGTATTCAAACACCAGCATTAATTTAAAGGGGGACAGTCCTGCATTTTTTGGTCATATTAAGATTTTACTAAGAAAATGAGTTTTAATCCAAAGAGCGCAGGAAAAACTTCACAAGACAAGGCAGAGAGGACTGGAAATGTGTGTGCATATTT
>JAUZPR010000229.1 GCA_030705825.1 Bacillota bacterium | reverse complement strand
TACTAGCCTGCTAAAAATAATTATATTACATAACGAACAGTGTTATTATACCATCTTCAGCAGCTTAAAGGAAAGTGCCAATAAACAGAAAAAATACATGCTTTCCACAGGTATTTATTCCATATAAATAAATTGTATGTAATATATTTTCCTGCCAGCTGGTAAATATTCAAGCATGCTGTACACAGATAACAATGGAATAATTAAAAAGACCTTTTGCTCTGAAGCAAAAGGTCTTAACATTTATGCCTAAAATTCTTTATCCCCGCAAGGTCATGTTTGAGCCTGATTTTTCGGTATATGTTTTTGATGTGATCTTTTCAGTTATTGAAATTAGAGCCGGTATAACTACAGGCAATAATACCATGCATAACAGCATGAGTCCTATGACGACTCCGATAGCCAGTTCCATAAGTACTATCAGGTTTGAAGGATATAGAGTTGCAAATGTTCCCGAAAGTATTATGGCAGCTGAGATTACAACTCCTCCAATATTCTTTGCCGCAAGAACTATTGCATCCTTGACGTGAATTCCGGGATACTCCCTGAAACGTCTGAGAAGGAATATGCTGTAATCTACTCCAAGTGATGTTGTGGCAATAAAGGAGAAGAACGGTACATTCCAGGACAACCCATACTGCGCGCTGCTGAACAGCTGTTTCGATATAAATGCCACTGCCGACAGCGATGTATAATAAGCTAATACCAGTGACCCGACTACAAATAACGGAATCCAGAAGGATCTTATTATAATCAGCAGAAGTATGAATATGGCAACCAATACTATTATTTCGGTAAAGACTATATCATGATTGGCCATTTTCCTCAAATCATTAGAGTGGGAGGTTACACCTGAAATACCGTATTCTGCCCCTGAAAGCCTTGTACCGTCAAGTTCATTGCCAATTGCAGTATTGATTTTGTCTATCAGGTTGATTGCCTTGTCTGAATACGGCTCATAATCCAGTATTACAGTTAATTTTGTGGTCTTCCTGTCATTTGACATGTATGCATTGAGCATTTTTGTCACATCAGGTTTTGCAAAGGCTTCCTTTGGTATATAAAAACTCCTGGTATTTGTCAGCTGTGTCAGAAAATCATTGCTTTTGCTTATTCCGTCCGACACCTTTTTCAATCCGTCACTGCTTTGGCCGATACCGTCTTTCAACTGTGTCAGACCGCTGCTCAGCTTGCTTAATCCGCTGCTTAAAGAAGCTTTTCCTGATTCTGCATTTCCCTGTCCCATCTTCAATTGAGCAATACTGTCTATAATCTTCTTCTGACCTGCGCTTCCCTGTCTTAAGCCTGCCGACAGGCTCTGGGCTCCGTTTTCGAGCTGTTCTATTCCCAAAACAAGCTGTGATTTGGAACTTGTGTTGTCGATCATAGTCTTAAGTCCGCCGTTTATCTGTGAAAGGCCTGCTGTTAATTTGGCATAGTTGCCGTTGGCAGTACCCATACCTGAAGAAATACCGTCCAAAGAAGCAGAGAGTTTACTTAACAGCTGCTTGAGCTGTGCAATATCTGAATCGTTTGGAAACTTTGCATCAAGCTTTGCAGTGGTTCCCTGCATCAAGGCTACCATTTGCTTAAGTTGATCCAATGAGGTGGGTATGGATTTATAACCGTTTCCAAGTTCATTAAAACCGTCATTTATGTCCTGCAGCTTTGCTGATATAGTCTGCAGACCCTCATTCAACCCTGTTACACCCGCTTTGAGCTGGGTTATTCCGGCAGCCAGTCTGTCTGCTCCTGCGGCTCCCTGATCAATACCGGTACCGACCTTTTCCAACCCATCGGTCAAAGATGCCATACTGTTCTGGAGGCTTCCACCACCGGCAAGCATCTGTTCGAATTGTGAAAAATCGGAGGACGACAGGCTTGCTTTCATTTTATCAAGTCCATCTTTAATTTTACCCAAGCCGTCATTTGCATCTGATAACCCATTTACAACAGTCTTTGTCTGAGCATCGGTATAAAAATCCTTTATCTTTTCACCCGTGGGCTGGGTTGGTGACATAACCTGTTTAACTCCGGGAATTTTTTTCAACCTGTCTGTCAAACTGTCTATAGCAGCCAGGGATTCATTATTATCCATTGCATCCTTGTTCTGTATTACTATTGTTGTAGGCATTGCCTTACCTGCGCCGAACTTGTCTGTAATAAGGTTGAACCCCTTTACCGACAAATTGTCGGCACTTAGGTCCTTTAGGCTGTCAAAGGATAATTGATGTCCGTTGAGTATTATTATCGGTGAAAGAATTACAGCTACAACCAGCAGTGAAATTACGGGATGTTTTGCTGAAGTGGAGCTCATTCTTTCCCAAATTTTACTATCCTTATGACCTGAGGACTTATGGGAGGGCCAGAACAGCTTGCCGGCCAAAATTCTCATAAGCAGCGGAGTAAGTGTCATCATTTCAATCAAAAGCACTGCAATTCCTATTGCAACAGCATTTGCAGACCTGTATATCGGGAACTGTACGAAGCTCAAGCTGGCAAAGCCCATAAAAACGGTCAGTCCGCTGAAGAATATTGTTTTGCCTGCCGTCCTGTAGCTGGCAGCGATAGCATCTTCAATGGACAAGCCGTTTCCCAGTTCCTCCTTGTATCTGTTGAACAGCAGAATATGATAGTCGGTACCTATTCCGAAAAGGACAATAATTATAAACATCTGGGTTAGACTTGTTATCGGAAAATTAAACAGTTTGATCAATACTCCAAGTATACCTACTGAGCACAGATATGATACACCTACCGAAATCAGTGAAACAAACGGTGTTATCACCGACCGGAACATTAATATTAATACTATAAGTATAAATGCTACAGTTATTGCCGCACTTTTATCTACGCC
>JAUZPR010000228.1 GCA_030705825.1 Bacillota bacterium | reverse complement strand
GCCTTTTTCAAGCTGGACATCGGTGCCGTCGGTACTGATTTGCCATTTAATTCCACCCTGCCGCTTCTAAGCTCCGCATATGAAACTTTTCCAAGTACCGGCCTAGGGCCTTGATAAACACTGTAATCGTATATGTTTGTAAATATGTCGCTATCCCTGACTGCAGTAAATTTCAACATGTCCTCATCAAGAATCGGAATGGGAATACCTACTCCTACAAACATTGTAACACCATATTTTTCAAACACTGCAGCCCTTATATACCTTGTATCCATTTGCTTTATATCGCCTATCAGGGCTAAAGTGCCTGCAGATGCCAACGGAACACCATTTTCGCCCCTGGACTGGCTGGGATTGTGCTGGGTTCCTTCCCATGCAACATAACCCTGTGCGCCTCCGATGAAAACTCTTGTGCCTATTCCGATAGTCCTGTACTCCGGATCATTTAGCAGCGGACTTAACTGTCCTGCAGTGCTGTAGGTTATATTTCCATTTTGGGGGAGAAGGGTTCCCATGTATGTATATAATATTCTATCTGAAGAATTTGTAGCTGCATTGTAATTCTGGTATGCATTGCGTGGATTAAACATATAGGCCTGATTGATATTATTCTTATTTATATAGGTAGAAATCTCTTTTCTTGGATAGCAGTCGG
Organism: Bacillota bacterium; assembly: GCA_030705825.1. Classification (GTDB taxonomy): domain Bacteria; phylum Bacillota; class Clostridia; order Acetivibrionales; family JANLFN01; genus JAUZPR01. The sequence continues at coordinate 2,302 of JAUZPR010000228.1, read as the reverse complement.
TACCATAAGATTCTGCATATAATTTTATATCCTTACCTGCTATAAGCTCTTCTATGACATGGGCACCTCCGTACTGCATGCCCTTTGTTTCGGACAACTCGGTTGCTCCCAGATATGCATCAACTGCTGCAATTCCTGCATATGCAGGAACATCGTTCAGCCAAACCTTACTCATTCTTATAGGCGGATCAGAATGTCCAAAATTGATAAACATTCCGCTGGAACACATAGGTCCGAATGTTGCCGTTGTAACTACATCCACTTCTTTGGCAGCCTGCTTCACACCCTTTTCAGCCACAATATCGACAATTTCATCAGCAGATACTACCACAGCTTTACCGCATTTAATTTTTTCGTTAATCTCATCAAAACTTTTGTACCCCATTAGTCCATACCTCTTTATATTTTTATTATTTTTATTATAGGCATACCCTGCAACACATTTCAATGTTTTATATCATAATATATTAATGCCTATTAACTGGAGGTTATGAAAAATGGATTATACAAACCTGTTTAAAAATATTGCAGACAGTCTGTATGCCATAGAAAAAATAAAGAATATCCGAAATTCTTCAACAAGAGAACAGGCCGACAACATCTCCAGGATTACAGATATTATTAATACTATGACTCCATTCTATCCCGGAGATAAGAGGAAACAGCTTGAGAATGCCGCTTATTTCAGCAATCTTTATGGTAATGCTTATCGGAATTTAAAATATCATGTATTGGAGAACAGAAGCAGGGAGTTATCAATAGATTACATATTAAAAGCTTTGGCGGCTTTAAAGCCTATGCTTAGAAGTAATCACATAGCCATGCTTGACAAGATGACAAAAATCTACGAGATAATAATTTCCTAGAAAAAATGTCAACCGACCTGAATATCAAGTATTTTAGATACCCGGTCAATCAACTCATCTTTATTTATGGGCTTGCGTATGTACCCGGAGACACCCAGTTCCTTTGCGATAAGAACATTTTCCTTGTTTGCATGTTCGGTGAGGATGAGTATTGGAATATCCCCGTAATTTGGACTTGCTTTAATTGACTTGATCAAATCAAACCCGTTTTCTTCCTTCAGGGTTAAATCCATTATTATCAAATCTACGGTTTTTCCGTATTCATCAATAGCATTATTCATTCCCAAACTATTTGCGACCTCAACCAAAGTTATACCAATTTTTTTAAGCAGCAATCTTACTTCATACCTTACAGTATTTGAATCATCAACTATCATTACTTTTTTTCCATAGCTCATGATCTAAAGCCTCCAGTTGCAAAGTCCGTCAAAGAGTATACCCTTTGATTGTGAAAAATTTTATTATTTCATCCTTTGCCGATAATATTGTTTCCTCCAACTTACTGACTTCATTACCCGCATCTTCGGTTTTTCCCTGTTTTAACTGCAAATCAAAAGCTGCAGCCGTTTGATATACATCGTTAATGCTTAAGTTTGCCGAGACGCCTTTTATATTGTGAATTATGCGTTCCAGCATATTCCAGTCTTTGTTTGCAAAATATAACTTCATAGACTTAATTTCATCATTCATCTCTGAAATATAATTCATAAAAAGGACTAAAATCTCATCAATTTCCACATCCAGTTCTTTTGCAAGACCTTCGATGTCATATTTAAAAAGCTGTTCCATTGTAATGTATACTCCCTGTTACATTTATAAACATAAATCAAGACCTTTTTTATTCCGTACCATGCATAAAACTCATCAAAGCCCAGATAATGCCTGAATTTTATTATATTTTTATTATAACATCGTGTTATCAAAATCTACAACCTTTATCGACATATATGTCTTAATTTTCGATGCCTATTCTGCAATCTCCTCCATATTTTTAAGCTTTTCTTTCTAAAAACACTTTATGTCCCCCAGTTATAAAAGCTGCCGAGGATAAAAACAAAAAAACAGAATTAATTGTGAAAACAAACCTTGTAAATCCTATCACAGAAATCAAATAAGCTGCCAGTATTCCAACGAGTTTTCCCGAATTATTAATTATATCGTTAACACCTGAGACTCTTGCGACATAATCCTTGTTGGGAACCGTCTGAAGAAAGCTGCCAAGAAATATGCCGCAGACAGCAAGTAAGGTTCCTTCTATACTCTGCAGCAAAAGCACCAGCAGGAAATTGTCTGTCAGGGCATACATGAACCATACTACCGATGTGGCTGAGAAAAGCAGATAAACAATAGTCATTATTCTGCCTTTAAAAAACTTTTCAAATAATACTGCCAGGAACATGGAAATTAGATTTGTTCCGTAAAAAACCGAAATCATT
>JAUZPR010000227.1 GCA_030705825.1 Bacillota bacterium | reverse complement strand
GGGGGCGTATTGGTTTCGACGGGATTGTTGAGACTTGAGTAGCGGGTAGAGGATTCTCGTTGGCCTCTTAAAAAACGAGAAACTAAAATTAAACGCTAAAAACGATAACTTTAATTACGCTTTAGCAGCTTAGTCTGCTAACCGTCAGTCCCAGGTTCCTGCACCTGGGGGCACTGGCGTCATTAAGTCAGGCCTTAGGCATAGGAAGGTTAAATGTCTGAACTGATCCGATGGTAGCCTTGAGTCGGTTCGGAACTTAAAGGATACGGTAGCGTAGACCCTTCCGTTGGGGGATGCGTGTCAGGAATGTCAAATTGACGGATACACCCGTAGAAGCACTTGTGGATATGGTTTCGGACAGGGGTTCGACTCCCCTCGCCTCCACCAATTTAAAAGGACTGTGATTATAAATCAAATCACGGTCCTTTTATGCTTCCATGAATCTTTTATAGAAATCTTCTTTTGCAAAACTTCAGGAACTTGGCTTGAGTTATTCGAAAGTCAAAATCTATTGAAAGAAGGTGATGACATGACTATTTAATTTTGATATATTATTATCAAATTTTGGTGTCTGAATTGCTCCGGATTGGCATGAATTGCGGCAGTTTCACTGCTGGAATTGACTGGATTACGCATTCGTAGATTGCCATTTCATCACGTAAGAATACTCAGGAGGGGGGATTTTAATTGGAATTAGTAACTGTTGGGAGAGAAAAATATCCTGGCTATCAAGTAAAAATGTACTATAATACGACTGAAAACTTATGCTCAGATGCCGGATTGGGCGAGAGATATAAAATTGTACTTATAAAAGAAGGAAATGGTTTTCTGAAAGTAGGAAATTTCCGCAGTATTATTATACCTCCTATGTTATGTTGCCTAAATGAAATTGAGACACTTAAATTTGAGAGCCAATCACAAATAGAACTAATTTCCTTATTTTTCCACCCAAGCGTTATAAATTCTAAACTTGAATTTGATAATATGTTTGATGAAATTGACACATTGACCTCCTCCGACAGTCAGGATCGTTGGTATTTAAGACCGTTCTATATCCGGGATACCTCTACTAAAAGCACCGTTAATTTAGATACTTCAGTATCAAAACATGTTGAAGATTTAATTAACCAAATAAGCCATACCCTTAATTTTCAGCCGGATGAAAGTTGGCCTTGCAGAAGTCGCTGTCTCTTAATTGAGCTTATGAATTTGCTATGTAAAATATTTGACAGGTGCAAATCAAATCAAAATAATCTATCGACGGATTCTTCAGAGGAAAGCGACCCTATAGTCATGTTCCTGCATTTAAATTACCAGAACAAGATCAAAATTAACGATTTAGTAAAAGAGTTTCACACCAATAAAACAACATTAAATAAACATTTTAAGAAGATTACCGGACTTACTGTCATAAGTTATCTAAACAAACTCCGAATAAATATTTCATGCACAATGTTAAGAAACACAAACTTATCTATCATAGAAATCATTTACTTGGTCGGTTTTACAGATGAAGCGCATTTTAATAGAACGTTTTGGAAATATGCCGGTTGCAAGCCATCAGAGTACAGAAAAAACAACCAATAATAAAGGAATTAAACACAAATGTTGTCAATATGCTAATTTTAATTTCCTATTAACAATTAATTTAACGGTTTAAATAAAATAATATGTAGTTAAATTACTTGTATAGGAGGAAAAACAATGCATAGAACATTTCGTGCCCTTATTTTGTTTATAGTTCTAGTAAATATATTAACGGCTTGTTCATCGGAAGGAACAAAGCAAAACAAGTCTTCAAATAACAATCAACAGGCAACAGCTACTACCGGATTGAATAAAGAGGAAACTACTCAAAAAGAGAGAAATACCGATACCAGCTATTTAGCAGAAGTTTTTGCTGACTTAGGAGGCGCAAGTACTGGAGGAATAGCTTTTGATGACGGGGTAATGTATGTTGCAAAGGAAGGTAAGGAAATCTTGAAGGTAATGCCAGACGGTAGTTTCTCTACTTTGTGCAGCATCAGGGATCTACCCAAGGGGGATATCAAATCAGATCCACATATGAGTTTTGAGAGTCCTTTTATATGGGATATGGTAATAGGTAAAGATAGGAATATTTATGCAGCTGCTGCAGATAGAATCCTTAAAATTTCAATGGATGGAAAAGTTACAACACTGATTAAAGATAATTTTGGGGGATTATTTGGCGCTTCCGGCATAGATATCGACAATAATGGAAATATCTATGTAACTGACGGCTGCAATATTAATAAATATACGAGATTATTACAAAAGCTTGTATTTATTGATGGAACTAAGATTCAAATTGATGATTCAAATCCATTAACATATGCCTTTTCCTTAAAATTCGACCCAGACTGTAAAAACCTGTATGTTGGTAACCGCGGGCCTGATGGAATTCTTAAGTTTCCAATAAATTCTGACGGTACACCAGGGAAAGCAAGCATTATTACACAAAAAACTGTAACCTGCCCTCATACCCTTGCATTCGACACTAATGGCAATATCTATGCTTGTCCTGGTCATTCAGGGGTAGTATTATTTTGTGATCAAGGCGGGAAGCAAAAATTTTATATCGCCAATACAGAAATTGATAACGCTACTTTCGCTTTTGGCAACAAAAGTTTCGGAGAAAACACCTTATATATAACTTCTCTTACCTCAGGAAAAGTGTATAAGTATGATTTAAATAATAAGAATCTTAAAATACAAGATGATTTTAGTCTCGAGTGACGGTTACCAACAATTAGGCATAGGAAGGTTAAATGCCGGAACTGATCAGATGGTAGCCTTGTGTCGGTTCGGAACTTAAAGGATACGGTAGCGTAAACCCTTCCGTTGGTGGATGCGTGTCAGGAATGTCAAATTGACGGATACACCCGTAGAAGCACTTGTGGATATGGTTTCGGACAGGGGTTCGACACCCCTCGCCTCCACCAATTTTTAAAAGGACTGTGATTTTAATAAAT
>JAUZPR010000226.1 GCA_030705825.1 Bacillota bacterium | reverse complement strand
TACTGCAACCAGAATTGATATTACAATTTCTATAACCCGCTGCCCATACTTTCCCAGATATACTATCATAAAGGTAAGCACAGCCGTAATTAAACCCGCATAAATCATCGGTATCCTGAACAGAAGATACAATCCCAATGTGCCTCCCAGAAATTCGGCAAGATCTGTAGCCATTGCCGCAAGTTCGGCAACCACCCAAAAGCACCAGTTGGCTTTTCTGGAATAAAGTTTACCGCACATTTGGGGCAGATTGCAGTTCGTGGCTATTCCAAGCTTCGCAGATAATGACTGTAGAAATATAGCCATCATATTACTCCAGAGAATTACCCACAACAGGTTATAGTTGAACCTGGATCCGCCGCTGATGTTTGTCGCAAAATTACCCGGGTCGATATAAGCCACACTGACTATAAATGCCGGGCCGAGAAATTTTAGAAGATTAGTTATCTTGCTTTTAGAACTGCTGTTGCTTATTACTTTTACTTTTTTTATTTTTACAGACTCCAGATTGGAGTCTATTGTTCCGGCATAACTGTTCTCGATCATAGCAACCTCCAAAATAATTAAAAAGAGCTTATCTTTTGTATACGGGATTTCTCGCAAATAAACTAATTACCTGACACTAAAGTCGTTAGTCGGGTCTAATTTTGTTTACCTAATCTACAATATGTATTCCTTATAAATTGTGTGATATATTAGGCTATTATTTTTCTTATCCATCAAATTTCATAATTTCGGAGAGTAATTGTGCATTCTTGGTAAATATACGGCTCTATTATTGACTTGGATAAATATAAAAGCTAAACTGTTTTTAATAACATTAAAAGATTAAACAACAGACTATGAAAAATTACCAGGAGGGTTCTTAAATGGATTCTAATGTACTATTTTCTTCTGTAAAATATGACAAATATGATCCTGATGTAACACTGCCGGCAAAATTCGGACGATTGATTGATAAAATGGGAATGGAAGAGAAGGTAAAAGGTAAATGGACAGTAATAAAAATGCATCTTGGGAGAAATATCGGATATTCAACTATTCATCCTATGTTTGTCAAAATTCTTGTAGATAAGCTTAAAGGATACGGAGCAAAAGTTTACATAACTGATCAGGATGTAACAGGTTCAAAAAATCGCGGCTATACCGAGGATTATCTTGGAGTACCCGTAGTTCCGGCATGTGGTGTTACCGCAAAGTATTATTATGAGAAAGATGTGGATTTTAATACTTTTAAAAATGTAGATATAGCAGGTAATATTAACGATGCCGAAGTTATGATAGTATTCTCCCATGTTAAGGGGCATGGTGCCTGCGGTTACGGCGGTGCCTGCAAGAATATAGCCATGGGATGTGTTACGGACAGGACAAGGCAGCAGATTCACGGACTTGAAGGCGGTATCGAATGGGACGAAAATCTCTGCAGCCATTGCGAAATGTGTGTAACAAACTGCAACCACAATGCAAACAAATTTGACGAGAACGGAAAATACAGTGTGTTTTTCCACCACTGTACATTCTGCCAGCACTGCGTAAAGGTATGCCCCACCTCTGCCATTAAAATGAATGCCAGTAAGTTCAGGGACTTCCAGACAGGCATGGCTGTATGTACAGATGAAGTACTCAAGGTATTTGACCCGGGAAATGTTTTCTATATAAACTTCCTTACAAATATAACGGCACTTTGTGACTGCTGGGGCTTTACGACACCGGCGCTGGTTCCGGATATAGGCGTTATGGCTTCAGAGGATATTGTAGCTATAGAAAAAGCCTGTCTTGACGCTATAAAGTTTGAGGACCTAATCCCTTCCGGTGTACCTCAGGGTATGGACCTTGGAGATTCCGGGCACTTGTTTGAAAGGCTTCACAGGAAAAATCCCTTTATTCAACTGGATGAACTGGTGAAGAGAGGTCTTGGAACTCTGGAATATAAAATTGAAGAAGTAAAGTAGGTTAGGAGTTAAGAGTTCAGGGTTGGGAGTTAAGAGTTAAGAGTTCAGGGTTCAGGGTTCAGGGTTTGGAGTTCAGGGTTAAAAGTTCGGGGTTCAGGGTTAAAAGTTCGGAGTTGTTCAGGGGCGGGGCTCTGCCTTATCTTAGCCCTCATCCCCGTCCCTTCTCCCACATCAGGAGAAGGGTGAAGATAATAAATAGTTAATTTCTATAAAGGAATACCCTTCCTGCCCTCTCCCGCATGGGGAGAGGGCAGGAAGATGGGTGGGGGTATATAAAGTGGATTTAATGGAAAATCAAAGTCAAAATTCCAATAAAATATCAGCTATCTCGTACAGCAAGGACAAAGTTTTTGAAAATCCGGTAATTGACGATGGCTTTTTCCGTCAATATTCCAACGGCTTTATTCACTGGATAGACATAGGTGGCCTGAATGATACCGATAAAATTGAATTCATCGGAAAAAACCTCGGACTACATCATCTGATAATAGAGGATATTTTAAATACAAATCAGATGACAAAGCTGGATAATTATGAGGATAGTCTCTTTATTGTATTAAAAACGGTAAAGTTCGATTCTTCAACATTAAATTCAGAAACTCAGCATGTAAGTATTATATTGAAAGGAAATTATTTGGTATCCTTCCGTGAGTCGGACAGAGATATTTTTTCAGGTGTCAGGGAAAAAATACTGAGCGGAGAGGATTATATAAGAAAATCAAGTGCAGGTTTCCTGTGCTATGAGCTTATAGATGCTATAGTTGACAACTATTTTACTGTTTTGGACCACCTCGGCGATGCGACAGACGAGGTTGAAGAAGAATTGATTTCCAGTCCGTCCAAGAAGACGCTTCAGAAAATTTATTTTATAAAGCGTGAGCTTATGTTCCTCAGGAAGTCAGTATTCCCCCTAAGAGAATTGATTGGGGGACTCACCAGGTATGAGTCTGTTCTGAAAAGTGAAAATATAGACATCTATTTAAGAGATGTATACGACCACCTTATTCAAATAGTTGATACATTGGAAACCTATCAGGACATCATGTCCAATATGCTGGATACCTATCTGTCTTCAATAGGCAACAGAACCAACGACACAATGAAGATACTTACAATTTTCTCTACTATTTTTATTCCACTGACCTTTTT
>JAUZPR010000225.1 GCA_030705825.1 Bacillota bacterium | reverse complement strand
CAGGGAGAAACATGAAAAACAACCCGTATAAAACACCGCCAAATAACCTGACATCGAAAAGAAAGAGGTGACTGTATATTTTTAAGAGCTCAGCTTTGACAAGGGTTGGGCTTCTTTTTTACCTTATATCGACTTACAAAGTATTCATATTGTTATAATCTTTTACAGGGTATATAATTATTGCGGATAAATTAGGGGGATAATTGTATGTGGTATTATTTCAGGGTATTTATATTGAATGTATTTTGTCTTGCCTTGGCATTAATGTCTATTATTATAAGTCAAAATACTTATATAATAATCTTGGGCTCAGTGTATTCTCTGCTTACTCTCGTTTCTTTCATAATTAAGCCTGTGTGGGAAAAAGCCGAAAAAGAAGACTGGGACAAAATCAAGCTGAATCCTGATAATGTCATGAAATTTTACAGGCTTTACATCTCCGTACAAATTGTCACAGCATTGATTTTTATAGCATCCTGTATTTTCACTTCTGATTTCAGGTCATTTATAATGGGTGGGAAGTATATCGGCCATTTGAGATAAGTATGGATGAGATTTCCTACTGATTTTCCATAGTCAGATTATAATTCTTATTTTTACTTTTCATTATCATATAAATTCCGAATGCAACCTGGCAAAGAATTAGTAATAAAGAAACAATGTCAATTATTATATTCCTTTCAAAGATGGAACGAGTATTTATGTCTCCCTGCCAGATAACCTTTATTGACGATATTATATATAATACCCTTGAAACCACTGAACCTGATAAATAGATCAATCCATTTATAGATACCAATATTCCTGCTGCCATCCATATAGATGTATTATGTAGAATACTTGAAAAATCACTATTCAGTTTTTTTCCAAACATATAAAGCAATACGATGATTCCAGCTGTTATAGCCATCCAAGCCCAATTCACCCTTAAAAAGTCACCCATGCCTATAATAATATTCTTATCTTCAAAAACTACTGCAAGCCTTATTATTAGCGAAAAGCAGCTTGTGATTACGGTGTACAAAAATGCTACGGCTAGAATGGTTTTGACATCCAGCTGTTGAGGATAATTATTGGTTATTAAGCCTTTATTCTTAGTATCCCTTGAAATAACCTTTTCTTCCTGTGGAAGTATATCTACCAGAGGCACATTACAACCGGAGCAGATAGTAAAGCCTTCCCTGTATTCGCTTTTACAATTTGGACAGAACATGTAAATCCACCTGCCTATATTTTTATTTATTAAACCCGTTTTAATTTAATAGTAACGGCTCTATTCAAAGTGTCTTAATAAGGTAATATATCGTAGGCTACTCTCCAAATGACTTTAAATTTGCTATTTATTCTTCAAACCACCTGTCAAGAATTACTGTTTTAACTGTTGAAACCTTTTCCTGTCCATTAATAGTATATATAAAATTCAAGGTACAAACATCTCCTTCTTTAAAAAGGACATTTGAACTATAACCCGGTTGGCCGGCAGTTATGCCATCTATATTTAAGAAAATATATTCACCGTTGTTCATAATAACCGGCTTAATAAATGTATTCCCGTCAACACCTGTACATATAACTTTTGATATGCTGTCAGGAAACATTACTTTAACTGCAATCATGTCATTGGCAACTGACAATTTGACTATTGTATTACTTGAGTCTATATCATAACCTATACTTTCACTTTTCTGATTATCTTGAGATGCAGATATATCACTAATTTCAATCTTGTATTCCAAAGTAATGCATTTATCCGCTTTATTCCAGCTAACTTCACAGCCTAATCTTTCCGTAATAAATCTTAAGGGCAGCATTGTTCTATTATTGATTATTAATGGTACAGCACCTAGTTTTTCTGCGGTTCCGTTAACAATTGCTTTTTTATTTTTAATCCATAATTCAATTTTTTTATTATTAAGTATTATAGTTACTTTTTTACTTACTGAATCCCAGACTACTTCCCCACCTAAAGCCTCGATAATAGATTTAATCGGGACATAGGTGTTACCGTTTATTATCAAGGGAACTGTTCCCTTACCCGGGTCTATTTCCTGCTTAAAATTATCTACAATCATTAAGGGATCGTTTATTCTTAGTGAAATCCGAATATATTCTTTAGGCTTAGAATTAGTTATTATTGTACCCTTTTCGCCTACTGCTACAAACACACTTCCATTTGCCGATATCGCATCTATGCTGTTGTTAGTTAAATTGGAGTACTTCGACCAGTTTATACCGTCGTTTGAAATAAGTAAGTTGCTATATTCCGTGTTTTCACGGGGTTCAGCTGTACGAGAGTTTATTCTATTACATGAAACGGCAACAAATGTACCATTAGAATATATTATGTCTGTCAAACCAAAATCCGAATATTTATTACTTGTCCAATTGATGCCATTAGGTGATGTGATTATAAAACCGGCGTCTGCCACTGCTACAAATTGATTTTCAGCATAAATTACTTTATTAATAACCAGATCATTATTTAAGTCATGTTTTTCCCACACTTTTCCGTCAATAGAAGAATATATAAAACCTGCATCACCGACTATTATAAACATGTCATTTGCATATATAATGTAATTAAATGACATATTGGTTTCCAATTTTAAAGGCACCCATACTTTTCCGTTAACCGATGTATATATGTTCCCGTAATCTCCAACTGCAGCGTAAAGATTCTTTCCGTAGGCGACTGATTTTAAAAAGCCAACAAAATTATTATTCTGAATCGACCAATCAATACCATCCTCAGATGTCAATATTACACTATTCCCAACTGCGACAAACAAATTATTTTCATGAATAATGCTATATAAATTATCTCCTGTATAGGAATTCTGTTCACACCATTGCAACCCATTATAAGAAGTTAAAATTTTACCATATGTTCCTACTGCTACAAACTTTCCATCTGAATATATTACACTATACAAATATTCGCCGATGCTTTTTACTATTTTCCATTTAACACCATCATAAGAAACTGCAATTTCAGTACCAACAGCAACAAAAATATCATTTGCATAGGTAACGGATTTGAATCCTCCTGCCGACTTATCCTCCGTAGCTACTCTCCAGGTTGTTTCTCCCTGGGCATATGAGTTGGTACACGTAAATACTAAAAAAATTGAAAGTGATAAT
>JAUZPR010000224.1 GCA_030705825.1 Bacillota bacterium | reverse complement strand
CATTCTTAAGAGACAAGTCCCAGATGTCGGTTTCTCCGTGCTTCTGGTTTGAGATAAATCAAAAGGGTTCCAGCTACGGTGTGGGTTATTATGGTGCGGAAACCTCTTCCATGGCAAAAATGCGGGCGCTTATAATAAATAGGGACAGTGCATTTTTAAAAGCATTAAAAAGCTATGAGTCCCAAAATGAATTTGTTGTAGGCGGCGAGATGTACAAAAGGAGCAAATTCCCCGACCAGCCCGAAAATCTAAAATTATGGCTGGATAGAAAAAACATATATTTCGAATGTGCACAGAACGACTTCAAACTGGCTTTTTCAAAGGATTTGCCTGAAGTGTTGAAAAACGGGTATAAAAAGCTAAAACCCATCTACGATTTTTTGTTAAGGGTGGAAGCCAGTATTGAAGGATAATAAATTCATTCAGTACGTAGGGGCCAACCCATGTGTTGGCCCGTTTTTTATGACATTTATTAATTAAGCGGAATTTCAATATTCCAGGGCCCGCGTTTGGTAATCTTCGGGCCAGTTATATAAAGCTTTACTTTTTTTAATCCGGGCTTTATATCTATTTCAAAATACTTTATCGCCATAGTTTTGTTATCAAGCTCTGCCATCCAGCCCCCACTGCTGTTTTTATAATAAAGATTAAAAAACTGTAAAGCTTCGCTGCTATCATTCTTAAAATGGACATCCGTATATATTCTTACACTTATATCGCTTATTCGTTCTATCCTTGTAAAATCAACATGAAAGCCAACTACATCCACAGTCTTGTTCAGAACCGCACTGCCTTTTTCCGGAATATTGAATACTACCGGTACCTCAACGTTATCATCCTGAATTTCAACATAAGGAATATTTAATCTAACTTTATTATCAACGGCATTTGGTTCAAAAGCAAACCTCGGCATCCCAAACCCCTGATTGATTTCGGTATCAATATCATAAACACCCCCCTTATCTCCTGTCAGAGATATTTGTTTCTCTAAAGGGTGGGAATCCTGATCATTTATTCCATAGGATGATATATGCATACCCTTTTGAGGCGGTGAAATCAAATCCACCTTATACTTTCCTTCTTTCCTTGAAACCATAGCCGTTATGCTAATCCCGTTTACTGCTGCAGTCGGCCCCATCTCGGAATAACTGGCGTAGCCTTTGGATTTCTCGAGAGTCAGGGGTATCTCTAAATTTAACTCACCTGATATTTCAAGGGTAAGCGCATCCATATCATTTATTTTCCCGGAGTACTGAAAAGAGCCTATCCAATTGCTCCCTGTGCTTATCCAGGAGGTATTTGTTTTAAACACCTGACCTTTCCCATTTTTAAGAGTAACATCACCCCTTCCTGGTATAGGAGTATTTCCCGACATCGAAACAAGTGCCCTTTCACTGTCAACCGTAACTCCTTCTAATCTAATGGTACAGCCGTTGATATTTTTTTCGATCGGCTTGTTCAAAACATAAACGTCACTATCACTGTCGGTATCAACGACAGAGGCAATACCCGGTATAAAATGCAGCATTTTTTGAAGCGCCGCATAAACAGTCTGAGGATACAATAATGATAAAAGCAATATGATAAAAGTGACCGAAGCTGCTACAGAACCGAAAATTTTAAGTTTTTTATACCTGTTTACAACTCCTTTGTTTATCTTTGTTAGGGTTGATTTTTTGATTTTTTCAGAAAGTTTATAAGGGACATCCCTATTATCGTTAAATTCAGCATTCTCCAGAAAGCTACTGATTTCCAGGCCGTCAACATTATCAATCAATTTGAAAATTTCAACATCTTCATTGTTATTCATATAGTTTCCTCCCTGCCTATCTGCAGCTTTTCCTTCAATATCTTCCTTCCGCGCCACAGCCGGTTGTCTACGGCCTGCCTGGTAAGCCCCATACTTTCGGCTATGCTTTCGATATCTTCATATAGATAAAATCTTCTGTAAAATATCTGTTTATCTGTTTCGGGCAACTCATTTAGTGCTTCAAGTATCTCCCTTGCGGTTTCTTTGGATATTACAGATTCCTCCACTGATTCTTTGCTAAGTATGTCTTCATTATATATACTGTCAGCTGTAGTTTTGGAAGTATACTTTCTTCTGAAATCCAGTGCGGTATATTTTGCGGTTATCAAAATCCAGGTCTTGATACTTCCCCTGCCTTTATCATACCTTGTACTATTGTTCCAAATATCTACAAACACTTCGCTTACACATTCCTCTATATCTTCTTTTGAAGCCATTGCACCAATTATTCTAAAGATAAGGATATACACATTATTACTGTATGTATTGATCAGGTACTCAAGAGCCTTCTGGTTTTTTAGCTCCAGCTGCTTAATTACATTTTCGTTTGTAATCTTCATATTTTTCTCCGCTTTTTGTTTCCTTTTCTATATTTTACTACGTCAAGTCAATAAGGAATCTCCCAAAAATTTTTTATGCCGATACCTCCTATTTACATATTTGTGATTTCACACTTTTCTACTATAATTTGCTTTATTATGATTTGATTTTATAACTGGAACCTATATAAATAACCGGCGTCATATATATTTAAGTATCGCAATAAAAACAAGGTGTGATTTATAAATGTTCAATATGAAATTACCAGCCAAAATAGTCCTGATAATATTATCCCTGGTCCTTTTAATATCAACGGCTGCCTGTCAGTCTGATGTGAAAAAAGTTGCCACTGATATGACCGGTAACAATGCCCTGCCAGCCTCAACCAAAGCAGATGTCCCGACCGAAATTAATGCAAAATTCTCCCCCATTGCTGTTAGGAATTTGCCGGAAGGAAAGCCTCAGGCCGGTTTGACTGAACTCAAGTCCCAAGTCTTTACCGATATTTTGGGTCGGAATGTAATAGTAAAATTCTATGGAAAAAAGAATGAAAGTAAAGGAGAAATAACCGCAGTCATTGACAGCGCCGGCAAAACCTATAGTCTTGGTGTTATAGGAAATTACGGTGTTGAAGGGGTTGGGGTCTCTGAACTGGACATTAATAACGACAAGGTAAATGAATTATGGATAACAGGCTCAAACGGGGCTTCCTCATCAGTTTCAAAGCTGGTTGGCTATAACGGTACTTCAGGAACCTGGGACTTGCTCCTTGACACCAGTTACGTGGAGCAGATTGACCTGGATGGAGACGGTAGCTTTGAACTTGTATCCACCTCGACCGGT
>JAUZPR010000223.1 GCA_030705825.1 Bacillota bacterium | reverse complement strand
GCTTATAGTTGACAGTGTTTCAGATGTTTTATCAATATCCGATGCGGATATTGTTCCTCCCCCGGAAATAAACAAAGCCGGAAACAAGTACATAAAGGGAATAGGCAAGGTTGGAAGCAATGTAAAACTTCTATTGGACTGCAGCAAAATTCTTAGTGAGGATGAAGCAGAAGAACTTTCAAATTTATAAATTAATTAATAATGCAAAATACCTAATCAAGGAGGGGCCAGTTAATGAAGTTAATAAACGATAAATCGTTCAATAAAATTGTAGAAATAGCCAATAAAATAGCAGTTGGTGAAACAAATATCGAAACAGAAACTTTAGTAAATGACAATACAAGAGAAATTATGCTTTCACTGAAAAAAATTGCAGAAAGAATGGCCTGGTATGAAGGAATTATTGATGCAGTACCTTTCCCTATTCATGTAACAGATAATGATATGAACTGGACTTATATGAACAAGCCTTTTGAAAAACTAATGATCGAACAGGGAGCAGTTAAGGAGCGTAAATCAGGTTACGGAAAAGCATGCTGCAATGCCGGGGCCAACATATGCAATACGCAGAATTGTGGTATCAAACAGCTGCTAAAAGGCAAGGCTGAAAGCTATTTTGACTGGTGTGGGATGCACTGCAAGCAGGACACCTCATACCTGAAGAATACCAAAGGTGAGAATATTGGGTATGTTGAAGTAGTTACAGACCTTACTTCCATATTAAAAGTAAACTCCTATAATAAGGAGGAAGTTGAACGGCTTGCAAGCAATCTGGATTTGTTGGCCAAAGGAAATCTCGACATGGACCTTAATGTTAAGGAAGCTGATAAATATACTGAAGAAGCCAGAGAGAACTTTGCAAAAATCAATGACAACCTTATCAGGGTTAAGTCGGCACTAAATCTTATGATCAATGATTCTGAAATGCTTGTGGCTGCAGCAGTTGAGGGTAAATTGGGCACGAGAGTAGACGCTTCCAAGCATAGCGGTGATTACAGGAAAGTGGTTGAAGGTTTCAACAGGACTCTTGATGCAGTTGTAGAACCTATGAGTTTTGCAGCCGGCTACATAGAAAAAATGTCAAATGGTGAAGACCTTGAAGTGATAGAAGATAGATACAAAGGCGATTTCAGATCTCTAACCGGAAATCTTAATAAAGTAAGAGATTCACTTTATACACTTATTAATGAAACCGGAATGCTTGCTAAAGCTGCTGCCGAAGGAAAAATCAATGCTAGAGGTGACCTGAGCAAGCTTAAGGGAGGTTTTGCCCAAATGGTCAAGGGGGTAAACAATACTCTCGATGCAATTGAAGCCCCGCTGGCAGAAGCAAAACAAGTACTTGGAGAAATGGCGGTCAACGACTACACTTTACAAATGTCAGGAGAGTATAAAGGCACCTTCAAGGAGTTTGCCGATACCATCAACCATGTACATGATAGATTAACAAGCGTACAGGATATTTTTGTACGCTTTGGCAATGGGGATACAAGCAGGCTTGAAGAGCTTGAGAAAGTGGGTAAAAGATCAGAAAACGATATGATAATGCCTTCAGCAATATCTGCCATGAAGGCTATACGGGAACTAACGGCAGAAGCTGGAGGACTTGCAGATGCTGCTGTTAACGGAAACCTTAGTATTAGAGGCAATGCCGATAAATTTAAAGGTGAGTATAAGGAAATTATTAATGGACTGAACCGTACACTGGAGGCCGTAACTGAACCTTTGAATGAATCTATGAAGGTTATAGGAAATATGTCAATAAATGATTTCACAGTTGAAATGAAAGGTAACTACAAAGGTTTGTTTAATGATTTCGCAGGGGATGTAAATGCATTGCTAAACAGACTCTTAAGTATACAGGATGCATTTATTAGAATTTCAAAGGGTGACAATAGCCGTCTGGAGGAGTTCGCCTCTGTTGGTAAACGGTCTGAAAATGATAAAATATTACCTGCATTGATAGCTGCAATGCAAGCAGTCCAAAACATTGAAATAGAAGTTGAAATGTTAGTAAAGGCAGCAGTTGAAGGTAATTTGGAGGTTAGAGGGAATACTGCTAAATTTGAAGGCGCATACAAAAAAATAGTTGAAGGTTTTAATAATACACTGGAAACTGTTTTAAAACCTATTAATGATTCAATAGATATTTTAAGTAAATTTGCCCAAAACGATTATACTGAGGAGCTTACTGGTGATTACAAGGGAATGCTGGGCAATTTCTCCGACGCTATAAAAACTGTGGGCATAAGATTATTAAGTGTACAGGATATATTTGAACGTATTGGAAATGGAGATACAAGCAGACTTGAGGAGTTCGAAAAGGTTGGAAAACGGTCTCAAAATGATAGGATGCTTCCTGCAAGTAAATCAGCAATGAGGGCAATCCGGGAGCTGACTACCGAAGCCGGGTTACTTGCTAATGCAGTAGTTAACGGCGAACTGAGTATAAGAGGTGATGTAAGTAAGTTCCAGGGCGGATACAGGGATATTATTGAAGGCATGAACCGGACAATGGATGCCGTTGCAAAACCTATCCAGGAAGCATCCTCCGTAATGCAGGAGATGGCAAAAGGCAATCTTACATCTAAGATGGAAGGCGACTATAATGGTGATTTTGACAGAATTAAATCAGATATGAATGCTACCATAAAAAACTTTAATGATGTTTTGAACGACATAAATAATGCCGCTTCACAGGTAGCATCCGGTTCCAGACAGGTATCCGATTCATCCCAGGCATTGTCGCAGGGTTCTACCGAACAGGCCAGTTCTATTGAAGAATTGACGGCTTCCATGGAGGAAATAGCTGCACAGACTAAACAGAACGCTGTCAATGCAAATCAGGCCAATGAGTTGGCATTAGCTGCGAAAGACGGAGCTGTCAAGGGTAATGATCAGATGAAGGAAATGCTTAAAGCCATGGATGAAATAAATGCAGCTTCAATCAATATCTCAAAAATCATAAAAGTAATTGATGAAATAGCTTTCCAGACCAACATACTTGCATTAAATGCAGCAGTAGAGGCAGCAAGGGCAGGGCAGCACGGTAAGGGCTTTGCGGTAGTCTCTGAGGAAGTCCGGAATCTTGCGGCAAGATCTGCTAATGCAGCTAAAGAAACGACCGATATGATTGAAGGTTCAATTGTAAAAGCTGAAGGTGGTACTAAAATTGCCAGATTTACAGCAGATGCGTTAAATAAAATTGTTG
>JAUZPR010000222.1 GCA_030705825.1 Bacillota bacterium | reverse complement strand
GCCCAGATAGCTCAGTCGGTAGAGCAGAGGACTGAAAATCCTCGTGTCGCTGGTTCGATTCCGGCTCTGGGCACCAAAAAATCAGTTGACAGTTGACAATGTACAATTGACAGTTAAAAGATGTTTTGGATTAACTGTACACTGTACACTGTAAATTATACACTGAATTTACGCGGGTTTAACTCAGTGGTAGAGTGTCACCTTGCCAAGGTGAAAGTCGCGAGTCCGAATCTCGTAACCCGCTCCAAAAACAGCCAGCTTAAATAAGCTGGTTTTATACGGCGCCATAGCCAAGTGGTAAGGCAGAGGTCTGCAAAACCTTCATCCCCAGTCCAAATCTGGGTGGCGCCTCCAAAATCAAAAGGACTTAAACTTAATGGTTTAAGTCCTTTTTGTTGTCCTTAAAAAAGAAAAGAGTCCTCTTCTTCCCTCAATAGAAGTCATGATAATTAGTGGTGTTATATAGCCGAAGCAATTGACAGTATAAAGCTCTTTTTAATTGTATTTCAATATATTAGAAATTTTATGATGTGGAAGCCATTGTTAACATTAATATCTATAATTATAATAGAATACGACGAACTGAAGATGGTGGTGAAAAGTTGAACTTATATGTATCTATCATAAGTGAAGTTGTTGAACATATTGAGTGTTGCATAGGTGAAAGCTTACAGCTTTCAGAATTGTCTTCACGGGCCGGCATATCGGATTTCCACTTTAATCGTATGTTTAAAACGGTTGCAGGAGTAACTCTTAAGCAATATATCCTTGGAAGAAAACTTACAATTGCCATGGAACAACTCAAATCAACAAAGAAACCGGTTATAGATATTGCCATGGAGCTGGGGTTTCAATATCCTGAGGTATTCAGCAGGGCTTTTAAGAAGCAATTTGGTGCGTCGCCTGTAAACTTCCGGGAAATGCAGCCTTTACTAAATGGAACTCCAAAAGCACGTATTGTTGAAAGAGATATAATAAATTATAGAGGTTCATTAGCACTTAAAGGGAATAGTGTGTTCCTGGATACATTTACATTAGGCGGCGTTCAAACTAAAGTAAGCGTAAACTCCACAAACTTCAAACAGATTCTTAGTGCAAAGACAGAAGGGTTTTTATTAGAGACATCTAATAACATAATGTTTAATGATGACAGGTTCTATACTGTTGTAAGCTGTAGCGGTAAAGAAAACGGTGAATATAATATTTTTTGTGGGAAAAAAGCCATTCAGGATGTTAATATATCTCAATATGAGGAATTCGCAGTTCCAAGCGGCTGGTATATTGTCTTTATTTATAACGGAGATATGTTCGATATACAAGAAGTTTTCATTGATGATTTGTATAAGTGGATAATGGTAAAAGAGGCTGAGTTAAAGCCTAATGGAATAGGAATGCTTAATATATATGAGAGTAACTATCCTGATAACAAAACAGTACAAATTCTTGTCCCTGTTAGGAAGCCAGTATAATCAGCAAGAAATATCATGAAGAAAATATTGGTATTTAGTAAGATAGAACTGAAGGGAAACCTTCAGTATTTTTTTTACTGGGGAAGTGATTATATGGGCAGTATTCAAGGTGCTGTTATCAGATTTCTGCTGCGGAAATCAAATATGTGGAATAAACCGCTTATTGAAGTTAGAAAATCTATGAGTAGCATTAAATCAAAAGGTATTCCAAGCGGTGTAAGTCTTAAAAAAATAGAGATAGACGGTGTACCTTGCGAGATGTTTTTATGTGAAGAAAATAAAAAGGGTAAGGCTATATTATATTTTCATGGTGGAGGTTTTTGCTTGGGGATTTATCCTGCTAACCGAGAGTTTGTAGCAGGATTGGCAAAAGCATCAGGAGTAAATTTATATATGCCGGACTTTAGACTTGCCCCTGAACACCCGTTTCCTGCAGCACTGGAAGACTCAGTTGCAGTTTATAAAGGAATGCTTAAGAATGGGTACAATGCAGAGGACATAATTGTTATGGGTGACTCTTCGGGCTGTGCACTGGCTTTATCTGCGTTACAGGTGGTTAGGCAAAGTGGTGAAAAAATGCCTGGTGCACTTGTTTTTATTACACCTGTTCTTGATTTTTCCGGTAAAAGTGAAACTTTTAGGACAAATGCAACAAAAGATCCTTTTAAGTATAAAGACCCTCTTAGTATTGCCAAAATCTATTTGGGAGAAAATGATCCAACTTCTCCAATGATATCTCCATTGTATGGTGAATTGGGCGGGTTACCCCCGGTGTTAGTCCACGCAGGCGAATACGACGTTTTCTTGAGTGACTCTTGTAGGTTTTTTGAAAGTTATAAAGCTGCTGGGGGAGAAGCGGAACTAAAAGTCTGGAAGAAGATGTGGCATATATTCCATATGCAAGCATCCCTCGTTCCAGAGTCTAAAAAAGCACTTGATGAGCTTTGTTCATTTATAAGAGCTAAAGTTAAGAGATAGAAGATGCAATAATCTGCCTCCCATCCAAGTCCGGGTAGCGCCTCCAAAAGAAAGAATCCAAGAAGTGCTTTTTATAAGCATTTTAGGGATTCTCTTTTTATATCTTCAATTATTACTTTAAGTAACTTTTGGTATCTTTTTAATCCTTTTTTCATTTCTATTGTAGGAGCTTTATTTATTAGAAGTTTTAAAAAGCCTAAACTTTAAGGATATCTACGATTTAAACACGATTACCAGTATTAGAAAAAAATAGAGCACCTGTTTTTATATGCTGTTGTGCTTAAATATTAGCAGAATAGCCAAGTGGTAAGGCAGAGGTCTGCAAAACCTTCATCCCCAGTCCGAATCTGGGTGGCGCCTCCAAATTATTAAAAGAAGCTTAACTGTAACTTGTCAGAGGGTTAACAGTCATGCTTCTTTTGTTATAAAACCTTTGTGCTGTTTTACAGCCCTGCCTTCACCTGTTTTTCTGTTAAAATGTAATGAAATCTTATGGTATAATTGTTGTAATTATAATTCAAAATTGTAAAATACTATAACTTTTTAGATTATATAGGTTATCGGGAAGGTAAATAATATGAAAACAAACATATTCTACTTTTCAGGAACAGGTAATTCGCTTAAAGTTTCTAGAGATATAGCAGAACAATTAGGTAATACGAGTATTATTCCAATTGATACATTATTTAATAAAGAGGTTGATTTAAACTGTGATTGCATAGGAATAGTATTTCCTGTTTATATGTGGGGGGTTCCGCGTATTGTAAAAGAGTTTATAAAGAAAATCAATACCGAAAAATATGTCTTTGCAGTTGCAACTTATGGCGTG
>JAUZPR010000221.1 GCA_030705825.1 Bacillota bacterium | reverse complement strand
ATCAGGAAGGGCCAACATAATGAATTCTATGATTGAACAAAATAGCAGAGTCAACTGCAAAACATCTTGGATTAACAAACATGTGTAGAATGCGTCGTATGTTCAGAAACAGTCTCATTTCCAATTATCCATATATCTAGAACTGAGAATAGATGCCAACGTTTGATATCACGAAAAATGAAATCATGAAACAATTTTTAAGTTTTATTTTTCCTCCCTCGTAATAGGGTTACAAAGTCAGTAACCAAACTCCGGTTTTCCTCGGAAAGATCTGAAACATCTATAGTCTTTTCCTGAATATCATTTTCAAGAATACTGTCTATCGATAGATTCAAAAACTTAGCAATTTTAGCTAATGTAAATATATCAAGAAGCCTTTCGCCGGTTTCCCACTTTGCTACTGCTGCATACTGGATACCGGCTACTTTAGCGATATCATTCCTCGTATATCCATGTTGTTCTCGGAGATTCTTTAATTTTTCTCCAAACTTTTTTACTTGACTTTTTTTATTATCAACCATATACCTTATTCCTCGAATTTAAAGATAA
This sequence comes from Bacillota bacterium, assembly GCA_030705825.1. GTDB lineage: Bacteria > Bacillota > Clostridia > Acetivibrionales > JANLFN01 > JAUZPR01. The sequence continues at coordinate 2,761 of JAUZPR010000221.1, read as the reverse complement.
ATATATTATATCACAAACAGAATATCAGTAAAGATATGTATGGATGCGTATTCCGGTAACATCCGGACACTGATTCCGGCAACATCCGGACAGCATTCCGGAATTATCCGGACACCATTCCGGCAACATCCGGACACCTTGTCGAGTTAATAAAATAACTGGTACTCTCTTATCAGAATGATAAGAGGGGGCCAAACGATGAGGAGGCTGGAAATGCCAAGAACAAGAGAAATATTAAGATTAAAACATGAAGTTCAGCTATCTTTAAGAGAGATTGCTCAGGCATGCAATTGCGGCAAATCGACAATTGCTGAGATACTGGGCAGAGCTGAAAAAGCCGGAATAACATGGCCGGTTGATCTATCCGACAAACAATTAATGTCACTTCTTTATCCACCAGCTGAAAAGAAAATATCCTCCCCCGAACCAGATATGGAATACATATTCCGAGAAATGAAGAAAAAGAGTGTTACACTAATGCTTCTATGGGAGGAATACAAAGAACAGCATCCCGACGGTATCATGTATTCCCAGTTCTGCGAACGCTACAGCAATTTCAAAAAAGGTAATAACATATCCATGCACAAGGAGCATAAAGCAGGCGAAGAAATGGAAGTTGACTGGGCTGGCAGCACTATGTCCTATGTAGACACAGAAACGGGAGAATTAAAGGATGCATATATATTTGTGGCAGTATTGCCGGCAAGTGCTTATCCATTTGCTTATGCCTATCCCGATACCAAAACAGCCAACTGGATTGATGCACATGTCCGTGCCTATGAGTATTTCGGTGGAGTACCAAGAATTACTATACCCGACAATACTAAGACAGCAGTTACAAAATCAGATCGTATTGATCCTGTTATGAATAAAAGCTACAACGAGATGGCGAGGCACTACAGAACAACAATCGTACCCGCAAGAGCAGGTAAACCAAAGGATAAAGCAGCTGATGAAAACATGGTGGGCAATGTATCCCGAAGAATAATTGCCGCCCTGCGTAACCGTCAATTCTTTAGTCTCTATGAAGTCAATCAAGCAATATCAGAGCAGCTTGACAGGCTCATCAATCGGCCGTTCCAGAAGATGGAGGGCAACCGTTTGACTGCCTTCAAGAGTATAGACAAGCCTTGCCTGCAGCCATTGCCTGTAAACAAGTATGAATATTCCGAATGGAAGGAAACTAAAGTCCAGTTCAATTATCATGTTGATTATGATGGTTTCTTCTACAGTGTACATTTTTCTCATATAAACAAACCATGTTCAATACGGGCCACAGCCAGAACCATTGAAATATATATCGGCAGCGAAAGGGTTGCAGCATATCCGAGGAACTACAACACATTTAAGAGATATACAACACTGCCTGAACATATGCCTGAAGGCCATAGGGCAGTATCAGGGTGGAGTTCTGATCGGTTTCTGGAATGGGCTGAAAAGACAGGGCCATATACCCGTGAACTCATAAAACGTATACTGGAAAGCCGTGAATATCCTGTTCAAACTTATCGGGCATGCATGGGCGTGATGAGATTAGGTAAAAGCTATTCTGATGAGATAATGGAAAATGCCAGCCGTGAGGCAATTGAGAGAAATGCATGCTCATTTAAATATTTCAACCTGGTACTAAAGCAAGTCACTCAGAACATGGCTGAAAACAAAGCCGAAAAAATTATCATACATGACAATGTACGTGGTAGCAGAGCTTTTACAGGAGGTGGAATCAATGCTTAATAACCCTACTGTTGAAAAGCTCAGGGAAATGAAATTGAAGGTTATGGCCCAAATGTTAATTAACCCTGATAGCTCCCTTGAAGCTCTATCCTTTGATGAACGCCTCGGAATCATGGTGGAAAAGGAATGGATATCAAAGAAGAATTCAAGGATTAAAAGACTGCTGGGAATTGCCTCCCTTGGACTGAATGCTTGTCTTGAGGATATTAATTATACAGCAGACAGGACAATTGATAAAAAAACAATACAAACACTTTCAACATGCCTGTTTATTGAGCAAAAGTTGAATGTAGTAATAACCGGCAAGACGGGCTGCGGAAAAACATATATTGCCTGTGCCCTTGGTAATGCCGCTTGCCGCAAGGGATATTCCTCCAAATACTATCGCATTCCGGAGCTGCTTCTTGAAATCCAGGCTGCAAAAAATGAAAACAAGTATTCCCGTTTCATGTCCAGCCTCCAAAACATAAAGCTATTGATTCTCGATGACCTGGGCCTCAAATCATACACACTTGAAGAAAGCCGGGATATTCTTGAAATAGCAGAAGGCAGATACAACAGGACCTCAACTGTTCTAGCCAGTCAAATTGCTCACACAAAATGGTATGAGCTTTTCCCGGATCCTACAATTGCTGATGCTATTATGGACAGGATAATTCACAACTCATACATTCTGGCTCTTGATTCAAAGAAGTCTATGAGGGAGGTAATGGCAGAAAAAATCATTCAGAATCTTGAAAAGAATGGTTAAATATCATAAAATCAAATCAACTCACAAGGTGTCCGGATGTTTCCGGTTTACTGTCCGGATGCCTCCGGAATTGCCGTCCGGATACGCCGGAATATGCACTTATGTTTTACAAAGGACAAGTGTTATATCACACCATTTTCTCAGCAAGTTAAAAACTTTGATGGCGAAATTGTCAATATGAAGAATATTATCTTTGAAATATTACATAAAGACACCTATAATTAATTACTATGAATTGAATGGAAATAATAGAGATAGTCAAAACCCCGAGACTTT
>JAUZPR010000220.1 GCA_030705825.1 Bacillota bacterium | reverse complement strand
GCTTCATCAAGCAGCTTTTCCTTTGATCCAAAATAGTAATTTATAGCCGCACTGTTTACATTGGCTGTACTTGCAATACCACGAGTAGTTATTGAATTGATGCCTTTTTTTTCTATCAACTCAATTGTAGCTAATATTATTCTTTCTTTTGCGTTTTTTTCTTCGGAATTCATATTATCACCTGTTTGGTAATCTAATGTTTAAAGCGTATGATTAAATCTATCATATACATTATACCGGTGTCAAGGTATAGGTAAATTAACACCTTGAAATGAATCACAGCTATAAATATTTTATTTTTCTTTAACAATTTCACATTTGTTTTAATAGGCTATTATAGAAACAAAGGGGAAACCTTCGATTTATATTATCAAAGGGTTTAACCCGCGAATGGGAGTTATGTTTGATGCAGATTTACGTTGTTCAAAGAGGAGATACTTTATGGCAGATTGCAGCGCAATACGGAGTTGGGCTGGATCAAATCATAAGTACTAACGGATTAACAAACCCTGGTAGTCTGGTAGTGGGCCAGGCTTTGGTGATACCTACACCTCAAAGCAACACATATGTAGTTCAGCCGGGTGATACACTGTGGAGAATTGCAGCCCATTATGGAGTAAGTGTAAATGCAATATTACAGGAAAATCACCTTACAGACCCTAACCGGATTATTCCAGGGCAGCTGCTGAGAATACCCAAGCTTGAAATTGAAGTAAACGGATATTTGATTCAAATGGGAGAGGCCGGGAGGCAAACCGCTATAAATTACTCAAGATATCTGACATACATGAGCACATTCAGTTACCATATACAAGCGGATGGAAGCCTTATACCCCTGGATGAAGGCGATATACTGCAGCTGCAAAAAGCAAACCGCTGTTCACCGGTATTAACTATAACAAACTTCAGAGGCAATAAATTCGACTCGGATATGGTTCACGACTTTCTATCAAATACCGGAGCCCAGGATACCTTAATCAATAATGTCCTTAATGTAATGAAAACAAAAGGGTACACGGGATTGAACGTCGATTTCGAGTATATTTATCCTAAAGACAGGGAGTTGTATAATGCATTCTTAAGACGTATTGTCCCAAGAATTCATTCAGCCGGGTATTTGTTTTCGACTGCAATTGCCCCCAAAATAAGAGCTGATCAACCCGGGCTGCTCTATCCGGCGCATGATTATCCGGTCCATGGAGAGCTTGATGACTTTGTCGTTATAATGACATACGAATGGGGATGGGCGGGAGGTCCTCCGCTTGCCATATCTCCTGTCAATGAGGTGAGGAAGGTTCTGAATTATGCTGTCACCCAAATTCCCAGCCACAAGATAATGATGGGTATGCCTTTGTACGGCAGGGACTGGAAGCTTCCATATGTAGCAGGGCAAAGCCTTGCAGCCACAATAAGTCCTCCCGAAGCAATAAACAGGGCATTGAAGTATCATGCGGCAATACAGTATGATACTTTGTACCAGGCTCCATATTTCAGATATACCGATGAAAACAACGCAATCCATGAGGTATGGTTTGAAGATGCCAGAAGTATGCAAGCCAAGTACAATCTTGTTTTCGAGTATGGCTTGAGAGGAGTTAGCTATTGGGAGCTCAGCTCCAACTTCCCTCAGAATTGGCCGGTGCTGGAAGCTAATTTCAGGATAAAGAAACTTATTTGAAAATCTATAAAGAAACATATATATTTAGTCTCCTTTCTGCTACGGGAAGGAGATTTTTATTTTCGTATATTACCCCGAACACCCGTTTTGGAATTTAATAAAATTATCTTCTCTAAATAATGTCACAAAATCTAAACCTTATGTGTTATTTATTTTGAGAGGAGAGATTACAATGAATTATGCAATTGAAACACAGGGATTGACTAAAATATATAAAAATATAAGAGCAGTTGATAGCCTGAGCATACATGTACCTGAAGGAAAGATTTACGGTTTTCTTGGTAAAAATGGAGCCGGGAAAACAACAACCATAAAAATGATTATGGGTCTTATAAGACCTGATGAAGGCGGAATAATGGTTTTCGGGAAGGACGCAGGGAAGGATAGGCTTTGGGCTGCAAGAAAAATCGGCTCAATAGTTGAAACTCCGGGATTTTATGAAAATCTTCCTGCTAGAAACAATCTTGAAATTACGGTTAATATGTTTAATGTAAATAAAAAGCGCATAGATGAGGTTTTGGAAATAGTAGGGCTGAGAGATACAGGCAAAAAGAAGGTCAAGGAATTTTCTCTCGGAATGAAGCAGAGGCTGGGAATTGCCAATGCACTGGTGCATTCACCAAGCGTGCTTATCCTTGATGAACCTACAAATGGATTGGATCCGGCAGGGATCAAGGACATGAGGGATTTTTTGAAGGAATTGTCCCAGGAACATAATATAACAGTACTTATATCAAGCCACATTTTAAGTGAAGTACAGATTCTTGCCGATTATGTGGGGATAATTGACCAGGGAAGACTGATGGACGAAACCGATATTCAGACCATAAAGGCAGAAGAACAGAGCTATCTGCATATTGAGGTTGACAGACCTGAAGAGGCGGCACGTTTGATTAAAGAAATGGAACTTAAATATGAAATCGAAAACAAAAAGCTTATGGTTTACTGCAGCAGGGATATTAACTGCAATATAAACCGGAATCTTGTTCTTAAAGGAATTAACGTATCAAACCTTACGCCTGTATATCACAGCCTTGAAGAACGGTTCCTGACAATAACAAGTGGTAAGAGTGCATAGGGGGGACAAATAATGATTAAACTTTTAAAATGCGAATTCAAAAAATTCAAAAGTACTTATATAAATTCTCTTTCATTTTTAGGAATGCTAATACCCATAATACTTGTAACGGTAATGTTTTTAATAAAGAGGAACGATTGGATAAAAGGCGGTACCTATACCTGGAAAAACTTTAACTCGCAGCTTTCACTGTTTTTTGTATATCTTGTAGGACCGATAATTACGTCTTTTATTGCAGTTTTCTCGGTTTTTTACGAATACCAGTCAAAAACAATGAAGAATGTTTTGGCTTCGCCTCATGGAAGAATAAGCATAATTTCTGCAAAAATGATATATGTGGCGGCTCTTGTAATATTGCAGTACGCGGTTGTAGCTGTTGTAAATATCATTTGTGCATATATATTGGGTTTTAATGTTACTGTAAACAATATGGCTACCTACAGTTGGCATATTATACTGGCAGGTGTAACAACCGTAGGTCTTATTCCCATAATGATGTTCCTGACACTGATATTTAAAAATTTTATGGCAGGAATGATAATTACAGTAGGTGGGACAATAGCCAATGTACTGATTCTT
>JAUZPR010000022.1 GCA_030705825.1 Bacillota bacterium | reverse complement strand
GCAAACCAGGAAGTGCCCATCGGTCAGAGTGAATACGCAAATGTTCTGGACAAGCTGAAAAGTGAAAGTGTTTCGGAAACAGAGACATTATCAGAAAACGAAACTAAGCTGTCAGATGCTGAAAAGGACGTAACCCAGGACAACCCTGAAGGCGAAACACCTGATAATGATGCAAAGGACTCTGAATAAATGATAGGATTGTTAAAAGTAAAATAGTTACTGCTACGTTTTGCCAGAGTGATTCAGTTGACATAATGGAAACAGGATGCTTATAATTTATTATAGGTTTTAAACATATTAGGGGCTTCTTTATGAAGCCTTGAAATTTGAGGGGCTCTAAAAAAAGGAGATTTTTATGTATTCTGTTGAGAAGACAAAAGGGCTCAATTTTTCAAGACAATTTGACTACCCCTTGTTTATAGGAGTGCTGTTACTTTCAGTAATCGGACTTTTTGTACTGAGCAGTGCGACGAAAGTTATGCCCGGAAATGTCAGCGGCCACCATATTATGCTGGTACAGGGAGCAGGCTTCCTTATAGGTATTGTAGCCGCACTTGTTTTATGTTTTTTTGATTATAAAAATTTTAAGTCACTCGGACTTATATTGTACATTTTTAGTATCATTTTACTTGTTGCCGTTTTGTTTTTCGGTGTCAAGAAACAGGACAGCAGAAGTTGGTTCAACCTCCCCGGTATGGGAAGCTTCCAACCGGCGGAAATAGGTAAAATAACTATGATTTTGTTTGTCTGTATTTTCGTTGAGAGAATAAAGGAAGAAACAAAAAATAAGAAAGCAAACATAATAAAGTTTGTAATCTATTCCATGATACCTATAGTACTGGTGTTGAAACAGCCAGATATGGGAACTGCCATGGTATTCATGTTCATTCTGTTTGTTATAGTATTTGTCGGCGGACTGCCGTACAAATACATCGGAGGAATGATACTGGCTGCCATACCTGTATTCCTGGGAGTGTGGTTTTTTGTACTTGATAAATACCAGAAACTTAGATTCCTGGCTTTCCTGTATCCTGACAAATATCAGCAGGATGCCGCTTTTAATGTCCAGAGAGCTATGATAGCCATAGGCTCGGGGCAGTTGGACGGAAAGGGCCTTTATAGGGGAATACAGACACAGAATATGGGTGTTCCGGTTAAGGAATCGGATTTTATCTTCTCGGTAATTGGTGAAGAATTGGGTTTTATAGGCTGCGTTGTTGTAATAGCCCTGATTGTTTTTATTTTATTAAGGTGTATATACATTGCCAAAAATTCAAGAGATCTGTACGGATCTTATCTGGTTATAGGTATAACTGGAATGATGGCATTTCATTTCATTGAAAACATAGGCATGAATATAGGCGTACTTCCGGTAACCGGCATACCGCTGCCTTTTGTAAGTCAGGGAGGAAGTTCAATGGTTACTAACTATATCGCAATAGGTATTGTTCTCAGTGTTTCCATGCGACGAAAGCGGGCAATATTCAATGCTATGGAATAGAATTCAGAAAAAGTTTATAAAGGCTTGAAAAAGGCTGTTCTAAATAAAGATAAAAGGTAGGACTTATTTCCTATCTTTTATTTTTTTTGTCTTTTTTCTTGATTGTTGGGTAAAAATGGGCTAAACTATCAATATAGTGGTTGAAAGTGGTGGAAAGTGGTGCAAAGTTAAACTCGAGGTGAATTAATTGTTCTATGGTGAATACCAACATACAGTTGACCCGAAGGGCCGGCTAATAATACCGTCAAAGCTGAGAGAAGGACTTGGAGAAAAATTCATAGTAACCAAGGGCTTTGATAACTGTTTGTTTGCATATTCAATGGAAGAATGGAAAAACTTCGAGGATAAGATGAAGACACTGCCTCTTACCGATAAGGATGCCAGAGCATTTGTAAGGTTCTTCTTTGCAGGCGCTACCGAATGTGAAGTGGACAAGCAGGGAAGAATACTTATAGCTCAGAATCTTCGCGAATACGCAGGGATCGAAAAGGATGCATATGTAATAGGAATGGCTGCCAGAGTAGAAATCTGGGATAAGACCAGATGGGAAGAATATCAGAGCGGTGAAAACCTAAATGCGGACAAGCTGGCTGAAAAGCTTTCTATGCTGGGTATGCAGCTATAATGAGGTGCTTAAATGGAATTCAACCACAAACCTGTTTTGCTTGATGAATGTATAGAAAACCTCAATATAAAACCCAATGGAATTTATGTTGATGGAACCCTGGGAGGAGCCGGACACTCGGCTGAAATTTACAAAAGGCTCGGAAAAGATGGAACTTTGATTGGGATAGACCAGGATGAGTTCGCATTGGAAACATCGCGTAAAAGATTATCGGGTATAAGCCAGGCTAAGCTGATACTAGTAAATGATAATTTCAGAAATATAAAGAATATATTAGGTGAAATCGGAATTAAATCAGTTGACGGAATACTTCTTGATATTGGAGTATCCTCCCATCAGCTTGATGAGGCCGAAAGAGGTTTCAGCTACCAAAAGGAAGCCCCTTTGGACATGAGGATGGACAAAAGGAATGAGCTTACGGCAGAAACCATAGTAAACGAGTATTCAAAGGATGAAATCAAACGAATTATCAGAGATTATGGCGAGGAAAATTGGGCTGCAAGAATTGCGGAATTTATTATTGAAAGAAGAAAAGAAAAAAGAATATCTACCACTTATGAACTGGTTGATATTATAAAAGCAGCAATTCCGAGTTCGGCAAGACGGGATGGACCACACCCAGCCAAGAGAACCTTTCAGGCTCTCAGGATAGCGGTAAATGATGAACTTGGTGCTCTTGAGCAGGCAGTTGAAGACGCAGTTGAAGTTTTACATCAGGGTGGACGGTTATGCATAATTACTTTTCACTCACTGGAAGACAGAATTGTAAAGAATTCATTTTCAAAAAAAGTCAATCCATGTACGTGCCCTTCGGATTTTCCGGTATGTGTCTGCGGAGCTGTAAGACAGGCGATAAATATCACCAGGAAGCCCATAACACCATCGGAGAAGGAACTGAATGAAAATCCCAGAGCCAGAAGTTCAAAGCTCAGGGTAATAGAGCGGATTGAAAATCAGACATCTAAAGATAAATTTTAAATAGACCAAAGATGACTTACTTGATTTACAAAAGCTAGCAAAGATACAAAAGAAATTATTAAAGTACCAAAGCCTAATGGATAAGAAACCAAGGAAAATATTTAACTTAAAGAAAGACAGCAGTAATGTACTAAAGAAAAAATTCATAAAAAGTGTTGATTTTTTTCCGAGGGCTGATTAATCCCAGCCCTCGGATAGACTATCTTTAAAGGAAAAAATCGTAGTTGGGGTGAACACGGATGTCAGTAAACGAAAGTAACTACGTATATGGTTCTACTGCAAGGCAGCTTGATTATGATATAAATACCATATTTGAAGAAAAAAAACGGCCCAGTGTCAAAAAACATTATAGAACAAACAATAAAGCCAGGACTAAGGCTATATTCTTTACTTTGGCACTATTTGCAGCATGCTTTGCAATAATGATCCGCTATTCAATTATTACTGAAATGAATTATCAGGTTTCAAGTGTAAATCAAAAATATGAAGATATAAAAAGCAAAAATTCAGTACTTAAAGTTGATATTGAAAGAGCTACAGATTTGAACCGGATAAGGGAAATTGCAGAAACCAGATTAGGTATGCAAAAACCGGATAAGTTTCAAGTTGTATATGTAAATATACCTAAGCAGGATTTCACTGAAGTTGCTGAAAACTATAAAGATGCTAAAAAATCAGACAATATATTTGCCGCTTTGCTTGATGATGTTGGCAAACTGGCTCATATACTTGATTGAACCATAAAATAAAAATCATGGCTGTGGTATTTTACCACAGCCGTTTTATATTTAACAATAAAGATTGAAATCTGGAGGATAATGGTTCTGATTTTTACTATAGAGCAAATCCAAAAGTCGGTTAGAAAAGAGGTATATTATCATAATTTCTGAATATGTACATATTGGGTAGTACAAATTAACTGAATAAATTTTATAGATAAATGAACAACCCACAAAGGATAAGTATGGAATAATACCAAAGGATAGGAAATGTGAATCTACTTATGATATTTTTCTTTAATATGTATCATAATAGGGGGTATTATTTTTGGCAGGTCTAGGGTTGTTGACAAAGAGGAGATTGTTATATCTTCTCGGAATTTTTACACTTCTTATTACCGTCTTAATTGTAAGACTTGCTTGGATCCAGATTGTTAACGGCGAGTGGTATCAAAAGAAGGCGTTTCAGCAGCAGAATCTGGAGAGGGTTATTAACCCTAAAAGGGGAATGATAACAGACAGAAACTTAAAACCTTTGGCTGTAAGTGCCTCGGCAGAAACCATATCGGTTAATCCGCAAGCTCTAAAAATTTCAGGCAGGGATACGGACATGATATCACAGAAGCTGTCTGAAATATTGAAAATGGACAAAGCAAAGGTATTAAAACTGATAACTGCAAAAAACAGGTATCAGATTGTAAAGAAAAAAATAGATAAAAGTTTGGGGGATGAGGTCCGCCAGTGGGTGATAGATCAGAAGCTAACCAATTGTATTTTTTTAGATGAGGATACAAAACGCTATTATCCTTATAATAATCTTGCCAGCCATGTAATAGGTTTTACAGGTTCCGACAACCAGGGACTGGATGGTATGGAAGCTGTCATGGAACAGTATTTGAAAGGCGTACCCGGCAGAATAATGAGTGAAGCCGATGCACGCGGCAATTCAGTCCCATTCAGTGAAGAAAAGCATATCGACCCACAGGATGGATTAAATGTAGTACTGACAATAGATGAAACAATTCAGGCAATCGCTGAAAAAGAACTTGAAACAGCTATAGCAGACAACAAGGCAATTAACGGCGGAGAGGTCATTGTAATGGATCCAAGAAACGGAGACATATTGGCATTGGCCTCCAAACCGGATTTTGACCTGAACAATCCCTGGGCCGCACCGCAGGGTATAGATCCAAGCACTTGGAATCCAAATGATTCAAAGAGCGTTGAGACTTTATTCAAAACAGTTTGGAGAGACAAGGCAGTTGCCGATTCATATGAACCGGGATCAACTTTTAAAGCATTTACATCTGCAGCCGGGCTGGAAGAAGGTGTAATCCATCCAAATGACCAGGTTACAGATCTGCCTGTTAAGGTAGGAGGATGGACTATAAAGTGTTGGAGATCAAAACCACATGGTGCCGAAACTTTTACCCAGGGTGTCTACAATTCCTGCAACCCTGTATTTGTAAGAGTTGCTCAGGCATTGGGGATTAACAGGTTCTATAAATATGTAAAAAACTTCGGATTTTATGACAAGACAGGAATCAGCCTGCCTGGTGAGGATAAGGGAATAACACATTCAAAACCTACAGAAGTAGATATGGCTACGGCATCCTTCGGTCAATCCTTTACTGTTACACCCATACAGCTGATAACGGCTTACGGGGCTATAGCCAATGGCGGAACGCTTATGAAACCTAGATTGGTTAAAGAACTGACCGATTCAAACGGAAAGGCGGTTAAAACCTATGATCCAGTATCTATTAGGCGTGTCATATCCAAAGAGACAGCCGATACTTTGAAATCTATTCTGGAAGGCGTTGTATCCCAAGGTACTGGGGAAAACGCTTATGTTAAAGGATACAGGGTAGCCGGCAAAACAGGTACTGCAGAAACGGTTGAAAGCAGAAAGGGAACACAGAGAAGATATATTGCATCCTTTTCGGCAATTGCCCCGGCTGATGACCCCAGGCTGTGTGTACTTATAGTGCTTGATTACCCAACCGGACCATTCGGACATATGGGTGGAGCAATTGCGGCACCCGTTGCAGGCAAGATAGTTGAACAGTCACTCGAATACCTTGGAGTTGATAGAAGATATACCGAGAAGGACAAGGAAACCATGGTTTCGGATGTATATGTACCTGAAACAAGAAGCCAGACTGTTGAAAATGCTAAAAGAACATTGGCACAGTACGGTTTGGACTTCAAGGTGGAAGGAACCGGAGGGGATATTGTCCTGGATCAGTTGCCAAAACCTGATGCGGTTATTCCTGAAAAGTCGGTTGTAATTTTATATACCAATGAAACTCAAAAGAAGGAAGATGTAAAAATGCCTGATCTGACAGGTCAAACAATAGCCCAGGCAACAAAAACCCTCAATGATCTTGGACTTAATATAAAAGCCGAGGGTGTGGGAATAGTAGTCAAGCAAACTGTCGCACCGGGTGCAATAGTTAAAAAGGGAGATCTTATTGAAATTGAATTCAGGTTGATGGATCTTGATGAGTAAACCAACAATTTAGTGTCAATAATATCCAGGAAATATTCATTTGTTAACCTTGAATTATTATAAAATGGTTTTTGATATCATTGTAAAAGTGGTATAATCGTATATGGATTTTGCCATAACAATAGATAAAATCTGGTATTTTACAGTGTCATATTATACCTATTTGGAGGTTTGACTATGCTATTGAAGGATTTGATCGAAGGACTTGGAATAGAAAACTGCAGCGGAGACTTGAACATTGAAATATCCGATATTGCATATGATTCCAGAAAGGCCAAAAGCGGCTCCCTGTTTGTCTGTATAGAGGGATTCAAGTTTGATGGTCACAATTATGTTTCGGCAGCGGTTGAAAATGGTGCAAACGTCATATTGGTGCAGAAGGACATAGAAGTTGAAGGAAATGTAACAGTCGTAAAGGTGGAAAATACAAGATACGCCCTTGCATATATATCGAACAGGTTCTTTGGTTATCCGTCCAAAAAGTTCAATCTTGTAGGTGTTACAGGAACTAAAGGTAAAACTACAACTACCTATATGATAAAATCGGTATTGGAGCATGTGGGTCAAAAAGTAGGACTGATTGGAACTATTGCAAATTTTATAGGAAATGAGGAACTTCATGCCGAAAGGACTACGCCTGAATCCTATGATTTACAGAAGCTCTTTGCAGAAATGGTGGATAAGGAAGTTAACAGCGTAGTAATGGAAGTGTCTTCACACGCACTGGAATTGCACAGGGTAGGCTGCACCAGCTACAATATCGGAGTATTTACCAATCTTTCAAGAGATCATCTTGATTTTCATGAAACCTTTGAAAATTATCTTAACGCGAAAGTAAAATTGTTCAAGATGTGTGACAAGGGACTGGTAAATATCGACAACGAATATGGACCGGAGGTAGTGAAAAAAGCTGAATGTGAAGTCCTTACATATGGAATCAACAACGATGCCAATATTAAGGCGGTTAACATAAGAAAGCATCCAAACGGTGTGGAATTCAAAGCTGTTACTCCATGGGGCGACATTGATATTAAGGTTAACATACCCGGTACTTTCAGTGTTTATAATGCATTGGCAGCATTGGGAACTTGCTGCCTGATGGGGATTTCTCCCGAAGTTGTAAGAGAAGGTCTTGTAGGTGTCTGTGTACCTGGAAGAGCCGAGGTCACATATGCCGGTAAGGATTTTACCATAATAATAGATTACGCGCATTCTCCTGACAGCCTGGAGAATATTCTTACTACTGTTAAAAGTTATGCACCCGGCAGACTTGTCAGCGTTTTCGGCTGCGGGGGGGACCGGGATAAGACCAAAAGGCCCATAATGGGTGAGATTTCAGGAAGAATTGCAGACTTTACGGTAATTACTTCGGATAATCCCAGGACTGAGAGCCCGGAAGCAATTATAAAGGATATTGAAGTAGGGATTAAAGGTAAAAACTCCGAATACATTACAATAACCGAACGTAGGGATGCAATAAGATATGTTATTGAAAATGCAAGGCCCAGGGATATAATTGTCCTGGCAGGTAAAGGCCATGAAACATATCAGATTTTCAAGGATAAGACCATACATTTTGACGAGAGGGAAGTAGTCAATGAGGTTCTGGATGAATTGGGCATTTAACTGATAGGAACGGATTGGAGATCATATGCAGAAATTAAGTTGTGAAGAAATATTGGCGGCAACAGGCGGCAGCTTGGTTTGCGGCAATTTGGGCACTGACTTTTCGAATATATCAACAGATTCAAGAAAAGTAGGCTTTAATGAACTTTTCATACCAATAGTCGGAGAAAAATTTGACGGACACGATTATATAATCAGTTCACTTGAAATGGGAGCATCAGGCGCATTGACTCAAGTGGACACCGGTTTTTATGAAGGGAAGGTAATAATACGTGTTGAAAATACGCTTAAAGCTCTGCAGGATATAGCCAGGTATTACAGAAGCAAGTTCAGTATACCTGTAGTAGGTATTACCGGAAGTGTCGGAAAGACCAGCACCAAGGATATGGTTGCCTGCACTATTGCCACCAGACTCAACGTACATAAGACCGAAGGCAATTTCAATAACGAAATCGGGATGCCTTTGACGGTATTCAAACTTGATCAGGGTCATGAGGCTGCCGTTTTTGAAATGGGTATGAGCGGTTTCGGAGAGATCAGCCGCTTAACATCCATAGCAAAACCGGATATTGCTATTATTACAAATATAGGCATGTCCCACATTGAAAAGCTGGGCTCAAGGGTAAACATCATGAAAGCCAAGCTTGAGATTCTTGAAGGGCTTGCGGAAAAGGGTCTGGTAGTATTAAACGGAGATGACGATATGTTATCTTCTTTAAAGGGTTCACTCCCATTTGAAACGGTATTTTACGGAATTAACGGAATATATGAATACCAGGCCAGGAATATTGACAATCTTGGTGAGAACGGAACCCGGTTCGACATAGAGCTTGAACAAAAGGTATATACTGTATATGTACCGGTACCCGGACTTCATAACGTTTATAACGCGCTTGCCGCTATTGCAGCCGGAAAAAGGCTGGGTATACCGGTTGAAAGCATGATTGAAGGAATAAGAGCCTTCAGCCCCGGCAAAATGAGGTTGAATATAATAACCAATAACGGGATTAAAATTATTGACGATGCATATAATGCAAGTCCTCAGTCAATGGAAGCTGCAATATGCGTTCTGAAGGATATTTCAGGAGCAAGCAGGAAGATTGCCGTACTGGGGGATATGCTTGAAATGGGTGATTTTGCACCAGAGGCACACCGCAGGGTTGGAAGGTTCGCAGCCCAAAAAGGTTTGGAAACTGTTGTTACTGTGGGTGAAAATGCAAGATATATTGCTGAAGGAGCGGCTGAAAGCGCAGAAACTGCTGAAGTATTATCCTTTGAGGATAATGCCGAAGTCTGTGCCTTCCTTAAGAATTACTTGATTTCCGGAGATGTTGTGCTTGTGAAGGGTTCAAGGGGAATGAAGATGGAACAGATAGTAGAAAGTTTAAAAAGCTGAAACATTTATACTCTACTTTCGAATGAAACTTAGTTGCTGTCGATAAAAACCTTCATACTGAAGGGGTTTGGGGGAAAAGAAATTGTTTGATTCCATACAGGTAATTACTTTTGTCATAACCTTTGTGCTTGCTCTAATAGCTGGACCTATACTAATTCCCATACTGACCAGACTGAAGTTCGGTCAGACTGTCAGGGATGACGGCCCGGCGACCCACCTTGTCAAAACTGGTACACCAACAATGGGAGGTTTGATTTTTCTTATACCTGTTATTATTGTGTCGGTGTATTTTTATGTAAGCGGCATATACCCTAAAATACTCCCTATGGCATTCGTAACTATCGGGTTTGGTATAATCGGTTTTCTTGACGACCTGATCAAGATACGTAAAAAAAGCAAGGACGGTTTAAGACCCAATCAAAAATTATTAGGCCAGTTAATTGTATCGGGGCTGTTTGCATTTTACATAACAAACTATACCAATATAGGGACGGACATTGAAATACCTTTTGTTCATGGCGTGACTTTTAATCTGGCATGGCTTTACATACCTTTTATAATATTTTTCCTTATAGCTTTAAATAATGGTGTTAACTTGACTGATGGATTGGATGGACTTGCAGCAGGGGTTACACTGATAGTAGCAGTGTTTTTCACATTAGTTGCCATGACTAGGAACGACTGGGATTATATAAAAGTATTTTCATCTATAATTGCCGGAGGATGCCTTGGATTCCTTGCCTTTAACATACATCCGGCCAAGGTCTTTATGGGTGATACGGGTTCGCTAGCTCTTGGCGGGGCTATAGGAGCCATTGCGGTTATGATGAAGCTTCCGCTTGTAATATTGATTGTCGGAGCCATATATGTAATTGAAACAATTTCGGTAGCCATACAGGTTGGATATTTCAAGCTGACGAAAAAAAGGTTTTTTAAAATGGCACCCATACACCATCATTTTGAGTTGTCCGGGTGGAAGGAAACAAAAGTTGTTTATGTATTCTGGGCAGTTACCGTTATATTATGTTTTATAGGTATGCTTTCGCTTGGATTCAAGTTTTTTTGATAGAGGATTTCTTAATATTGACAGCTTACTTTAGGATAATATTAATCATTGTACCAGTTAATTAAAAAAGTACGGCAGCAGAAAGAACGAAATTGAAGCAGAAATTACCGTTAAGGTATGGCTTTAGGGACTCTGTCTTAAGGCTGTAGACATGGAGGTAAAATGAAAGGCCAAAAACCCGTGGATTTCGGTATATTTATAACCGTACTGATACTGTTGGCGTTTGGAATAATAATGGTTGCAAGTGCCAGTGGACCATCCGCATACAGTTACACTAAAAATCACGATATTTATTTCTTTTTGAAAAAACAGCTTATCGATGCCGGAATAGGTATTGTAGGCATGCTGATATTTATGAATATAGATTACAGAAAGCTTGGAAAGCTTTCTCCCATACTGCTGGCCATATGCTTGTTTCTGCTTGCCGTAGTATGGATACCTGGAGTAGGCCACTGGGAAAACGGAGCCCGGAGGTGGTTCTTGATAGGCGGTCAGTCAATACAGCCATCTGAACTCGCAAAGCTTGCAATAATAGCTTTCCTTGCATTCAGCCTTTCAAAAAGGAAAGACCAACTATCTTCCTTTATGCGCGGCTTTGTTCCATACATAGTTTTACTTGGGGTATTTGTAGGATTTATTATGCTGGAACCACATTTCAGCTGTGTTATTATAATTGTGTTCGTTTCAGTCATAATATTATTCTGCGCAGGAGCCAAATTAAAGCATTTCTTTATAATATCCATACCTGCAATTGCAGGTTTGATAGGTGCTGTAATTGTAGAACCCTACAGAATGGCACGTCTTGTATCATTTATCAATCCCTGGAATGATATAAGGGGAGACGGCTACCAGATAGTGCAGTCACTTTATGCCATAGGTTCGGGCGGACTATTCGGCAAGGGTTTGGGTAAAAGTCTTCAGAAATTTCTATACATACCCGAACCGCAGAACGATTTTATTCTGTCCATTCTGGCAGAAGAATTAGGATTTATAGGAGTTCTGGTAGTGCTTATACTTTTCCTTATTTTCATATGGAGAGGAATCAAAATTGCAATGAATGCACCAGATACTTTCGGGAGCCTTCTTGCAGTAGGTATAACAGCACTTATTGCTGTACAGGTGGTTTTGAATGTTGCGGTAGTTACATCATCCATGCCGGTAACCGGTATGCCGCTCCCGTTTTTCAGTGCAGGAGGTACTGCTCTGGTATTCCTGTTATGTGGAGTGGGTGTCTTGCTTAATATATCCAGGTATGCAAATAATGAACGGATATGAGGTGTTTACAAATGAGGGTAATAATTGCAGGAGGCGGAACAGCGGGTCACATAAATCCGGGTTTGGCAATAGCAAAATATATAAAACAGAAAGCCCCTGATTCCGAAATCATTTTCATTGGTACTCAAAAAGGACTTGAAACAAAGCTTGTTCCAAGGGAAGGCTTCGAGCTGAAGCTTATCACAGTAAGAGGCTTTAAAAGAAAATTATCGCTTGATACATTTGTTGCTTTTAAGGAAATGTTTCAGGGTGTATTTGAAGCAAGAAGAATAATAAAGCAATTCAAGCCCGATATTGTAATTGGTACGGGAGGATATGTATGTGGACCGGTGCTATTTATGGCTGCAAGGCTCAAGATTCCGACATTGATACATGAACAGAACGCTTTTCCCGGAGTTACAAACAAGCTGCTGTCAAGGTTCGTAGATATAGTGGCAATCAGCTTCAAGGAAGCTAAGAAGTATTTTAAAAATGAAAAGAAGATAATTTTGACCGGAAATCCGGTAAGAAATGAAATTGTTGAAGCAGACCGTGCTTCCGGCAGGACGAAAATGGGTATAAGTCCCGACAAACAGCTTGTAGTCGTTGTAGGCGGAAGCAGAGGCGCCGGCAACATTAATACGGCTGTAGTCGAAATGCTTAAAAAATATTATTCAAATGGTGAATTCAATATTGTTTTCGCAACAGGTGAAGCCCAGTTTGACAAGCTTAAAGCCGATGCAAACGGGATAGATGAGAATTTTGTTAAAATTGTTCCGTACATATATGATGCGGCTGATGTATATTCGGCAGCCGACTTGATAGTATGCCGCGGGGGAGCAATAACCATGAGTGAGATCACAGCCCTTGGGCTGCCGGCAGTAATAATCCCTTCGCCTTTTGTTACGGCAAACCATCAGGAATATAATGCAAGAGCACTGGAATCACAGGGAGCGGCAGTAGTTATCCTGGAAAAGGATTTGAACCCTGATATTCTGTACAACCAGATAAAAGACCTGCTTAAGGATAAGGATCAGCTTGCAAGGATGTCAAGAAACTCCAGAAAAATGGGTATTTTAGATGCTTCCGAAAAAATATTTTCGGTAGTCAAGGAATTGGAAAGATCTTCAAGAAAGAATAAATAAGATAAATTAGTAATTTTAAATATAAACAAAAAATGAGACTTCAGATAGTCCCATTTTTTTTGCTTATTTTTAAGAACAACGGTCCGTGTTCACTTTACAAAACCGCATTTTTTCAAACCAATTACGTACAGGCTTATACGCCCGTTTCAAGGCAAAAGTAACACTTTTGTAAACCCAGCATAACATATATTATGGTGTTTATTTTCTATTCCTATTTTTATTGTTTTACCGGGGTTTTTACGGAGGTGTTGGAATGTGAACAGGCTGGTTATGACAGGCGGTCAAAAATTGTGCGGTGAAATTTCTGTAGAAGGTGCAAAAAATGCAGTTTTGCCAATTCTTGTTGCAACAGTCCTGAACGGAGGAATAAATGTTATAAAGAACTGTCCCCGTTTGAAAGACGTTGATGCAACTATTGAAATATTAAAAATAATTGGTTGCAAGATAAGCAGGGAAGGAAATGTTGTTATTGTAGATTCCAGTACTGCAAATAATACGGTAATCCCTGAAGAACTGGCTACGGAAATGAGATCCTCAATAATTTTCATGGGTGCCATTCTAGCTAAATTAGGTAAAGTTACTATAAGCTATCCGGGTGTATGTGTATACATACGGGTACAATCACCTTATTGTTTACAATTTTTTAATAATTTACTCACAAATCTAAGACATTCTGTTCTTACAATATATGTTATGATGACTTGCTGTGTAAGTAACTTTAATTAATATTTATATTTCAACATGTTGGGCAAAGGGGGATTTTTAGTGTTTACCAAGATCGTACAAGGAATTAAAAATTTTTCAGGCAGGATATTTCAAAGAAAGTTATATAAAGTAGTAGCGATAGTTTTAGCAGTAATTATTGTTTTAGGGCTGTTAAGAGCAACAAATATTATTAAGCTTGGCAAATCAACTTCTTCAGTACCTCAATTAAGGCTGGCCAATGTAACAAGAGGTAGTATAACCTTATCGGTAACAGGCTCGGGTCCTGTTACTTCCTCTAACAAATTCGACATTTCACCGGTAGTAAATTCAAAAATCACAAAGATATATCACAAACAGGGAGACAAAGTTAAGGCAGGAGATCCTTTGTTTGACCTTGATAATACCGATGCACAGCTTAATCTTGAAAAAATGCAGAACAATGTTCAAACTACGCAGCTGCAATTGAATAATTACATATCCCAGGTAGACAATCTTAGCTTGAAAGCTCCTTTTTCCGGAAGGGTCAGCAATATTCAAATCAAACAGGGTGACAATATCGGGAAAAATCAAGCGGTACTGACACTCACCAATAATTCGGAACTGAAGCTTCTGGTCCCTTTTAATGCAACGGATGCAAAAAGTATAAAAATAGGGCAAAAAGCCGATGTAAACATTCCAAGCTATATGCAGTCTGTTTCAGCAACTGTTTCCTATGTAGACACTGTCCCTTATACCTCTGCTAACGGCGGTCAGGTATGCAATGTCGAGGTGGTCATAAATAATCCAGGAGCTCTCAGTAACGGGATGACAGGTAATGTTGATGTCAATACTCCTAATGGTACGGTTTCAAGTACCGACAACGGTACTTTGTCATCTTTCAGCTCGCTTGTTATAAGAAGTGAGCCGGGCGGGACGGTTGATAAGGTTAATGTCAAGGAGAATCAATGGGTAAACAGCGGTGATGTAATGGCTGTATTTGATAATCCGGATTTGCTGCAAAGTGAACAATCTTCTGAAATCTCAATGCAGAGTCTTCAGAATCAGCTCAAATCAACACAGGATCAGATGGCTAATTATAAGCTGGTTTCTCCTATAGACGGAACAATTATTTCACAGGATTCAACCGGTGTCAAAGTGGGCAGTACAGTTACACAGGGACAATCGGTTTGCACTGTTGAGGACAGCGGACACATGCAGTTTACCGTAAATGTAGATGAACTTGATATTTCAAAAGTACAGGTAGGACAGCAGGTTAATGTTACAATAGATGCTCTTACGGATACAACCAACAGGCCATTGAAAGGTTCAGTAGCCCAAGTGGCTTTGGAAGGTTCTTCCTCAAACGGAGTTGCAACCTATCCTGTAATAGTGACAGTTGATAATACTGATGGAAGGTTAAGAGGCGGTATGAATGCCAATGCAACAATTCTTACCAGCAGTGCTCAAAATGTTCTTGTGGTACCGTTGGAAGCAGTTCAGACAATGGGCGGAAGATCATTTGTAATGGTTGAAGGAAAGCCTGGAGAAGCAGGTACGATAGGAGAAATGTCCAAGCAAGGTTCAGGAAATTCCAACAATTCAGGAAATTCACAGACCCAAGGTAATTTCCAGAACTGGGGCAATGGTCAGAATCAAAGGAGTTCACAGGGACAAAGCGATCAAGGACAAGGAAATTCACAGAATCAGGGAAATTCTCAGAGACAGGGAAATTCTCAAAGTTCAGTTAATTCTCAGAGTTCAGGTAATTCTCAGAGTTCAGGTAATTCTCAAAGTTCAGGTAATACTCAAAGGCAGAGAAGCGGAGGCATGGGACTCCTATCCGGAGCAATGAGAAATAATTCGACTTATACAAAATATTATGCCAATGCAAAAATGGTTCCGGTTGAAGTAGGAATAAATAACGATTCATATATAGAAATCAAGAGCGGGCTTAAAGATGGAGACCAGGTCATACTTCCTCCGATAATCCAGTCTCAAACTACCAGTAGCTCCCAGAGCAGTAATAAGCAAAGCGGTAGTATGTTAGGCGGTTTAGGAAGTATGGGAGGCGGCTTGAGCGGAGGCGGCAATATGCGTATCCAATCGGGAGCCGGCGGAGGTGGCAATTTTCAGCGTTTCACCGGTGGCGGAGGTTCGCAGCGAAGCGGAAATTAAGTTTGTACAGTTAAGCATAATGAATCATTATGAAAATGCCGTTTTGACGAGGTGAAAACAGATGATAGTAATCTCAAATATGTCAAAGATTTACCGGATGGGCGATAACGTAATTAATGCACTTAACAATATAAGCCTTCATATAAAAAAACACGAATTTGTTGCGATTACAGGTCCTTCCGGTTCAGGTAAATCAACACTCATGAATATGCTTGGATGCCTGGATACACCGACATCCGGAACGTATTTGCTTGATGGTGTGGAGGTAAGCAAACTCAAGGATGATCAGCTTGCTGAAATACGAAATGTAAAGATAGGTTTTATTTTCCAGGGCTTCAATCTGCTAGTGAAGCTCACAGCTTTGGAAAATGTTGAACTCCCTTTGATATATCAGGGTTTGTCAAGCAGAGAACGGCATGAAAAGGCAATAATGGCACTGGAAAGTGTCGGACTTGGTGAAAGGATTCATCATAGACCAAACGAGCTTTCAGGAGGACAGCAGCAAAGAGTGGCAATAGCCAGAGCGCTTGTCAGCGAACCGCCCATAATTCTAGCTGATGAACCTACGGGAAATCTGGACAGCAAATCAGGAATTGAAATAATGAAGCTGTTGAAAATGCTTCATCAAAGGGGAAATACAATAGTTCTTATTACCCATGATAATAACGTTGCAATGCAGGCAAGGCGTGTAATAAGGATACAGGATGGAGAAATATGTGAAGACAAAGAGGTGAGGTAAATGGGAATAATTCAGGCATATAAAATGGCTATTAAAGCTATAGTCGGCAACAAGGTACGTTCCTTTCTCACCATGCTGGGGGTAATTATCGGCGTGAGTGCAGTTATAGCTTCAGTTGCTTTTGCACAGGGAAGTACGGCTAACATAACGAATACATTAAAAGGTTTGGGTACAAATCTGGTTCAGGTTACAATAACAGGCAGAAACTCCAACAGAAATGTTACATATGACGAAATGCAGGATTTCTCCAATCAAAACCAGGATATTGTCCAAGCTCTTTCACCTGTAGTAAGCGGAGGCAATGTTACTCTTAAAGTTGGTAACAAGTCGACCACTACTACAAGCCTTACCGGAACTAATCCCGATTACGAAGTAATCAAGGATATGCATGTCCAAAACGGACGGTTCCTTCTACAGCAGGATATAGATTATTACCAGAAGGTAGCTCTTATAGGTACTGCAGTTGTAAACAGCTTATACGGAGGTGCTGATCCCGTAGGAAGGATAATAAAAATAAATGGCCAGGAATTCAAGGTGGTAGGTGAGCTTGAACAGGTAGATACCGGGCTGGCAAGTTCCAATGACGACGTAATTATAATCCCGGCTTCAACAGCCGAAAGACTGACAAAGTCAACAGTTATAAGGAATTACTCAATTCAGGCTACTACAGCTGATAATACCAACACTGTTGTAGATAAACTAAATACTTTCCTTGCAGGTATTTACGGCGGTAATACACAGAATCCGCCATACAGAGTAGTCAACCAGATTCAGATGCTGTCCACTCTAAATTCCATAACAGGGGTAATGACTGTTATTCTGGCAGGAATAGCCGCAATTTCTCTGGTAGTAGGCGGCATAGGAATAATGAACATAATGTTGGTTTCAGTAAGTGAACGTACTAAAGAAATCGGTATAAGAAAGGCTATTGGAGCAAAAAGAAGAAACATATTGATACAATTCCTTATAGAAGCCCTTATGGTTACGGGTATAGGAGGCATCATCGGAGTGTTGTTGGGCCTCTCCATTATCAAATTTGTAATCGGGGGGGCCAAACTGGTACCGGTTGTTTATTCGGTACCATGGACAGTACTGTCATTTGGAATATCGCTTATCGTAGGTGTCGTATTCGGACTTTTCCCGGCTTTCAAAGCCTCCAAGATGAATCCGATAGAAGCATTAAGGTTTGAATAAAAATACTGTAAGGAGGTTACACAGCTTATGAAGAAGTTATTCTCAATTGTTTTGATAGCAGCAATTTTATGTTTCAGTACAGGTGCATATGCGGCATATTATGATGTTCCCAGCAGTGCATCTTATGCTCCTGCACTCAACAGACTAAGTTCATTGGGTATCATCGGAGGAGACGCAAGTGGGTTATTCAATCCTACCAGCATCCTGACAAGGGACCAGTTTGCGAAAATGATAGTTATAGCTTCAGGCCAGGATAGTCTGGCCCAATCCTTGATGGGCTCTACTATATTTCCGGATATATCTTCAAATGGATGGTCAAGCGGATATATCAATGCAGCAGTAAAAAAGGGATTGCTAAACGGTATGAGCGACGGTAAATTCCATCCGTCAGATCCTATAACGTTTGCACAGGTCTGCACAATCCTTGTCAGGGCTTTGGGTTATACAGACCAGGATGTTCAAGGGCTTTGGCCTAAAAATTATATTCAGATGGCTTCAAGCCTGAATCTGACCAGCGGAATAAATTTGACCGCTAATCAGGGAGTACCCCGCTGGGCTGCAGTACAGATGGTAAGCAGACTTCTGGATACCAATGTAAAGCCGGCAAATGGATCGGCGGCGGCACAGACCTTTGGAGATTCTACGGGAATTACATCCAAGGGAGTATATACAAATTATAGTGATCCGCAGGTAGTACATAATTTTAATCCGCTCTATCCGAAGGTAGGTAATATTGATTTAAGCGGACTTCCCATTGTAAGGAATACTGTGATTTCAAGTGCAAATCCTCCTGTAAATAAATCGGGAGAGACAATAGGTCTTTCTCAGATCAAGGAAAATGACGTTATATACCTGGTTTCAAATGCAAGCGGAAGCAGTAAATATATATTGGATGTTGATAATAAGGTGAGCGGATCAATAACCGGTTTCCTGCCAAATAAAATGAATGCCCAGACAATCCAGATTGACAGCAAGAATTACACCCTTACGGGAAATGTGGATTTTAGCACACTTAACAGCTTTAATATTGGAGATACGGTTACATTACTTTTGGGATATGATGGAAAAGTTGCAAATGTTATTTCACCAATTAATGCAAATAATTCCAATTATGCATTTGTAATCAATACCGGAAGGACATCCGACTCAACGGGAACATCATATAATGTAAAGCTCATGTTCACAGACGGAACTGTTGCAACCTTTAAAACAGCATATGACATGTCGACCGAAAAGGGACATCTGGTGACCTTCGCCGGTGTAGATACAAATACCGTATCAATTACCGATGTTTCCTTTACATCATATGCTGATATGGCTATAGACAAGAGTAACAGGCTGCTTGGAAGCAGTTATGTGGCAGGCAATGCACCAATTTTCGATCTTATTTCAAATGATTCAGGATCGGATGCGCAGGTAGATCTTATAGATTTCAAGGATCTGCCCAATGGTACCCTCCCGGGAAGCAAGGTTTTGTATATGAGTACAACAGGTGATTTCCAGGATATAAGACTTATGGTTGTAAGCGATTTGCTGGGACAACAGTATGGATTCGGAATGATAGACAATGTAAATACAAGTACTGTACAGCAACCTAATCCACTATATACTGGTTCAGGAGATCTTGTACATCCTGCAACCATACCGGTTACAAATTACACCTACTCCGTAAATGTAGGCGGTAAGGATTATTCCTTTAAATCACTGAATTTGTACGGCGGCGTAACCAGCATTGTACGGGTAAAACTTGTAAACGGGAGCATTTCAGATATGCAGAACAATGCTACCTATGCAGCAAGTGCAACAAAAGTCGATGCCATTGACGCCATGAGAATTAAGGTAAATGGTACAATTTATTGGTTCAGAAGTGATGTTCAGGTATTCTTCAGAGATTCCTCGGGCAATACGACAAAAAAGGGCATTTCGGATATATCAAGTAGCATCAGTTATTCAAATATAAGCATTTATCTGGATAACACACAGAATTACGGCGGTAAGGTAGCAGCAATCCTAGTACAGCTTCCATAAAACTATTAAGGGGCTGAATAAATTCAGTCCCTTCAGACTGCTGACAAACATAATTTGCCAGCAGTTTCTTTATGCTTTTGGGGAGTGGGATCTCCCACGGAATCAAATGGAACATTTGTGGGGTGGAGGGATCCCACTCCCTCAAAAAGCCCCTCATGAGTGAGGGGTTTGGGGAGTTGAGATGCAAAATAATATTAGTTAAATCATATAAAATTTTAATTAAGTTGAAGACTTAACGTATTCTCTTGATTTCAAAGCATTTTTTATCTTATTGATAAATACCAGTTTGTTCATATTACTTAGAGGTTTGCTTATGTAGTCATAAATATCGTATGTAAATACTTTCTCGTAGCCTTCATCATCGTTTAAACTGGTCAGTATTATAACAGGTATCTTCCCGTAAAACCCTGATAATGAGAATTGTTTCAGAAACTCAAAGCCGTCCATAACAGGCATTGCTATGTCCAGTATTATCAGGTCGATACTGCGTCCTTCAATGAATTCCAATGCCTCAAGTCCATTAGATGCCGAGATGATATTATATCTTTCAGTAAATAGATAATCCCTGATAACAGCATTATCTAGGAGATTATCGTCTATTACAAGCAGAGTGTTCATTTCCCATTACCCCTTAATATATATTTATACACTGTTAATATAAAAGTATGCTGAAACATGAATTTCAATTGAAATTATAATTCTACAACAAATCAGAAAAACCTTTGGTAAAATAAGGAAAATACGTAAAAGTATATTGTTAAGGCAATACATTGACAGCAAATGTAAATAATGTATATAATTAACTCTATCAATAAAGCTATTTATATAATGAATTGATTTTGTTGAATGAAAAAGCTGTAAACAAATAAAATTCCAGGAGAAAAGGTGAATTTATGCAGACGGTCAAGGATAATCAGATAGAGCGTATACTCCTTGAGGCAGGGCTGATAAAAGATAATTTTGATTTAAAATTGGAAGAGGGATGTGAAAAGATTCCAGATCCGAGGGAAACCGAGGATCATAAAGATATTCTCAGGTATAAGGCGGCAGATATGGGGGTCGAATTTGCAGACCTGGAAAATATAGCTGTCAACAAGGATGCAGTAGGCAGGGTAAGTGCGGAGGTTGTTCAAAAGTACTATGTATTTCCGTTTGATATGAAAAACAACTACTTGATGCTGGCAATGGAAAATCCTGAGGACCTTTTTATAATTGATGAAATTAAAATGTACATACAGATGGAAATCAAACCTTTTCTTGCTGAAAGCAGGCTTATCGGGAAGGCTATCGAATACTTTTACGGTATAATTTTTGCATCTCCTCAAGCAGAAGTATCCCCGGAAAACACAGACCTCCAAAGCCGGGAAGCAGAAAAACCCATAGAGCAGGAAAATACCGGAAAAGATGTTGATCTGGATGAGGTTGTAAACCTGCTGGCAAACAAATATTCCCTGGATTCAAACATTGAAAAAATCACCAATGTAAATATAGACACTGTTAATAAAAAAGTTGGTTTTACACTGACTTTTGAATATTAACCCAAACAAAGAGGTGAGAAGCTGTGAATCTTCCGTTTTCTTTTGCAGAGCTGAGCAGAAGCTTTCTGAAAAATGATACCTTAAGTATAGATATAGGCTTTACAAATATTAAAATAGTTCATTCCAGAAAAAAGAATACCGATACCCTGAGGATAATGAACTACGGAATAACTCCGACGCCGCCCAATTGTATAAAAAACGGTGTTATATCAGATATGGAAGGTATTGCAGTAAATCTGAAAAAAGTTATTACCAGTAACGGAATCAATGAAAGAAATGTAAAGATAGTAATTTCTGCAGGGTCAAATATTGTATCCAAGGTACTTTATATCAAAAAGAATGAAACCAAGAAAATAGAAGAACTGATTATTGAAGAAATACCCAGATACATACCGGCAAATATGCGCTCATACAAGCTTTTCTATAGAATTACGGGAAATGCAGAAATTTCCGGTATTGAGCATTACAAGGTTCTGATCACAGTTGTTCCGAATACAGTCATAGACAATTATGTTAAACTTGTGCGTTATCTGGATTTTAAGCCACTGGCGGTAGAAATACCTTTCAGCAGCGTGGCAAGATTCTTTGGCAGGGGTGTTAACATTGATAAAGAAGTTTATAACACATCCTTCAAATTGATGGAAGATGGCGACAGGCCTGTGACAGTAGTTGATTTGGGTTCGGAAACTACTAATATAAGTATACTCAGAGATGGAGCCCTTGAATTTAACAGAATCATACTGGTCGGAGGACGGGTTCTTGATGATGAAATTGCCAAAAGACTCGAAATCTCCCGCGAAACGGCTGAAAGATACAAGAAAATGCTCAAAATCAACGATATCTCTGAAGCCAAGGATGAAAATGATACTACAATATGGAACTGCATAAACGAATATTTGAAAGAAGTTCTTATGAACATAAAAAGGAGCATGGATTTTTACGTTTCCAGGTGCAGCGGAGATAATCCAGGAAAAGTTGTTTTTGTAGGCGGCGGTTCAGGGCTGGCAGGCCTTAAGCCCCTTGCAGAAAAAATAATAGGAATACCTGCTTATACAGTTGATATGATGAACTTTACAAAAATAGAAATGGAAAACAATCTTGACAGGGATAAGCTGAAATATCTTGTAAATGCAATAGGAATAGCAATGTAAACTATATAAGAAAAAAGCTTTTCAGAAATGAAGGGCTTTTTCTTTTGCAGGGGAATAAACATGACGGCGGCTATTGGACGGTATTAGTTGCAGTAAATACTCTTTTTAACATTTTATGTGAAACATTAAATGGTTTGTGCTCATATAATGTGTTAACAGAAAGAGGTATACATATATGATTTATCTAGATAATGCAGCAACGTCTTATCCCAAGCCGGATATTGTGCACAATGAAATGCTGAGATGTATGAGGGAATATTGTGCAAATCCTGGAAGAGGCGGACATATATTATCCAATAAAGCCGGGGATTCAGTAATGAGAGTCAGGGAAATCATAAGTAGGTTCTTTAACTTTGATAATCCTTTAAATTTATGCTTCACAAAAAATGCAACAGAAGCAATAAATATTGCATTAAAAGGCTTTCTTAAACATGGGGACCATGTAATAACCACTGCGATGGAGCATAATTCGGTCTTACGGCCCCTTAAAACTATGGAACGTGATGATGGTATTGAACT
Organism: Bacillota bacterium; assembly: GCA_030705825.1. Classification (GTDB taxonomy): domain Bacteria; phylum Bacillota; class Clostridia; order Acetivibrionales; family JANLFN01; genus JAUZPR01. Next base: position 8,780 of record JAUZPR010000022.1, on the reverse strand, counting down.
TACAATCTTAAGGGGTGACAGGTACGGAAGAATCAATCCGGAGGCATTTAGGAGTGCAGTAAGGGAAAATACGCGTTTAATTGTTTGCACATTGTCTTCAAATGTTAACGGTGTAATAATGCCAGTAAAAGAGATAGGAAATGTAGCAAGGGAGCAGGGAATAGCTTTTCTGGTAGATGTGTCCCAAGGTGCAGGAAGTATTGCAATTGATGTAGAGGATATGAAAATTGACATGCTTGCTTTCCCCGGACATAAGGGGCTTCTAGGGCCTCAGGGTACAGGAGGTCTGTATGTAAGGGAAGGACTTATTCTTAAACCCATGACTCAAGGTGGAACAGGAAGCAACTCGGAAAATGTTTTTCAGCCTGATTTTATGCCCGATCTACTTGAAAGCGGAACGATAAATACACCAGGAATTGTTGGTCTGGGCTGTGGAATAGATTTCATTGATACTTTTGGTATTGAAAATCTTAGATTATATAAACATATGCTTGTACAACGGCTTCATGGAAGGTTAAAAGACATACCGGGGGTCATTTTATACAGCATAGATGATATAAATGAAAATTCCGGAATAGTTGCAATTAATATAGGGCAGCTGGATTCTAATGAAGTCAGCTATACGCTTGACAGAAAATTCGGCATTGCAGTAAGAGCCGGTCTGCATTGTTCTCCTTTTGCCCATGAGACTTTAGGGACACTAGGTAGAGGTATTGTCCGTTTCAGTATTGGGTGTTTCAATACTTTTGAAGAAATTGACTTGGCAGCAGCTGCTGTGGCAGATATTGCTGCTTCATGCAGGACTTATTAAAAATATATTTGATGTATTTATGAAAACATTAGACATTTTCCCGATTTAATCGTATATTTAATTTGAAGAGAACTGGAAAGAGGGGAATGTCATGAATAAAACAGGAGTCAAAGTTATTGTAGCCATTTCGGCGTTTATTGTGGTTTTTGTCATTGCTATGAATATATTAAAAGCAATATTCCATATAATTGTTCCGATAGCATTTGTAATTGTTGCAGCTTATATAATATACCTTGCCATATCACGGAACAGATAGGAATTTAGCTGTAAGAATACCGGGAAACCGGTATTTTTTTTACATAATATGATGTTAAACATAATAATTTTATGTAACCTATTGCAAATATATGAAATGATATGTAAAATATTACTATAAGATGGATAGCTATTTGTGCTGCCGATATAAAAGGAGTATTAGTTTTCTAGCCATAAATAACAGTAACAAAGCTATATTGGAAAAACCTTAAGAATTCAAGCTTAACCTGAAATAAATAATGCCTTGGATCGACTTTTTGCAAGACTTCAAAAATGGAATGCTGGGAGATGATTAATTTTGTTGAAGGTCAAAGGAAAAAGGCTTTATGATGGCAAGGGCAATGAAGTGATTTTAAGAGGATACAATATCGGTAATTGGTTAATGCTTGAAAATTTTATGCTTGGATTCCCTGGTGTGGAGCAGCAGTTCAGATATTATATGAATAAATACGGAGGCTTGGAAAAAAGCCGATACTTTTTTGAAAGCCTTGCCAAAAGTTATATAGACGACAAAGACGTTGCCTTTTTAAAACAAATGGGCTGCAATGTCATTCGTGTACCATTCAATTACAGACTTTTTGAAAATGATAATGAACCTTACAAATATAAACCCGAAGGATTCAAATACATAGATTATTTGATTGAATTATGTAAAAAACATGAAATTTACATAATTCTTGACATGCATGCCCTGCCGGGGTACCAGAACCATGACTGGCATTCTGATAATGAAACAGGGCATATAGGACTCTTCAAGGAAAAAACCTATCAGGAAAGAACAGCTTTATTATGGCAGCATATAGCGGAAAGATATGCCAATGAAGAAACTATCGCAGGCTATGATCTAATGAATGAACCTGAAGCAAATGACGACGATGTACTTATTCTAAACAGCATATATAAATATACTACCAGACTTATAAGAGAAGTGGATAAAAATCACATTCTTTTCTATAAAGGAAATAAACACAGTACCAGCTTTGAAGGCTTTGAAACTCCATTTGACGATAATTCCATTTATGCCTGCCATTTTTATGTAGACACATCCATAATAGAATTCCGTGTACCTGGAACAGTATTTAACCGGATGTATGATAAACGTCTTCTTGAAAAACGCATGGATGAACTGGACAGCTTTATGACAAGGCATAATGTTCCGTGCTTTATTGGCGAGTACGGTATTTATGACAACGTGGTGGCATTTGATGAAAAGAAAAAACGTATTCTGGGAGATCTTCTGGACATATTCAATGAACGCGGGCATTCTTGGACCGGATGGAGTTATAAGGATATAGGTAATGCCGGATTGGTTTATCCTGATCCGCATTCTCCGTGGATGCAGTTTACTGAGAAATATTTTGAACTCAAGTTGAAATATCACTGTGATACCGATCCGACAGGTTATGAAAACTGGCTTTTGGTTGACATATTAAAACCCTATATAGAAGAAGACTTTAGAAATGAATACAACGAGTTATATTTGACACTAAAAAACAGTATTTCAAAAACCTTTTCAAATGTATTGATAGAAAGGTTTTCCAGGGAATTATCAGGGTTCGGTTATGAGAAGCTTGAAAAACACACGGATTCTTTTAAATTTGAAAATTGCAGTATAAGGGAAGATTGGTATAAGGTAATAAAATCGCATTTAAAATAAATGGTCACGAGCTAAGCGGTTTTGCCATTTTTATAGACACAATGAACAAAGCAAAAACTATCTGTTAATTTACAGGTGGTTTTTTTTGGTTATAAACCCTTTCCAGCAGCTAATAAGACAATGACAACATAAACTTTAACGGGTAGAGCAGAGCCATGTCAATACCTTTAGCGGGCAGATACAGGATCTGCGCCTACAAAAAATCCGAACTCCCCACTTCGAACCCTCCTTTAACTAAATCAAATAATTCTGAATGAATAATTAAAGAATGGTAGATAATTCTATTATGTGAAAGTATGTATTTTACAACGGGAGTGGTCATAATTATATGTTTTTATTCTCGAACCTTATTGTTGAAATAATTATTGCATTAATTGCAATTATTGCAGTGTCACTGCTTTGGATAGTATTGATAAAGAGTGGAAAGCAGCAGGTAGTCAAAACACGTGATGCCTCCCTTACCTGTGAGGAATTGGAGGAGCATGCCAGAAAAACGGCAGTCGAACATTTTGTAGATAGCCGGAAGAATATGATAAAATGGCCTATTCCAAGGATGAATGATAACTATAATGTTATTTTTTCGGTGTACAAAAGCTTTAACGAAGAGGTCAGAAAAAAGCATACTATTCCGCCGGCAGCAGAATGGCTCTTGGATAATTTTTACATATTAGAAGAGCAGGTCAAGATAATTAAAAATGATCTCAAAAAATCGGAATATGCCCTGCTTCCTGTATTAAAATGCGGTGAGCTAAAAGGCTATGCAAGAGTCCAGGCGGTAGCCATGGATTTGATAGCTCATACCGACGGGCAGATGGATGAAAATATCATTTATAATTATTTGAAGGCATATCAATCCCACAGCACTTTGCTGGACCGTGAAATTTGGTCCCTGCCTGTAATTATCCGAATTGCCTTGATTGAAAATATACGCAGTATTTGTGAAAAAATCAGGGATACCCAGGTCCAATGGAACAAGGCGGATGAAATTATAGATAACTGGCTGGAAAATGAAGGAGCAGATGCAGACAAGATCATAAAAACTGTTAACAATAAGTTCAAGGCAATTGATGAGATTTACCCTTCTTTCATAGAGCATCTGTCATACAGGCTTAGAAGAGAGAAAAAGGGGTATACTCAAATTCTTAAATTTATAGATGACAATCTGGCCAGGTTTGGAACCCAGCTGGAGGATATCATGCAGAAGGAACACAATTCCCAGGCAGTTAGTGCAGTTTCCATGGGGAATTGTATTTTGAGCATAAAATATATATCCACCTTTGAATGGACCGAAATATTCGAGTCAACCAGCCAGGTGGAACAAACCTTAAGGAATGATCCGGTGGGCATATATCCATTAATGGATTTTGCTTCCAGAAATTATTACAGGAGCAGTATAGCAAAACTATCTTCAAAACTGGATATTTCCGAATTGCATATAGCAAGGGAAGCAGTTGAGCAGGCAAAGGAAGCCACTGATCAAGCCGGTGAAATAAAACATGAGGCTGCAGACATCCGAATAAGCCATGTGGGTTACTATTTGGTGGGTAAAGGGCTTGGAAGCCTTGTTAAAAAGCTTACTGAAAATAAAAAAACCTTAAGGATGGCAGACAGCTGTTCTGTAAAATATTCAAAAACTTTATATATTGGAGCAATTATTTTTTTTACGCTGCTTCTGTCGGCAACAGCAGCATACTATGCTTACCGGACAGCGTCTATCTGCCGCATTCTCCTTGCGGTAATTGCAGTTCTGGCTGTTATACTGCCCATTTCCGAAATTGTGACAAGTGCTTTGAACTGGCTTATATGCAGTATCCATAAGCCTTATACCTTTCCAAGGCTTGAACTTAAAAAAGGTATTCCCGAAGATATGCTTACTGTCATTGTAATTCCTGCCCTGCTTCCTGATGAAAAACGTGTGAAGGAATTGCTGGAGAATCTTGAGAGGCATTATCTTGCCAACAAGGATGATAACCTGTATTACGCTTTAGTAGGTGATTTTAAGGATGCAGATGTTTCCCGGCTGGATTCTGATGAGACAATAGTACAAGCTGCTCTTAACGGTATTGCAGAACTTAATTCAAGGTATCCCGGTAATAACCGTGATGTTTTCTATTATTTTCATCGACAGAGAAAGTTCAATGAAAGTCATAAAAGATGGATGGGATGGGAAAGAAAAAGGGGTGCACTTATTGAATTCAACAATCTTTTACTTGGTTCAAAAGAAACCGGCTTCGCATATTATTCGGGTACAGCACTGCTGGATGTAAGGGTAAAGTATGTGATAACTCTGGATGCCGACACAATTCTTCCTATAGGAATGGCTAAAAAAATGATAGGTACCATGGCACACCCTTTGAACAGGCCTGTTATAGACTTCAAGAGGGGTATTGTTGTGGAGGGCTACGGACTTATGCAGCCCAAGGTATCCTATGATATTGAAAGTTCAAACAAATCACTTTTTTCAAGGATTTTTACAGGACAGGAGGGTATAGATCCATACCCCAATGCAGTTTCGGATATTTATCAGGACTTGTTCTGCGAGGGAATTTACACTGGAAAAGGGATTTATGACTTGAAGGTTTTTCAGACTGTTCTGGAAAATGCCATACCAGATGACAGGGTATTAAGCCATGACCTTCTTGAGGGATCCTATATCAGGACCGGTCTTGCTACCGATCTGGAACTGGTTGATTCATATCCATCCAGATATAATTCATATTTTGCAAGGATTCACAGATGGGTTAGAGGAGATTGGCAGCTGCTGCCATGGTTATTTGGGAAGGTGTTGGACAGAAATGGGATTCTTATAAATAATCCTCTTACATTTATATCAAAATGGAAGATATTCGACAACATGAGAAGAAGTCTTATTGCACCCTCTGCATTAATATTGGTTTTGCTGAGTTTCCTCATACTTCCAGGAAGCAGTCTTGTTTGGGCTGGGATATCAGTACTCAACATTATATTCCCTTTGGTATTGGCAACGTCAAACTGCCTGTTTTCAAGGCATGTCAGCTCGGGAAGAATAAAACGTTATATTCCGGTAATCTCAGGACTTAAGGCTATAATGCTGCAGGTGGTTTTAATGCTGATATTTTTACCGTATCAGGCTTATCTCATGGATCATGCAATTACCGTCACATTAATAAGGGTCCTTTTTACCAAAAAAAACATGCTGGAATGGGTAACAGCAGCAGATGTTGAAAAAGGCCAGAAGAACAGTCTAAAAAGCTACTGGTCAAAAATGTGGTTTGCTGGATTTACAGGTGTTTTGACCGCAGTGTTTGCTATTGCTTTTAAACCTGCCTGGATAGTTTTAGCCCTGTTTTTTATGGTTATATGGATTATATCGCCTAACATTGCCTATTTTATCAGTAAAACATACCCTGTAAAAACATTCAGACTCACTGAGGAAAATTCTGATGAACTTAAGAGAATTGCCAGAAAGACGTGGAGATATTTCGAAGAATTTGCAGATTTCAGAAATCATTACCTGGCACCCGATAACTACCAGGAGGACCCTCCAAGGGGAATAGCCTACAGGACATCTCCAACAAATATAGGGTTGGGACTTATGGCAATTTTGTCGGCAAGGGACTTAGGTTACATCGGAACCAGTGAAATGCTGGATTTAATAAATAATACGATAAATACAATCGAAAAACTCGAGAAATGGAACGGACACCTTTATAATTGGTATGATACCAGAACTCTGCGTCCTTTGCGTCCCAGGTACGTATCTACCGTAGACAGCGGGAATATGGTTTGTTATCTTATAACCCTGGTACAAGGAATGAAGGAATACCTTGATCAACCTTTGATAGATTCACGTTTTATTGACGGGATTAAAATAACCTTAAAGCTGGTTGGAAAGGAAGGCACCGAAGTATGCAGGGATGCTGGATACCTTATGAATATTGGTATGGACAGCGAAATTAATGTAACAGAGTGGAATGAAATTATAGACCAACTGTTGGATGAAAATAAAATATTCAATACAAGAAGATCTCCATGGAAGGCCAAAGCATACCATATGCTCAAAATGTTCAAGAAGGAAATATCCGATTTTATGCCATGGCATGAATTGCTTAATTCCTTGCCGGAAGATGATTCTGCGCCAGAAAATGAGAATATAAACGAAATAGTTCAAAACATAAAAGAAGAGCTTATGGCTCCTGTTCCAATTAAGGATTTTAAATCGGTTTATGAAAATGTGCTTGGTATTATTGCCAAGGGAATAGAAACAATCAAGTCTATGAACGGAAGAAACCCAAATTCCACCCTGAACTGGTTGGAGGGACTGCAAAGCAAAGTATCTGAGGCACTTGAGTTTTCTATTGGATTCATCGGAAGATATAATGAACTGACCGAAAGAATAAGGACACTGTCTGAAGTAGTAAAATTTGAACCGCTATTTATGGAAAAGAAGCAGATGTTTTCAATCGGCTTCAATATAGAAGAGGGAAGGCTTACAAATTCATTTTATGATCTTCTGGCTTCAGAGTCAAGACAGACAAGTTATATTGCCATAGCCAGAGGTGAAGTGCCGGCAAAGCACTGGTTCAAGCTGGGAAGGGCCTTGACTGTAGTAGATTACTATAAAGGACTTATTTCCTGGACCGGAACGATGTTTGAATATCTGATGCCTCTTCTACTTATGAAAAGCTATAAGAACACACTACTGGATGAAACCTATTCCTTTGTTATAAGAAGCCAGAAAAAGTACGGAAAACAAAGGAATGTCCCCTGGGGAGCGTCCGAATCCTGCTTTTATTCTCTGGATATCAATCTCGATTACCAGTATAAAGCCATAGGTGTACCTTGGCTGGGCTTAAAAAGAGGATTGATTGAGGATGCCGTTGCAGCGCCTTATGCTACCTTCCTCGCATTAATGGTGGACCCTGAAGAATCCATTGCTAATATAAAGGCATTGAAGGCTCAGGGCGCAGAAGGCCCTTATGGTTTTTATGAAGCAGTTGACTATACCCCCGGACGAATACCGTTCGGAGCAAAAAGGGCTGTAATAAAATGTTTTATGGCTCATCATGAAGGTATGAGTCTGCTGTCATTGAATAATTTTCTGAACGACTTCATACTACAGAAAAGATTTCACTCCGATCCGGTGGTTAAATCAGCGCAGCTGCTGCTTCAGGAGAAAGTTCCGGCTAATATTGTCTACACTAAGGAAGCAAAGGAAAAAGTAGCTCCTTTTAAAGATATAGTATACAAGGAAAAAGGCCCTGTAAGAAAATTCAGGCTGCCCGATCCGATTCTGCCCAAGGCACACATTTTATCTAACGGAAACTATTCCGTGATGGTTACAGACCGGGGTACAGGCTTCAGTAAAAGTAAGACGGCTGCCATAACAAGATGGCGTGATGACAGCACACTGGACAATTACGGGATGTTTTTCTATATCAGGAATACAGGTACCAATTCAGTGTGGTCTGCTTGCTATGCACCTATAAATGTAACTCCCGACAAATATGAGGTTACATACCTGTCGGATAAGGCAAGGTTCAGAAGACTGGACGGAGATGTTGAAACACAAACCGAAATAGTTGTTACTTCAGGTGATAATGCCGAAATAAGGAGGATTACCCTTAAAAATTATGGACAGGTATCTTATACAATTGAGGTTACAAGCTACTTCGAAGTTGTAATAGCATCACAAGCTGCAGATATTGCTCATCCGGCTTTCAGCAATCTTTTCGTAAGGACCGAGTTTTTGCCAGAGACCGGGACAATAATCGCTCATAGAAGGCCGAGAACAGAAATCGAGAAAAGTCTTTGGATAGCAAATACAGTTGTGGTTGAAGGTGATGTGGTAGGAGATTTGCAGTATGAAACCGACAGGGCTCAGTTTATTGGAAGGGGGCATAATTTGAGTTCTCCTGCAGTTATTCTGCATAACAAACCGCTTTCCAATACAACAGGGCCTGTACTTGATCCGATTATAAGCCAGAGAATAAGGGTAAAAATAGAACCCGGAAAATCAGCAAGATTGTCGTTTATTACAATTGCAAGTGAAACCAGTGAAACCCTGACCGAACTAAT
>JAUZPR010000219.1 GCA_030705825.1 Bacillota bacterium | reverse complement strand
AGTATGATAAAATATATCTGGTTTAAATTAGATGCCGGATTAATTTTATTCAGAGGATGGTTAAATGGGAGCGAGCTTTTCTACTTATCTTATTTATATATTATTGATATCACTGTTTGTTACAACAAGCCTTCTTCTTTTTTTAAAAAGAAGAAACAATAAAAATGTTGAAGAAAAAGCCCACAGAATGATAATGGCAGGTAATGTAAGTGTATTTTTTGATGAAACAGGCAGCGTTACAATCATTCCGTATGTTAAAAACAATTATGGTATAGGAAAAGCAGTTGCTCAGCCTGTTATGCTTTGTTATCCTTACAAATCGGACAAGCTGGGAGAGGCAATAAGAACAGCAATGAAGCTTTGCGAAAACGGTATTCCCGGTACAGATGCAGAATTGATGGGAAAACTGAATTTCCGGGACTGGAAGGATTTTTCACGTAATAAGAGGAATATCTCGGTACATTTTGATGATAACTATGGTCTGGTTATGAATTCAACCCGAAGATTGGTTGACGGGTCCTACCAATTTAACTTTTCCAGAATGGAAATGAATATCGGCAGGAATTCCACCAATATTGAAATAGGAGAAGCGATTCTTTCTTTACTGCCAAGATGCAGGTAAAATCAGTTGACAGAGGACAGTTAAAAGCAGTTGACAATTGACAATTGAGAATTATTGATCTGTAGGGGAGGGGCCCTACTCCTCCCGTTTAGGGTATTAGGGTAATTGGGTGTGTAATTTCTATTAAAAATTATGGTTATAATAACTAAAGTATAATTAATACTGGCAATTGTTGATTGTCAATTGCAGATTGATTTTATATAATATTCTATATGTTTTTAAATAAAATATGGATTTAACAGTACTAATTAGAACAGACAGGAGGAAGAGCTATGAAAATAACGCAGGATATTATTGAGCATATAGCAGATCTTGCAAGACTGAACCTTTCGGAAGCCGAAAAGGAAAAGCTTACTATAGAAATGGCAAATATCGTGGCTTATGTGGACAAGTTAAACGAGCTTGACACAACCGATGTACCGCCGACTTCCCATGTTAAGCCGGTACATAATATTTTTAGAGAAGACATTGCAGGAAAATCCTATGACAGGGATAAAATTTTGGCTAATGCACCTTCACACGAAGAGGGCTGCTTTAAAGTGCCGAAAGTTGTTGAATAGGAGGCTGACATGAAACTTAATGAACTAACTGCCCATGAACTGGGTGCATTACTGCGGGATAAAAAAGTCAGTGCGGTAGAAATTACAAAATCCGTACTTGATAGAATAGATTCAGTTGAAAATAAAATAGACAGCTACCTTACAGTATGCGGTGAACAGGCATTGAAAAAAGCTGAAGGGGTCCAGGTAAGGCTTGACAAGGGTGATGTAAAATCCCCACTGGCGGGTATCCCTATGGCTATCAAGGATAATATGTGCACTGAAGGAATAAAAACCACCTGCGCTTCTAAAATGCTGCATAATTTTATACCGCCTTATAACGCTACTGCTGTTTCAAAACTGTATGATTCAGATACTATTCTTCTCGGTAAACTTAACATGGATGAATTCGCAATGGGAGGTTCAACTGAAAACTCTCATTTTAAACAAACAAAGAATCCGTGGGATATTGAAAGAGTGCCGGGAGGTTCAAGCGGCGGCTCTGCAGCATCGGTTGCCAGTGATGAAACAATATTTGCACTGGGCTCCGATACGGGTGGTTCTATTAGACAGCCGGCTTCATTCTGCGGAATTGTCGGAATGAAACCAACCTATGGTACAGTATCAAGGTTTGGATTGGTGGCTTTCGCATCATCGCTGGATCAGATAGGTCCTCTCACCAAGGACGTTACCGACTGCGCCCTGGTTCTAAATGCAATTACAGGTTATGATCCGATGGATACCACTTCATCGAATGTTGATTATCCTGACTACACCAAAGCTCTTGTTAATGACATAAAAGGTATGAAAATAGGAATACCCAGTGAATACATAGGTGAAGGAATAAACCCGGAAGTCAGGGAAATAATCCTTAAGGCGGTTGATACCTTGAAGGCATTGGGTGCACAGTGCGAGGAATTCTCCCTTCCTGTGACTGAATATGCAATACCGGCTTATTACCTTATAGCATGTGCTGAAGCAAGCTCCAATCTTGCCAGGTATGACGGAATCAAGTATGGATACAGGGCTGAGAAATACAACGATTTATTGGATCTGTACAGGCAGACCAGGAGTGAAGGCTTCGGAGCTGAAGTTAAAAGAAGGATTATGCTTGGAACATACGCTTTAAGTTCCGGTTATTATGATGCATATTACAAAAAGGCACTGCAGGTACGTACATTAATTAAGAACGGTTTTGACAAAGCTTTTGAAAAATACGATCTTATAGTTGGACCTACAGCCCCGACTACTGCATATAGAATAGGTGAGAAAGCAAACAATCCTCTCGAAATGTATCTTGGAGATATTTACACTGTTTCGGTAAACATAGCCGGACTTCCAGGGCTTGTAATACCTTGCGGTTTTGACTCCGGAAATCTGCCGGTGGGCCTGCAGTTTATAGGAAAAGCATTTGACGAAAGCACCCTGCTAAGGGTTGGATATACCTTTGAACAAAATACTGAATATCATAAAAAGAAACCGGTTATATAGGAGGTGACTGACATGAGTATAGATTATGAAGTTGTTATAGGTTTGGAGGTTCATGCTGAGCTCTCAACCAAATCAAAAATATATTGTTCATGCTCGACTGAATTCGGGGGAGACGCAAATACTCACTGCTGCCCTATATGTACAGGTATGCCCGGAGTTCTGCCGGTTCTCAATAAAAAGGTTGTAGAATATGCCGTAAGGGCAGGTTTGGCAACTAACTGTACAATTGCCGACTACAGCAAGCAGGACAGGAAAAACTATTTCTACCCGGACCTTCCAAAGGCATATCAGGTTTCACAATATGATCTGCCATTATGCAAGGACGGTTTTGTGGAGATAGATGTAAACGGAGCTAAAAAGAAAATAGGGATAACAAGGATACATATAGAGGAAGATGCAGGAAAGCTCATACATGACGAGTGGGGTTCAGGCACACTTGTTGATTACAACAGGTGCGGTGTTCCTCTGATTGAAATTGTAAGCGAGCCGGATATCCGGTCAGCAGAAGAAGCCAGGGCTTATGTGGAAAATTTGCGTGCAATCCTTCAATATGTGGATGTTTCCGATTGCAAAATGCAGGAAGGTTCTTTAAGAGCCGATGTGAATCTATCTGTAAGGCCAAGAGGCCAGGAAAAATTCGGAACCAGAACTGAAATGAAGAATTTGAATTCCTTCAGGTCAATTGTCAGAGCGGTTGAAGGT
>JAUZPR010000218.1 GCA_030705825.1 Bacillota bacterium | reverse complement strand
TGATACGCTTTTTAACTCTTCTTAAAAACGATATAAAGCTGTTTTTCAAGGATTGGAAGGCTGTTATATTACTTCTGGTGATGCCGGTTTTATTTATAGCCCTTTTTATTTATGTACTTACGCCTTATATAAATAAAACCAGCTTTGTAGATCCGTTCCCCGTGGCGTTAGTAGACAAGGAGGATACTGCCCAGACCAGAGTATTGAGCAGGCAGCTGGATGAAATAGAGCTGTTCAGTGAAGTTTTACGGGTGAATGACTCCGAGGCCAGGGAATTGCTGGGGCAAAACAGGGCAGCTGCTGAAATAATTATTCCGCAGGGATTTTCAGAGAGTATTCTTTCGGGAGAGAACAAGCCCGTTACAGTAATAGGCAATAAGGCAATGCCTCTTCAGGCGTATGTTGCAAAAAACGTGGTTCAGACGGCAACAGACTTATTGTCTGCAAGTGAAAGTGCCCTTAATACAATAGACCACTTTGGCTCAAAAGCTGGAATCAACGGGAAGGTACGGTCAAAGGATTATGATGATTCAATGACACAGCTTCTTATTAATGCCCTTTCGAGAAAAGAAATCTTTTCAGAGGTACAGAATTCATCCCAATTTGATCTAACACCTGCAGAGTATTTTACATCCGGATTAATAATCATATTTTTGATGTTTGCCGGAATGCCTGCCATGAAAATGCTTGTATGGGAAAGAAACTACGGAATAAGCAGAAGGCTTGCCTCAACACCGGCAAAGCCTTATCAGATAATTCTCTCAAAGTTTATAGTATCAATTCTGCTGTCAATTCTGCAGTTTGCAGTAATTGTAGCTGCGACAGCCGTATTTTTCCACAATTACTGGGGAGCTCCGCTAAAAAATATACTTTATATATTTGCAGCAATAATACTTGCCGTTTCAGCATGGTCGGTTTTTGTCTCGGCTATATCAAAAACCACAGCTGCGGCAGATGCCATAGGAAACCTGGGTATTCTGCTAATGGCTGTCGTAGGGGGCAGTATATATCCTCTGTCGTCCATGCCCGATTTTATAAAGAGTATAAGCAAGTTTACAATTAACAGGTGGGCAATGGACGGCTTTATGGTTCTTTTCTCAGGAGACAACTCACTGTCGGTCACAGGCTATGCACTGCCGCTGCTGGCCATAGGCGGAGTGCTGCTCGTTGCAGCGCTTGGGGTGATGAAGGTGAGGGGCAGGGGGTAATAGTTCAGGGATTGGAGTTCGGGGTTCAGGGATTGGAGTTCGGGGTTCAGGGATTGGGGTTCAGAGTTCAGGGATTGGAGTTCGGAGTTCAGGGATTGGGGGTAAATTATGAGTAGATTCGAAGATTTAGAGGTTTGGAAAATGGCACATGAGCTTGTAATAGATGTTTACAAGATAATCAAGAATTTTCCCACGGATGAAAGATTCAGAATCATTGACCAATTAAGTAGAGCTGTTGTTTCCATTCCAGCTAATATAGCAGAAGGAACAGGCAGGAAAACAAAAAAGGATTTTATTCATTTTTTATACGTTTCAAGAGGTTCATTACAGGAAACAAAATATTTGATTTTACTATCAAAAAATTTAGGATATATTGGAAATGAGATTTATGAAACACTAATTGATAAATGCTATTATGTATCAAAACTACTAAATGGATTAATAAACAAAATGGAAGGTTTACAAATGAAATCCGAACTCCCAGCCCCGAACCCCGAACTCTTAACTTCCGAACTCCCCGCCCCGAACTCCGAACTATAATGAGGTGCGTATGAAGCTTCTACACATTACTTACTACAAACTGAAAACTATGCTGGCCGACAAAGTCTTTTTTGCCGCCATGATAATAATACCCCTTTTCATTACCATAGCTACCGGTTATGCATTAAGGCATGAAAAGCTTAATGTAGTGCCAATAGCAGTTGTGGATGAGGATAAATCATCCATGTCTGAAACTCTGCTGAACAGGCTGCATGGAAAAGGCGGGCTTCAAATAAAGTTAACCGACAGTGAAAAGGCATATGATATGCTGGACAGCCAGAAGGTAGAGGCAGTATTTGTCATCAAACAGGGGTTTGAAAGCAGTGTGGATGAGGGCAGCACCGAAGGAATAATAGATCTTGAAAAATCCCCGTCATCCTTCGCCACCAGCTATGTCCAGGAATTGGTTGCCGGAGAGGTCATGCGCCTGTCGGCCGAGGAAATGGCAGTGGATAAGGTGGTACAGGAATACAATAAAGCAGGTAAAAAGATAGAAGCAGGTCTTGAACCTTCGGTAAGGCAGTACTATGATTCGCAGTGGGAACCCAAACCAATCATGACTCTTGATTATAGGGAAATAAAAGGCAAGGTTGATACTGCTGTAAACAGGGTTTCGCTTCCGGCTTCTACAGCCACATCTACCGGTATTCTGCTTGTATTTATCATGTTTTTCATATTGTTCAGTAGCGGCTGGGTAATAGAAGAAAAAATAAACGGTACTCTCAAAAGACTTGTTGCAGGACCTGGTGCTTTGATTTACTCATTTTCAGGAAATATTGCCGCATTGATGTGTGCTGGAATAATTCAGATAGCATTGATTACGCTGGTCAACAATCTGGCTTTCGGCGTGAATCTTTTTTCAAATCCCTTAATATATGTTCTGTTTACCGTATATCTTCTTTCAGTAATATCCATAAGCATGTTCATGTCGTCGGTATTGAAAACTCCTGCGCAGCTTCAGGCAGGCGCACCGGTATTCGCATTCCTGACAGGTTTTGCAGGCGGGTGCTTCTGGAATTTCGTGGACCCCTCAAAACAGATAAAACAGCTTGCGGCTGCAACACCTCAGGGATGGACATTAAAGGGTATTAACAGCCTTCTTGTAAACCCGGGGAATACAAGCACTGCCCTAGCGGCAATTCTCGTCCTTTTGGCTGTTTCAGCCGTGCTGCTTCCGGTAAGTTATTTGCTGCTGAAGCGGCAAGTGGCTAATTGACAGTGTACAGTTGACAGTTATTTTCGGATTCAAAACAGGTGACAAATTAAAGAATTGAAAATTGAGAATTGAGTTCATCGGGAGATATATTATGATTTATAAAGAAGAAGATCTTTAAGATTGCAAGATTTCGGCTATTCAAGTAAAAATACATACTTCGTTACTATTTGTACACAAAATCGTGTAAATATGTTTGGGCAAATTACAAATGGAAGCTTTATAAATAGTTCCGCAGGAGAAATGATTGAAGAATATTGGGTAAAGTTGGAGGACAAGTTTCCAGAAATAATATTAGACGGGTTTATTATTATGCCAAATCACCTGCATGGTTTAATATATATTACTGATATGGATTTATCTTCGTACACAAATGACAATTCTCAGACGGGCGAACACACGGGCTC
>JAUZPR010000217.1 GCA_030705825.1 Bacillota bacterium | reverse complement strand
GCTCTTACGATATATTTTGCTGCATCCAGGCGGGTCACATTTGCTGTAGGCTTCTTTTCACTTTCTTTTATAATACCCAATGAAATCAGATATTTGTACATTTCGTCTGCATCCTTGCTGCTGTCTGAGTATACAGAGTAATAGTCCAGGGATTTGGAAAGCAGGCGCATGAAATCAAGCTGGGTGATTTTTGAACCCGGTTTGAATTCTGTTCCATCCAAGGAAATACCGCTTGTTGCAAGTGCATTGATTTGCTTCTCGGCATAATTTCCTGCTATGTCGGTGTATGCAGCCGGTTTGATAACTTTAAAGGGCTGGCCGCTGCTGTCTATAATAACTCCTGTGTTTGCATCGAATGAATTCGGTTTGTCGGTTTTTACGGTATAAACCAACTTAACATTTGGAACCTGATTATCTACCGGCACAGGTATTTTAACATCCTTTCCGCTGTCAGGCTGACTGTTGTCGAATCTGTACTGCAGTTCCAGTCCTAAATTGCTGAACATATTTTTATATACGGTATCCAAAGAAAGAACCTTATCAGTCTTTGGGAACGTCATATCGTCGTTCCATGTCATATAAAAACTAGTTACCCTGCCGCTTATTGCATCAAACGATACTGTTACCGGATTATCAATAAAAGGCACACCGTTTACAGTCCTGTAATAAACAAAGTTGTACTGGGTAGGCGCAACTCCGCCATATTTCAGGTAATATTCTCTTGAATATGCCAAATCATCATAAACCAGACTGTCATACTTGCTGGGTATAAAAGTCTTTAGGAAGTTGTCTGTAATTGCTTTGGAAGCTTTTTGGTCGTAAACCGCCGTTTCATTACCGTCATGGGGGAAATATCTATCGAAATTTTTGATTTCTCCTGTAACAGCATCAATTGTTATACTTACACTTGTAACTTCCTTGGGGTTAGTACTGCTTTTTGAGAAATTGAGACTCCATGAATAATCGTAATTATTATCCCAGGCTTTTGATAAATTCGCATTTGTGATCTTAAAATCACTTGTTAAATTCAGTTCGGTAAAATCACGTGCGATTTTCTCCGCATCATTTTGGCTTATCAGCTTGGATACTTCCTGAATAGCCTTTATTTCTTCGGGAGTTAGTACAGCTGAGGTATTAGCAGGCATACCTTCAGATTTTTTATCATAACTTCCCATCCCACCATAATAATACCCATCAAGCTGAATCTTTTCCCCGGTTATTGCATCAATAACATAGCTTGAATCATTATAAACCGGAATATATTCCAGGAATATTTTTGGATTGTTGATATCGTGATTATAGCTGTAAACCAGTTTAAGTCCAAGCTTTTGTTTATATGCATTTTGTGCAGCATCCATTGGTATGGCCTTGGATGCATCAGGGAAGGTCAATCCGTCTGTCCAGTTGCAGCTGTAATTGGTTACATCTCCGGTATTGCTGTTTACACTGACATTTACTGAGTTTTCCGGTACGGGTATGTTGTTTTCAACTCTTTCATAGCTGAAGCTGTAATCATAATTCAAAACGGAAGTCTGATTGTTTTCTGCATATTTAATTTTGGAATTAATATCAGGATATACCTTTTTGATGAAGCTGTCGGCTTTAGTTTTTGCTGCAGCCGCAGTTATCTGGGGAAGTGTTTTCTTGTTGTAATCATAAGGCACATAATGGGAATAGTATGTAATATTGCCGTTTGAATCAGCTGTTACATTAATAGGATTTTGCTGTGTACTGTTTTTAACAGCCCAGTTGAAATTCCATGTGGTCTTGCCGTTATTTGTATTTACACTGTAAGTAAAATCATTATAGCTTGAAGGTATGGTAATCCTTCCTTTTACAATGGTCAATACGTTTTCCATTCCTTTGTCATCTGCTGCAAATACGGTAGCCGGTATCAATGCCATAACCAATATGGCAAGAGACAAAAATAAAGCAATTTTCTTCCTCATTTTAGACACCTCTTGTAAGTTAGTGTATTTTGAAAAAAAGCAGAAGGGTTCATACCCAGGGGCTTTTAACTTTCAATTGTATGTTCAGACGAAGCCTAAATAAAAAAGTTCCAGAAATTATTAATATTATTGTAAACCATTATAAAGAATCATGTTTGGGAAGTTTTAAGACGATCTTTTGTCAAATAAAATACTATCATCAACACAGCTGCAATTAAAGCTGTGCACGCTCCAAAATAAAAGGGAGCCCTGTCATTAACCCTGTCATAAAGGATTCCGGCTATCAGGCTGGCAGGAAGCAGAGTTATACCTAGAACGGTATTGTATATACCCATACCGGTTCCCCTTCTCTTTTTATCGATAATGTCTGAAACCAATGCTTTTTGTACACCATCAGTCGCAGCACTGTATAAGCCATAAAGCATAAACAGTCCTATTATTACAGATTTGGTATCGGTGTGTCCGAATCCGTAGTACACGATTGAATAAAGGATATAGCCCGCTATAATAAGGCGTTCTCTGCCGATCTTATCAGAAAGGATTCCTATTGGAATGGCAAATATCACCGAAACTGAGTAGAATATTAGATAAACCAGAGGGATGTATGCCGTGGTTATACCTATTGCATTAGCTTTTACCAATAACAGTGCATCCGTGGAATTACCGAGTGTAAATATAAATATGATGGCAAGAAACAAATAGTATCTGGCCGAAAAATCCTTGAGTGATATCTTTTCGGGAAGGTCTTCCTTTTTCTTTTTTGCTTCCTTAACAAATAGTACTATTGTCAATACACCAAGCATTGCCGGTATGGCCGAAATTAAAAATATCTTTCTATAATCTGACGGAAATACCGAAAGGACCCAGAATGCTATAAGCGGGCCGGCTATAGCTCCGCAGTTATCCATTGCCTTGTGAAAACCGAAGCTTCTGCCTGTTCTTGAACCTATTGTAGAACCTGCAACAAGACTGTCTCTGGGAGCCGTGCGGATCCCTTTGCCGATTCTCTCTATAAATCTTAAATATAGGACATGAATGGGTGAAAAAACCAATGCATATAAAGGAGAAATAATAGTTGTGAAAGCATAACCGACAATCATGAAAGGTTTATTTTTTCCTATCTTGTCGCTCCATAATCCCGAAAAAGCCTTCAGCACCGACGCAGTACTTTCCGCTATACCCTCTATCAATGAAAGCATAGTTTTACTCGCACCTATTGAAAGCAGGAAAAACGGCATAATACAGTAAATCATTTTGGTTGCCGTATCTGTCAGAAAGCTGGTCAAGCCTGAAAAGAATATGTTCCATTCAAGACCAAATATCTTTTTATCTGAATTTCCACTATCTGGTTCCAATGTTTTTCCTCCTGCGAGCTACATGGATTGTAACTTTATTATACTATTATATATGCTAAACTGCTGATTTTAAATTATAGAAATTACCCTTGATTATTTGGATTTTATCAATGAAGGATTTTAGTTC
>JAUZPR010000216.1 GCA_030705825.1 Bacillota bacterium | reverse complement strand
TTCCGGGAGTTCCATCGGTGGCATCCACTCTTTCACCGAGCCATTCTCCGGCTTTAACACTATTTATAAGCCTTAGATCGTAAAAATCAACAGAAGCGTCCTGGTCAACTTCCGGTTTGATTTCATGCATTTCATAGGTTTGTACAATACTGTCACTTCCGTCTACAGGCCTGATTCCTTCGGCAATAATATGCGGTATGCAGGGCTTTAGCTCTCCCAGCAGGGCATCAGACTTTATACCTTCAATAACACCCAGTTTGTCGAGTTTTTCCATGACTTCCGTTGAAAGATTAGTCCTGTTTTCCGGCTTAAGCTCTTCTGCAGGTACATTTAAGGTTACGGTTGCTTTCATATCATTATCAAGCAGTTCGATTGAAATTCGTTCCTTTATTCTTCCTATCTTCTCCGGAGGCTTGGGAGCATTATTTATGGAAAGCTTAAGAGCAGTGAAATTATTAATTTCAATTTCCGGATGCGCGGACAATATGCTGTTCAGTTTGTCAAAAGAAAAGCCTTTTTGATGGGTTTCAATATATACTCCGTCCCAGTTGGATGTCAAAGTCAGATATTCATTGTTGAAAATAACCTTGCTGTCCATATTATCCACCCTCCTTTATTGAGAATTTTCCCTTTCACTATAAATATCGGATTTTTTTTAAAAAATGATAATATATTCAACTTTCCAAAGTGGGAAAGTTGAATAATATAGTAGTATTTTTGAATTATTGCATATATGTGTAGATAAAAATTGAACATTAGTTTTAAAACTTAAGTAAAATCATATATTTATGAATGAGTTTTTCAAATTGTGTAAAGCATACAAAAAGCAGAGTTATTTACAAACGGGTAGGTGTGATAATATTGAAGAGATTCACTGCTTTATGCATATTAAGTCTTTTTATTTTGAATTTCATTTTCATAAGGAGTATATCTGCCGATGATACGAGGGTTGATACATATGCTGTTAATTATGATCAACCTCTAATGAAGCCTGCTTCTGAAATAAAATCTCCGGTAATAAATGCCCTGGCTGCTATTGTAGTGGATACCTGCAGCGGCAGGATACTGTACCAGAAAAATGCATTTACAAGAAGGGCTATAGCCAGTACTACCAAGATAATGACAGCAATTGTCGCACTGGAGAACTGCAACCTGGATGAGAAGGTAACTGTTAGTAAAAGAGCTGATTCTGTTGGGGGTTCATCTGTAGGTATCAGAACAGGGCAGATTTACAGACTCGGTGATCTCATGTATGGACTTATGCTTAATTCGGGTAATGATGCTGCAATTGCCATAGCCGAACATGTCGGGGGTTCGGTAGAAGACTTTGTATCCATGATGAACAGAAAAGCGGAGGAACTGGGGCTTAAGGATACATCCTTCAAATCACCGCACGGTTTGGATTCTGACGGACACTACTCTACGGCGTATGATCTGGCTCAGCTCACCAGATATGCGCTTAAAAACCCTACGTTTGCCAAAATTGTATCAACAAAAAGTATTTCACTTCCGGGATTGAGTCTTTATAATACCAATGATATGCTGAGCATATATCCGGGAGCTGATGGAGTTAAAACAGGTTATACCGGTATGGCTGGCAGATGCCTGGTTACCTCGGTTACAAGAAATAACTGGAAGATAATATCTGTTGTCCTTGGAAGTCCAACTATAAGCATACGTTCCCAATGCAGCAAAACCATACTGGATTTTGCATACGACAATTATAAACCGTATAAGCTTTTAAATGCTGATCAGGAGATTTCGGAAATTCCAGTAACAAGAGGTATTTCCAAAAATGTTCCTGTACTTGCTGTTGATGATATAAACATTCCTCTTACGCAAATGGAAGCAGCGGAATTGAAAAAGGAAATAGTACTGCCCGATAATCTTCCTGCACCAGTATCAAAGGGAATAGAAATAGGTAATATCAAATTTGTAGCAGATGGAAAGGTAATTGCAGAATCACCTCTAAAAACAGGAAAGGATATTAGACGAAAAGGACTTACCGATTACATGAAGGATATCTTCGGTATTTGGGGAAGGCTTATAAGGCCTGAGGGATAAATAAAGAAAAGGGGCACTCTTTGTCGGGGAGTGACCCTTTCCTTTTTATTGATCGGATATTTTGATATAATATAATTAAAAATGTCTTTTTTTTGAGGTATCTAGATGAAAACCGTTATAGCGGCTATAAACTCCAGGTTTATTCATTCCTCGCTTGCAGCATGGTATCTGAAAGCGAATTGTTCAGAGCTTTGCGGGCAGGTGGAGGTTGCCGAATATACAATTAATGATATAACCGATTATATCCTTATGTCCCTATATGCAAAACATGCCGATGTATTGGCTTTTTCCTGCTATATTTGGAATATGGAAACAGTGCTGAAACTGGCAGACACAGTCAAAAAGGTTTCTCCCGGGATAAAAATAATCCTTGGAGGCCCTGAAGTATCATATGAATCTGTAATGATGCTGGAAAAGTACTCTTTTATAGACTTCATCCTGGCAGGTGAAGGTGAACAGTCATTAGATTTATTGTTGCAATATTTAAATGAAAATTATCAAGGTTTAGATGAAATAGAAGGACTTTTCTACAAAGAGGAAGGAATGCTCATAAAGGGAAAAGGCGGTTTTGCTCTTGTAAAAAATCTCGATTCCTTGAAAACCCCCTATACAGAACAAATGCTTGCTTCCCTTGATAACAGGATTATGTATTATGAATCCTCCAGGGGCTGCCCTTTTTCATGTTCCTACTGTATTTCCTCCACCTTTGAAGGTGTGAGGTATTTTGCCATGGAAAAAGTGAAGAACCAGCTTAAATGTTTTATTTCAAGAGGAATTCCCCAGGTGAAATTTGTGGACAGGACATTCAACTGTCATAAGGAAAGAGCAAAGGAAATTTTCAGGTTCATTATAGACAATGCCGCCAGTACAGCTTTTCATTTTGAAGTAGCGGCAGACCTTTTCGATGATGAGATGTTTAAAATATTGTCAAAAGCTCCGGTAGGTCTCATCCAATTTGAAATAGGTGTGCAAACTACCAATTCGGACTGCTTGACCGCTATCGACAGAAAGACCGACCTTTCATCGGTGTTTAAAAATACCGCCAAATTAATTGAGAAGGGCAAATTTCATATACATCTGGATCTTATTGCAGGCCTGCCCAGGGAGGACTATGAATCCTTTAAAAAATCCTTTGACGAGGTCTACCGGTTAAGTCCGAATAACCTCCAACTGGGCTTTTTGAAAATGCTGAAAGGCTCCAGAATACGGAAAGAAGCTTCCGAATACGGTTATAAATTCAGGGAATATCCTCCGTATGAAGTGCTTGAAAATAAATATCTGTCATTTGATTCAGTATGCGAATTGAAAAGTATTGAAGAGGTTGTTGAAAGATATTATAACAAGGGACGCTTTATAAAGACCCTTCTATACATAACCTCCGGATTTTTTTCCTCTGCGTTTGAATTTTACCGTTCCTTTGCGCAATACAATATTAAAAATGGTTATCTGGAGCGCCCTTTGGCT
>JAUZPR010000215.1 GCA_030705825.1 Bacillota bacterium | reverse complement strand
TGAGGAATTATGTATTACACAAAATTACAAAGGGTTACACCATTACGGTATAACCCTTTTTGATTACATTTCTTACTTGCCAATAAATTGCTGAACCAGTATCAATCCGTACGTAGAGCTTGGGCTTATGCCTATTCCGGTATAATTAAAGCTCGAATTCAGGATATTTGCCTTGTGTCCGGATGAATTCATCCATGCATCGAATGCTCCCTTAACTGTTGAGTTGCCTGCTATATTTTCTCCCGCCGTCTTAAAGGTTATCCCGAACTGCCTCATCATATCAAAGGGTGACCCATATGTGGGCGATTGATGTGAAAAATAGTTATTTGCGACCATATCCTGCGCTTTAAGTCTTGCAGTCTTAACCAGAGCCATATCAAAGGCTAAAGGCCCTACACCCGCATCAGCTCTCGCTTTATTTACAAGGTTAAGCAGCGTTTGTTCATCAGCCGATATTCCGGCAGGTGTAGCCGGTGCCGGTGTAGTCTTAGGAGGCGTTGTTGGGGCAGGTGTGGTCTTTGGTGGTGTGGTCTTTGGCGGTGTAGTCTTGGCAGGTGCAGGAGCGGATGAAGACAATACTTTTAAATATTTGCTGCTTACTGCGCCAACACAACCTTTTGCCGGTTCATAAATAGCATACCAGTCTCCCAGTTTACCGAATATTTTTACTGTTGCCCATTGTTTAAGTACACATACGATAGGATAAGTAGTAGCAGGTCCCTGTCTTACATTAAGGCCAGGTGAAGTAACAACTGCGGTAACATAGTTCACCCTTTGAAAATACGTCTGAGCCGAAACAGTATTGTCTGTCGCACAGGTAAAACCGAACGCTACCGTAAAGACAACTGAAAGCAGAACAATAAAGGCAATGCCTCTTTTCATAAAATCCCTCCAAATTAGCAGCTGTGATTAGTTATACATATTTTGCAAATATGTATAACCTTTGTATGTTGATATTAGTATTAACAAATTTGTAAGAATTATTTACTTACATTGCCTAAAAAGAAAAAAAGAATGAATTGACATAAGTCATCCATTCTTTTATGTAAGTTTAACAAGCTTATCAAAAAGGGACATTCCCTGCCTCTCAGGGTGTGTCCCTTATCCTTAATACGCTTTGCCCCAGAATACCATTTTTTCTGCCTTTCCCCCGCAGCACACACATTTATCTGAAATGTTTTCCTGTTCAAACGGAATACATCTTGAGGTTGCTCCGGTCTTTTCCTTTATCATATCCTCGCATTTCTGGTCACCGCACCACATAGCCTTTATAAAGCCGGGAGTCTCATTGATTGTCTTCTCAAATTCATCCAGGGTGACCGCCCTATAGGTTTTGCTATCTCTTAGTGCTCTTGCCTTTTCGAGCAGACCCTTTTGTATATCCTTAAGAAGTTCCGTAACCTTTTCTTCAAGTTCATCAAGTGATACTATGAGTTTTTCCCTGCTGTCACGCCTTACAAGAACGGCCTGATTCTTTTCAATGTCTTTAGGCCCGATTTCAAGTCTTACGGGTACGCCTTTCATTTCGTATTCACTGAACTTCCAGCCCGGCATTTTATCACTGTCATCTATCTTGACTCTTGCTATCCTTGACAACCTTTCCTTTATTTCATTTGCCTTTTCAAGAACACCTTCCTTATGCTGGGCAATAGGAATTACCACTACCTGCAGAGGGGCAACCATAGGAGGAAGTACAAGACCGCTGTCATCACCGTGAACCATTATCAAGGCTCCTATCATCCTTGTTGTCATACCCCAGGAGGTCTGATGAACATACTTGAGCTGATTATCCTTGTCTGTATATTGAATATCAAAAGCATGTGCAAAGCCGTCTCCAAAGTTGTGGGAGGTACCGGACTGCAGTGCTTTACCGTCATGCATGAGGCTTTCTATGGTGTAAGTAGCCTTTGCGCCGGCAAACTTTTCCTTGTCTGTTTTGCGGCCTTTAACTACAGGTATTGCAAGAACCTCTTCGCAGAAATTTGCATATACATTAAGCATTTTAATAGTTTCTTCCTGTGCTTCTTCGGCCGTTGCATGTGCCGTATGTCCTTCCTGCCAGAGGAATTCCATTGTTCTCAAAAACGGACGTGTTGTCTTTTCCCAACGTACTACCGAACACCATTGATTGTACAATTTCGGCAGATCCCTGTAGGAGTGAATTATGTTTGCATAGTGGTCACAGAAAAGAGTCTCTGAAGTAGGACGTACGCAAAGCTTTTCAGTCAGTTTTTCTGCTCCGCCGTGGGTAACCCATGCAACTTCGGGAGCAAACCCTTCTACATGTTCCTTCTCCTTCTGAAGAAGGCTTTCAGGTATAAACATAGGCATATATACATTTTCGTGGCCTGTTGCCTTAAATCTTGCATCAAGATCCTTCTGTATATTTTCCCATATCGCATAACCATAAGGACGTATTATCATACATCCTCTCACACTGGAATACTCGACAAGTTCAGCTTTTTTAACAACATCGGTATACCACTGTGCAAAATCCACATTCATAGAGGTTATTTCCTCTACAAGCTTCTTATCATTAGCCATAATTTCATCCTCCTAATATTATAATAAACCCTCACCCCTACCCCTCTCCCACATCAGGCGAGGGGTAATACATGTATATTTGTGTAGGGAACGGTGCCCCTACTGTTCTTTTTTATTAAACGGAACGACGAGGGCGTAGTTCCCTACGTTCTTTCTTTTGGAACAACTCTCCCCACTACATCCGCCCCCTATCAGGGTTACGCTTTTCGCTGCAAATAAAAAATCCGTCCTTAATAACAAGGGACGGATATTATTCCGCGGTGCCACCCAAATTGGTAAATCCCGGCTCAAAAGCTTTTATCGGTGCTTAACCGGCGGCCTCATCAGCGCTTCTCAGGGGTGGGATAAAAAGCATAGCCCAGAACCCTCACACCCAACGGGTTCATTCTCTTAAAGCATATCTTTTCTTATTCCCTTCATCGAATAATAATATAAGTTTAGTAATAATATATTATACATGAAAGCGGGTGTCAATATACTTGCATTATGTACCGGCCTGATAATATAATTTATCTAGAGCATTAAGCATCATTTCACGGAGGGGATTTAATTGAAGGTAGGAATAGGGCAGGACAGTCACAGGTTCGATTTTGATAACAATACCAAAAAGTTGATATTGGGAGGTATTGTGTTTGAGGATTATCCTCCGCTTGATGGCAACAGTGATGCGGATGTAGTGCTTCATTCAATAACTAATGCTGTCTCAGGGGTATCGTGTGTCAATATCCTGGGAGCCATAAGTGATGAAATGTGCCTTAAGCAGGGAATTACAGACAGCAGTGCTTACCTTTTGGAGGCAATAAAGTATTTGAATAGCAGTAAAATAGTCCATGTATCAATATCAATTGAATGCATGACACCTAAGATAACACCAAAAATACCTGAAATGAGGAAAAGGATTTCAGAACTGCTTGAAATTCCTGAAAATTGTGTTGGAATCACCGCTACAACAGGCGAAGGGCTTACTCTGTTCGGGCAGGGCAAAGGTATTCAGGCTTTCAGCTGCGTTACGGT
>JAUZPR010000214.1 GCA_030705825.1 Bacillota bacterium | reverse complement strand
CGGCTCTAAAATGGCAATTCATTATAAAGGCGATTATTCAACTTATTTAATGGATATTGACAGTAATACTACGGTATATTTCAAGGTGACTGCAGTAACAAACGGTGTTGAGTCTGATTTCAGCAGTGTAATATCTGCAACCACTTTGCCAGACAGCTCCAGTATTGTTTATTTCCCTGACATGTCCGATATTCCGCAGCCTGACGGATATAGTTATTTTTATTCAGCTAAGTCAAATGTAGACGGAGATGCATACGTCTATTACTATTATGATTATCTTGATACCGATACCTTCGAGGATATGCTGTATGACCTGGGATACACCTATGAGGACACCACATCCGACGGAACAATATTCATGTCGAAGGGTGGTAATCTGATAGGATTCGGTTATATGTCCGACCGTGACTGCTATGTGATTTTCGGTAATGTAAGATAAATGACGCAGAAAGTGCCGTTGTATCACAAAAGATACGACGGCATTTTTATTTTGTCGGCTTAACCAAAGGTTGGCAGCTCCTTAATTTCTATTTATGTGAGTATATACTCTCCAATATCTGTATAAACTATTACAGGTAGAATAATCAGTGGAGAGTTGTATGAACTTGTTTGAAAAATATATTAACAGGGGTATAACAGCTAACGGAAATATTAATTTTAAGATATTCTGTATCATCATTTTGAATGCAATAGACGGTATTCTTACCTATATCGGGGTATCGAGCGGGTATGCAGTAGAGTTGAATAGGATAATGATCGGGGTGGTGTCGGATTTCTGGAAGCTGGTGCTTGTAAAAATACTTACCCCAACGGTTCTGCTTATATTGATAGCTTATCTGATGAATAAATTCAGCTATAAAAAGATGAAACTTGCTTCAGCATTTATTAATATCTGCTTTGGTGCATATATAGTTGTAATGTTTATACATATGGTATGTCTGGGTATGCTGTTTTACAGCCGGATAGCATAACTATATCAACAATTTGTTCGGGATTGTATTTTTATTGCATCACCTGCTAAATATTATATATAGAAAGGCAGGGTGATATGATGGGGAAGAACAAACCAAATGAAAGGTATCCGGATCCGGTAAAGGGAAAAACACAGGAACTGGAAGATACGATTAGGATATCAAAAGGCTATTTCAAAAATAACCCGAAAAAATCAA
The DNA here is from genome assembly GCA_030705825.1 of Bacillota bacterium. Lineage (GTDB taxonomy): Bacteria > Bacillota > Clostridia > Acetivibrionales > JANLFN01 > JAUZPR01. Next base: position 2,439 of record JAUZPR010000214.1, on the reverse strand, counting down.
AATGAGCCCACTGGGCTCATTTTTGTTGTATAATCTTTTTAGTACTATTAACTCAACAGAGGTTAACAAATGGAAAACGTAAGAGCAGACTGCAGTAAATGTTTATACTATTATATCACCTGGGATGCCAAATTTCCCTACGGCTGTAAATTATTCGGCTTCAAATCCAGGCATTCTCCGGGTATTACCGTTCGTCAGTCTACCGGAAAAGTATGTGAGAATTTTACCGAAAAAAGATAAATCAATTCTCAGATTCTGGTTGGCTGTTTGCAAAATAAAGGTCAATACCTTGTCCTATAGCCTGTGCTGAAGCTTCCTGAACCAGAGGGTCAATAAGCATTTTTTCATCAGCAGGGTTGTCTATGAAAGCAGTCTCAACAAGTATGGCAGGTGCATTAGTTTCGCGGCATACGGAAAGCCCCTCTTCACTGACGCCTCTGTCGGGAAGGCCCAACGCTGCAGTAAGTTGACTCTGTACATAGGTTGCAAGACGTTTGCTGTCTTCCTGGGGAGAATAGACAGGATGCCCCGATAAAGGTTCGGTAAAGGTTGTAGTTCCTGAAGTCTTGTGATTTAAGGAATTACAGTGGATACTTACAAAAATATCGGCTTTGGCGTTATTGGCCATATTAGACCTGTCTATCAAAGGAACAAAAGTATCGTCGCTTCTGGTCAATAATACCCTGTATCCTTTACCGGTCAAGTAATCAGATAATTTTAAAGCAATAGCAAGGTTGATGTCTTTCTCGTAAGTACCATCAGTTCCCAAGGCTCCGGGATCATATCCGCCATGACCGGGATCAATGACCACCAATTTACCTGAGCCCGACACTTCATTTCCTGAAGTATTGCTGCCATTATTACTTCCAGTATTACTGTCTGTATCTGTGCCGGTACCCGGATTACCTCTGCCTGTATTATCCTGACCCGAATCGCCGCGGTTAATATCAGTAGTTTCTTTTACATAGTCTCCGGTAATCCAGCCTGATAAATTGTTGATTGTTACATTATACCAGTTGCCGGCTGAATGCTGGGTGGCAGTTAAAATATCACCTTTATAAACCTTACCGACTATTCCGTAAGAAGTACCGGGGCCCGAACGTAAATTTACCTTGCTTCCGGTCACGGTTAATACAGTATGTACAGGTGTTATATCTTCATTATCTTTTTGAGGGGTTGATGCCTCCAGAGCTTTTACTTTATTGATAATTACAACTGCTTCCGCCCGTGTAAGACTTTTGGAGGGGCAGAAGGAGCCGTCAGGATAACCTGACATGATACCGTTAGCTGCAAGTGCATCTATTGAAGGCTTTGCCCAGCCGGATATTTTATTGCTGTCCTTGTAGTTTTTTTGATCTCCGGCAGACAGCTTTGCAAGATTGTTTATGATATATGCCGATTCTTCCCTGTTAACAGACTTGTCCGGCTTAAAGGTGTTGTCGGGATAACCTGAAACATATCCTGCATTAACTGCGGTCATTATTTCCCCGGTATACCAGTCACCGTTTTTAACATCTTTAAAATTAGAGGCTGCAGTACTTGTCGGAACTGAAAATGCAGAATTAAGCATTGTAATGAATTCGGCACGTGTAACACTTGAGTCGGGTCTAAAGGTCGAGTCACTGTAGCCTTTTACGTATCCTTCACTGACGGCTTTAAGAATATCAGCCTTAGCCCAGCTTTTTTCTATATCTTTAAGATTTGTACCTTCGGCATAGGAAATACCGTAAAAAAGAAAAACAGGTATGATTATTGTAATAACTGCTGCCAGGATTTTTTTCATTTTTGTGCCCCACTTTATTTCTTTTGTATAACTGCTCCAAGATTACATATAATTAGAATACAACTAAAATGCAGAATTTCCATTTTTGGAATCGAATTTTAAACTAATTGTAATCATTGTGAAATATTTTTGGGGTTTATGATTTGGAATAGCAACATTTTAAGACTTATTTTTACATTAAAAAAGAGCATAAGCAAAATCATACTTAAACTCTGTTAGTTGAACTGTTAGCCAGGTTTATTTTATATATGAACAGCAGTAATCGGTTACTTCCTTTACGATAAGTTTGAATTTAGAATTGGAGGGCACTTCAAAAGAATTTCCTGAAGCTATTGACATCCACTTATCTGAACCGGGAAGTAAAACTTCCATATTACCCTGAGTGATCTCCATAAGTTCCTTGTCAGCTGTTCCAAATTCATATTCACCGGGCAGCATAATACCCAGTGTCTTCTTTTCGCCATTCTCAAGATATATTGTTCTGCTTGTTACCTTACCGTCAAAATAGATATTGGCTTTTTTAACTGCCGTTACATTATTGAAATTGTCCATAGCTTCCTCCAAAGGCATATTTTTTGATAGGGTAGATTATATCATCAGTATGAAGAATCTTCAATTTATGTTTTTCATATACTTTGGAATATTATATATTAGCT
>JAUZPR010000213.1 GCA_030705825.1 Bacillota bacterium | reverse complement strand
TGATACCAATCGGCGACGGAGTTGCATTGAGTTATAAGCTGGAGTAGGTTGGGTGTTTGGGGTTCAGAGTTCGGTGTAGGGGCAGATCCCTGTATCTGCCCGGTAAGGTATAAAGGGTTCAGGGTACAGATTTTTCGTAGGGGCAGACCCGTGTGTCTGCCCGTAAAGGGATTAAACGTAGGGGCGGGGCTCTGCTCCGCCCGCTTAGGTGGGAGGTTAGAATGAATATTGAATTCAAATACCATCATATCGGCATACCTTATAAGGAACCAGTTCCAGGAGAGGAATACCTTATCCAATACAAGTTTTACCACTACGGGTATGAAACCAATGAATTCGGAATTGAATGGATGAGGTACGAGGAAGACTGCCAACTTCCCGAACTTGTAAAAAATGTACCCCATGTGGCTTTTGAGGTGAAGGACATATATGAAGCCATAAAAGGAAGAAAAGTAATCATTGAGCCTAATAGTCCATCGGAAGGCGTCATTGTGGCTTTTATCGAGGATAACGGTGCTCCCGTTGAACTCATACAGCAAAAATAAGTGTATAAATATCAGAGGTGTTTAAATTGAATAAGGTTGAACTTCTTGCACCTGCAGGAAGCCTGGAAAAATTGAAAATGGCAGTATTATTTGGTGCAGATGCCGTATATATGGGCGGTGAAGCATATGGCCTGAGAGCCTATGCAGAAAACTTCAGTCTGGAAGAAATGAAGCAGGGTATAGATTTCGCACACTCACATGGTAAAAAGGTCTATCTGACCCTAAATATAATTCCTCACAATGAAGATTTGGAAGGCATGCCTGAATATATTTCAAAAATTCCCGATTTGGGTGTTGATGCGGTAATTCTGTCCGACCCCGGCGTTTATTCTTTGGTTAAGGAAAATGCGCCCGGCCTTGAGATTCATATAAGTACCCAGGCTAACAATACCAATTGGAAAAGTGCGGAGTTCTGGTACAGGCACGGAGCAGCAAGAATAATTCTTGCCAGGGAGCTTTCACTCAAAGAAATAAGTGAAATAAGAAGCAAGGTTCCACAGGAACTGGAATTGGAGCTGTTCATACATGGAGCTATGTGCATATCCTACTCGGGAAGGTGTCTGCTCAGTAATTATATGGCCGGAAGGGATTCAAACAAGGGCTACTGTGCTCATCCCTGCCGATGGAAATACTATTTGATGGAAGAAAAAAGACCCGGTGAATATATGCCTGTTTATGAGAATGAAAGAGGCACCTTTATATTCAACTCAAAGGATCTCTGCATGATTGACCATATACCCGACTTGATTGCTTCAGGGGTTACAAGCTTTAAAATAGAAGGAAGAATGAAAAGCTCCTATTATGTTGCGACGGTTGTGAAAGCATACAGGGAGGCATTGGATGCATATAATTCAAATCCTGAAGGATATCAATTCAGGAAGGAATGGCTTGATGAAATTTGCAAAGCAAGCCACAGGGAATTTACAACAGGCTTTTACTTCGATAAGCCTACCGGAAACGAACAAATATACAGTTCAAGCTCTTATATCAGAGAGTATGATTTTGTAGGGCTTGTGACAGCATATGATTCCAAAACCCGAATTGCGACTGTTGAACAAAGAAACAGGATGTATGCAGGAGAAGAGGTAGAGGTCGTACTGCCAGAGGAGCCTTATTTTGTACAAAAGCTGCGGGATATGAAGAATTTCGAAATGGAGGATATCGATGTTGCTCCCCACCCTCAGATGACTGTTTATATGCCGATGGACAGGGATGTTGTTCCTTTTGCCATACTGAGGAGAAAAGGAAAGTAATTCAAAGTGGGAAAGTTGAAAAAGTAATTAAAATAATATATAAAAGAATATGGAATAAACCCCCTTATTGGTTGGAAACAATTTAAACAAAACTAAAAGGGGGATTTTTATGCTGCGAAGCAGGTTTGGAAAAGTTTTATTAATAGTTATATCAGCATTCGTACTGCTTGAATTCCGTTTATTTTATCTGCAGATCATTGAGGGAAAATCCCTATTTGACGCAGCAAGTGCTCAGAGGGAAGTCAGTTTACCAATTCAAAAGGACAGAGGGAATATTCTGGATAGGAGTGGTATCCCATTTACCAATAATACCGGAAAAATTCTTGCTCTGATTCAGCCTTCAGTTCTCAACGGAAATGATGAAAATTTACACAAGTTGTCCGAATGCCTTAAACAGGACCAGGCAAAACTTAGGGATGAACTTGATTCTTCAGCTGCACCTGTTCTCCAGGAGATAGACGAAAATTCAAAGAAAACACTTCTTAGTTTTGGTGTCAAAGGTATATCCCTGATTTATGCACTTGACAGGTATAACAGTAATTCATTGGCAAAGCACATTATAGGTTATATGGGAAATGCAGACGGCAAAGGACATGCAGGAATTGAAAAAAGCTTTGAAGATATTTTGAATATTAACGGTCAAAACAATATCATAGCTGTTGCAGATGCAAGGAATAATCTGATAAAAGGTCTGGGTTACAGATTGCAGGACTCTGGAAACCAAAATAAGAAGTTAAATGTAAAACTGACATTGGATTATCACATACAGGAAATAGTTGAAAATGTTATGGACAGGCATGATATTACAGGAGCAGTAGTAGTAGAGGATGTTAACAACGGGGATATATTGGCCATGGCCAGCAAGCCTGATTTTGACCAGAACAATGTTGGGGATTATCTTGGGCGCAGCAGGGATGAGCTGTTTAACAGAGCAGTGGCATCCTATAACCTTGGTTCAATATTTAAAATCATAGATGCGGTATTGTTTTTTGAGTCAGGTATGGACCCTTCGGATGAATTCTTTTGTCCCGGTTATATCAAAGTTGGAAACCTTGAGTTCAAATGTTCTTCTTATGACTCGGGCGGTCATGGTATAGTGGATTTTTCACAGGCCTTCGCCAAGTCATGCAACCCTTTCTTTATTAATGCAGGTTTGAAGCTTGGTTATAAAAATCTGATAGAGACTGCCCAAAAATTTGGTCTTGGAAGTACGACAGGTATAGATAAACAGGGTATAGAAGAATCTTCAGGAAAACTTCCCGATATCAACAAGAATTTTTCACTGGGAGATATTGCAAATATCTCCATCGGGCAGGGTGATATACTTGCAACTCCTCTACAGGTTGCCGATATTGTAGCTACTATTGCCAACGGTGGTATAAAACACAGGATAAATCTTGTAGATTCAGTAGTTGACGATTCCGATAATGTTGTTAAGGAGCACAGGGTAAATCAGGGAAGCAGGATTGTTTCGGAAAATATAGCTCAAAAAGTCAGGGAGGTTATGGAACAGGTAACTGAAAACGGTACCGGTACTAAAGCCGGCCTTGCCCAATACGGAGGTTCAGGCGGTAAAACAGGAACAGCCGAAACGGGTCAGTATGTAAATGGAATAAAGGTGGTACACGGATGGTTTGCAGGCTATTTTCCGCAAAATAACCCCAAATATTCAATAGCTGTTTTCGCAGAAGACGGAAAAAGCGGCGGTCAGACAGCAGCCCCGGTGTTTGAAGAAATTGCTGAGGAAATATCCAGGAAAGGACTGTAAATACATAAAATATACAATATGCATAAAAAAATCAAATTTAGCTAT
>JAUZPR010000212.1 GCA_030705825.1 Bacillota bacterium | reverse complement strand
TCATCCCCATAAGCTTTAGCTTGAAGCCTTTTTAGCGTTTGAAATCCATCAATGCTTATTTGGGCATAATAAACCGTATCCTGTTTATATACGGTAATACTGTAAAACATATTTTCATCCGGGTCAGCATGTTCGGAAAACATATAATCTCCCACCCATGATTCCAGACTCAAAGAAGCCGGGGCATTTTCTTTATTTCCAGTTCTATTAGACATTTCTTCCTTTTGTTCATCAGCAGGAGTTGTTGTATTGTTATCGGATACAGTTGTGGTTGCAATTGTTGGTTCTGTTATTTGATTATTTTGACCTTTCGAACAACCTGTAAATCCAAAACATAAAAGTGTAAAAACGAACAAAAGGGCTATAGCAATACCTTTTTTCATAATTTTCTCCTAATTGAAATATCTTGTCCGTATAATGCCCGGATATAGACAAAGCAATATGCTATTGTTACTTTATTCCATTAAACATTATATTAAGTCGTGACCTGAAAAGCAATAAAAAAAGAAATTAGTTCTTAATGCAATAAAAAACTCTCCCTAAAAATAAGTTTATTTTTAAGGGAAAGTTTTTATATAATTTTCACCTATTCAAATTCCCTGAAGCCCATTGCCAGCCAATCATCCTTGGTCAGCTCGTTTTTTACCTCCAGCTTGTGATCCTTCTGGAACTGATGCAGGGCTTTCTTCATTTCATCTTCATATCTACCGTCAAGTGAGCCTTTATAATATCCAAGATCCTTGAGCCTTCTCTGAATCTCAAGTACATCAGCCCCGGTATCACCCGGGAATATATCCGAAAACCCGCGCCCAAAAGGGCCGAAGCTGCCGTTGACTATTACCACAGGAGTTCCTACCGGAACAATATTGTAAAGCTCAGCCACATCTTCATTAAACATTCTAATACATCCGGCGCTGGCAGGCGTACCTATGGAATTGTCGGATAAGGTCCCGTGGATACCATACGTCCCCCAGGGGACGTTTAATCCCATCCATCTTCCTCCGAAGCCCTCTCCCCAATCTCCTTTTTCAGTTATCCTCCAATAACCCAACGGTGATGGATAACCAGACTTACCTGACGCTACCGGGTACTGTTTTATACATTTTCCGTTATCAAGAAGATATAAGGTTTTATCTTCAACTTCTATAAAAATGCAGTAATCTGCCTTTTTTGATACTGCAGCCTCCCGGTCTGATATATTTTTGTCCTTCATGTAGTCTATACTTATTTGAACAGCTGAAACCAACAGAAGTACAGCTCCAAATATGGTTAAAATCAATCTGGTCTTCAAAAACTTCATCCCCCATATAATAATATGAAGATGAAAAATGATATAGACAACATATTTTTCTTAAATCATTCCAAACGTATTTCAAACTTGTCGAAGCTTACACTTTCCAGGAACTGCTCCCCTGAAAAGAATGTAAACCTATACAGTGCCAGTTCGGTAGTGTTCTTCTTTAGCCATATGGGAACCTGAATATCCAGTTCTCTGCAAACTTCTACCAAAGCTTCCTCAAGGGCATCCCTGAACACCATTTCTTCACTTTTTTCAATTTTGACCTGTTTTATTATTTTGGTACCCTTTATAATTTTGCCTATCAGTTTCATTTTATATCTCCTCTGGCGCCTAATTTGCAAAACAAACTGATATTTTAGTTTAGTCCCTGTATTATGTTTTTGAATATGCTCCGATTCATATACTGGCATTATAAGTTAAAATCTTTGGATTAGCAATATAAATGATAGGATTACATAACTAAAAAGCTGCCGGTTAAACCGGCAGCCCTGGAACCAATTTTATTCAGGAGTTGTTTTCCTTATCTTTTATAAGCTTGTATTCGATTGAGTCGACTAATGCCTTCCAACTGGCGTCTATTATGTCTGTCGATACTCCTATGGTAGTCCATACCTCGCTGCCGTCAGTTGATTCTATCAGTACTCTAACCTTTGCAGCGGTTGCAGATCTGGAGTCCAGCACCCTAACCTTGTAGTCTGTCAGTTTCATTTCGGAAAGATTTGGGTAAAATCTTTCAAGAGCCCGCCTTATAGCACCATCAAGAGCATTGACAGGTCCATCCCCATCAGCTGCGGAAATTTCATCCTCTCCGTCAACCTTGATCTTTACCATTGCAGAAGAATTAACATCATCTACCGAAGGTTCGTTAACAATTACCTTAAATTCTCTCAGGTCAAAGAATGACTGGTATTTTCCAAGAAGTTTCCTGATGACCAATTCGAATGAGCTTTCAGCACCCTCATACTGATAACCTTCGTGTTCCAGTTCCTTCATTTTTTCAAGTATCTGCTTTGTTTCAGGTGAATCCTTTGTAATGGACTCATCAACCTGATTAATAATGTGCAGTACGGCACTCCTCCCTGCCACCTCGGACATAAGAAAGGTTCTTTCGTTACCGACAATTTCCGGCTCAATATGCTCATATGCAATTGAATTCTTATTAACGGCATCAGCATGCATTCCAGCCTTGTGCGCAAATGCAAACCTTCCTACATAGGGCGCCCTTTCATCATGGATAATGTTAGCTATCTCGCTGACATATCTTGCCGTCTGTGTTAAAAAGCTCACATTCTCCCTGGGAATGCACTCATATTCCAATTTAAGTTGAACATTCGGGATTATTGTACATAAATTGGCGTTTCCACATCTTTCGCCATATCCATTCATTGTACCCTGAACTTGAACAGCACCTGCCTGTATTGCCATTATGGAATTTGCAACAGCCATACCGTTATCATTATGACAATGTATACCAATTTGGCACTTGAATGTTCCAACTACCAAAGAGGTTATATCGAAAATTTCCTGAGGGAAAGCACCCCCATTGGTGTCACAAAGGCACAACGAGTCTGCTCCGGCATTAAAAGCGGTTTCGAGAGTTTTCATAGCATACTCCGGATTGGCTTTGTATCCGTCAAAGAAGTGCTCTGCGTCAAAAACAACCTCTTTACCTTTTGCTTTGAAAAAACTTATAGTATCATAAATCATGCTGATATTTTCATCAAGGGAAGTTTTTAAAATATCGGTTACATGAAAGTCCCAGCTCTTTCCAAATATAGTCACAGCTGAAGTACCGGCTGTTAAAAGGGATTTTACATTTGCATCCTCCTGGACTGAAAGATTCACCTTTCTTGTACTTCCGAATGCAATTATCTTTGCATTATTCAGCTTCAGCTTTTGCACCCTTTCGAAAAATTCAAGATCCTTTGGATTGGAACCCGGATTTCCAGCTTCTATATATTTTATTCCAAGCCTGTCAAGCCTACTTACTATTTTGAGCTTATCCTCAACTGTGAAGGAAATCCCCTGGGCTTGTGCTCCGTCTCTTAAAGTTGAATCATATGCAACTATATTTTTCAATCAATACACCCCTTATATTAGTTCGGAGTTCGTAGTTCGTAGTTCGGAGTTCGTAGTTCGTAGTTCGGTGTTGGGAGTTCGTAGTTCGGTGTTCGGTGTTCAGTTTAGTAGTTTATAGTTAATACTTTATTTGCTAAACAAAACTTCTACCTCTGAACTTCTGACTCCAAACTCTGAACTTTAACCCTGAACTCCTAACCCTGAACTTATAACTCTCAACTCTTTACTATTATTATCCCTTCTCCGAACTCGCTTATGGCCCTGTTTATAGCATTAAGATAAGCCTTTACGCT
>JAUZPR010000211.1 GCA_030705825.1 Bacillota bacterium | reverse complement strand
GCAGGATCGCCTATGGGATCCTTCACAATATTCTTGTCACGCATTTTTTTATCCATTACAATTTCTCCTTTGTTTATTTTCTTTTAACTAATATTTTATCCATATTAATCAAATATACTAAAATTCATTTCATTAAAAACAAAAGCGCCGCCTTTTAGGCAGCGCGGTTGCGGCTTTTGGTGGGGAATGCAGGGCTCGAACCTGTGACCTCCACCGTGTGAAGATGGCGCTCTGACCAGCTGAGCTAATTCCCCTGAATTATTAATTCAATTATATCTCCACGAAATTCCAAAATCAAGGCATTACCCTACATTACATCTGTACATGAAATCCTCTTATGCTCGTCGCACATTATTATCTTATTCTTCCTGTCAATCCTGGTCGAAAGCATGACCTTCCCCTCCCACAGATCGGCAAGATGCTTGAGAGTTTCATAAGCATAGGTCAGCTCCAGTTCACGTCCATCATACTCATGTTCAAGTATAAGCGTGTTATCATTCTTGACAAACTCGGCAACCTTTATGATAGGAATACCTCCAAGTCCGACCGAAGCCGCAAAGGTGTCCCTTATATTTTTCCAGCCCTGCTCGTCTGATATCTCGGAAATTATATATTCATTTCCTCTCCTTACATATTCAAACAGGTTAAGCTCTCTGCACAAATCATAGGTCAGAAATCTTCTTATAAACGATTCATCCCTGTCAAGTTCTCTTACTTCAAACAGTTTCCTGGGGTTGTCAGGGAATCTCTCTTTAAGGCTTTCATATATTTTAAACCCAATGTAATATGGATTGATATTGCCTTCATGAGGGGTCACTACCTGGTTGTGCCTCTTCAGGAATTCCATGTGCATTCCCTGTGGAAGCTCCAGTTCTTTAAGAATGGAATAATGCCAGTAGCTTGCCCAGCCTTCATTCATAATTTTAGTTTCTATCTGGGGCAGGAAATATGCCGTTTCATCCCTTACAATACTTATAATATCCTTTTCCCATTCCTCAAGTCGCCCAAAGCACCACAGAAACAACAAAATATCTTCTTCTGGTTCGATTGGGATCTTCTTTAAATCAAGCTCAAAATCATTCTTTTCAACAACTTTCGGTTCTATAAGAGGGTGCTCGCTTCTGGGCTTCTGATTTTTCATTGCAAGCTTCTTTATTTTTTCCTCTTCAGAAATCCTTTTGCTGCCCATTACCCTTGTGGTCTGGTATTTCAGAGCATGCGCCGAATTCAATATCCTTTCCACCTTTTTATAGCCAATGCTGGGGTCGGATATATACTGTCTTATCCTGTCGGCATGATTTTTAAACATTTCTACAGTATATTCCGCTTTTGTACCTGTCTTAAAAAGCCTGTTGTTTTTGAAAAAATCATTATGACCGTATACGTGTGCAATTGTCAATATTTGCAGCAGAAGTGTATTATCCTTCATAAGATATGCCATACATGGATCTGAATTTATAACCATTTCGTATGGGAGTCCCGACAGATTATATTTATGAAGGGTTTTTATCTTTTCAAAAGCCTTGCCGTAGCTCCAGTGTGGATAATGTGAAGGCATGCCAATATAAGCCTCATAACCAATCATATCCTCATAGCTGACAATCTCAAATTCCTGTTCATAGCAATCCAACCCTGAAGAATGTACAACTTTTTCTATCCTCTCATTCCACTGCTCAAGTTCTCTAATACTGTAATCAGCCAATCTATCACACCTCATCATTTCACAATTTACAAAGGAACGACGAGGGCGCCGTTCCCTACATTAGACCATCCTATAACGGGCGGCTGTGGGCAGCCGCCCCTACCCTGAGCCCTGAACTCCTAACTGTCCACTGTCCTCTGTCAACTGAATTATTCCTCTTCTCTATCCAGCAGCTTTTTCAAGCCGGGTAAAATATCCTCTTTCTTGCCCATGGTAATGATGCTGAAATTTTTCCTTTTTATATACCTTTGGAACTCTGATTTAATAGTACTTCCAACCGAAAAGTACCCAGGGACGATCTCGCCATAACCGAACAAATTGCAGTTTTCACACAATTTCTTAGCCAGATCAACAGCTTTTTGGTTGTCCTCCGACCAATTATCGCCATCACTGCAATGAAAGGCATATATATTCCAGCTTGCAGGATTGTATCTCTGTTCGATTATCTCCAACGCCTTTTCATAGCCGCTACTTATATAGGTTCCTCCCGACTCACCCCGGTGGAAAAAATCATTTTCACTGACTTCCTTGGCTGTGGTTGTGTGAGCTACAAAAACAACCTCTACATTGGAGTATTTCAACCTTAAAAATTGGTATAAAAGAAAGTAGAAACTCCTTGCCATATATTTTTTCGTCTGGTCCATTGAACCGGAAACATCCATAATGCATATTACAACGGCATTATAATCCTTTTTCTGTTCTTCCCTAATCCTGTGATACCTTAAATCATCCTCCATGAAAGGAAACCGTAATTTTTCCGAATCCTCCTCATCCTGCCGATCTTCCTTTACTTCTTCTCCTTTTGGATTATCCGATAGTTCCTTGCAGTCTCTTAGATAAGCCTGTTTTCTTTTTATCTTTTCAATAGCCGAGCGTCTTTTTGCCAGCCTCGGGGGAATACCCTTGTGCTGGAAGCCCACATTTTTATGGACTGTGGATGAAACTACCTGTGAAAGCTTCTTTTTATCCAAATCAGGCAGTTTGAGATCATCAAACAGATAATTTATCAGTTCATCAATTGTAATCTCCGTTTCATATATATCCTCACCCTCCTGATTTCCAGCCTGCCCTTTACCTTTTCCCTTTTTTCCGTCCCTGTCTTCAGCGACTACGTCTCCCCTTTTTTCACTGCCGTCGCCGGTACCCACTCCCGATGCATTCTTTCCGTATATAAACTGGTATTCCTTGATACTTCTTATTGGAATCTTTATTTTCTTATCCTTGCTTTGTCCGATAATACTTTCTTCAGCTATAATATTGCCTATATTTTTTTTAATGGACTCCTCAACCAGCTCCCTGTGACGTCTTCTATCCTCAGCCGACCGGTCCTTCCCTTCATTGTCAAATTCCCTGAATATAGCCATATAAAACAACTCCTATTTTGGTTCGGGGTTAGGAGTTCAGAGTTCGGTGTTATTAGTTCTGAGTCCGGGTTCTAGGTTGTTTGTTTAAAGTTAGGGGTTAAAAGATTTAATTTTATACAACAAGATTTTATATGAATATCATAACTATAAACTTGAAGCCTACTCTGAACCCTTAATTATAAACCTCGAACTCTATACTCTGAACCCTGAACTTTCTACCCCGATTTGAACCCTAAACCTTTAACTCCGAACCCTAAACCCTGAACTCCCAACTTGATTTATTCAGTCTTTCCACAAGTTATTTGCTGCGTATTTTAGAATTACATTGCAGCAATGGTCACAATAACCATTTTTCTTCATCTGCTCCACCATTGCATTGAATTTTTCATTTTGTTCCTTGTCTCTAACCTTGGACTGTGTTACTATTCTGCTCAGTTCCTTTACTGAAGCGGTAAGCTTCTTCTCTATCGCCTCTTTTAGAGGTTCGTAGCTGCTGTAATCGAGTTTTCCCCCATTACGCAGAACAAAAAACATATATGCTGTAACATCGGCTCTGAAACCTTTTGCTGCCGATTCGGTAATTCCTATCTGTTCCTCGATTGAACGCATG
>JAUZPR010000210.1 GCA_030705825.1 Bacillota bacterium | reverse complement strand
TCCGTTGAATTTATCCTTATTCTTTTCATACATGTCTCTGGGAACCGAGTTGTTGATATCAAGTAAAGTTGCAGGATGCTGAGTTGCACAGGTGATTATATATTCGCTCAAAGCGCCGTAAATATCGGTCTCGCAGGCAACTGGAATATTCTTTGACGCAAGACGTGAATTTACAAAGCAGGGAACAAACTTAAACTGGGTCTGGAATGCTGGCCAGCACTTGTTGGCAAACACCGCATATTCGGATGCCCCCATATTATTTTCAGCCCAATCCATGAGCGTCAATTCGTATTGTGCAAGCCTCGGAAGAATTCCCGGATAACCGTTTCCTTCTGCCAGATCGGCTTCCATTTCCTTAATTATTCCTGGAATCCTCGAATCATTTTCATGCTTGTTGAACGATTCGAAAAGGTCAAGCTCGGAGTTTTCCATGATTTCAACGCCAAGATCAAACAAAGGCTTGATAGGTGCGTTGCAGGCAAGAAAATCCTGAGGCCTTGGTCCAAAGCCGAAAATCTTAAGCTTTTTGACTCCCAATACAACTCTTGCAATATTTTCAAAATCAGCAATCATATCTGCTATTTCATCGGCTGTTCCCACAGGATATTCCGGTATGTAAGGGTTCAGCTTCCTTAATGCGAGGTTATAAGACGCATTCAGCATTCCGCAGTATGCATCGCCGCGCCCGTCAAACAGTGTCCCCTCAGATTCTTCAGCAGCGGCAGCAAACATGGCAGGACCGCCGAACTTTTGTGCCAGGATAGTTTCAGGACCTTCAGGTCCGAAGTTTCCAAGATAAACAACCAATGCGTTGACATTATTGGTCTTGAGTTCTTCCAACGCCTTTACAACATCTTTTTCACTTTCCACTGCAGTTGTGATTTCGCATACTTTAATTCCCTTTTTGACACATTCTCTTACAACTGCTTTTCTTCTATCCACACTGAGCTGTATGGGAAAGCAGTCTCTGCTAACTGCAACTATGCCTAATTTTACCTCTGGAATATTGTTCATTATACTTGCCCCCCGTTTTATGTCTATTAATTTTCATTGTACTTTAATTTTAGAGGAAAATAAATTGATTTTCTTATTAGATTTGTATGTTTTTTTAATTGGAGGGTTTGTGGGACCCTTCACAGGACAATTGTCCGTTAAATCTTCATTAGCCTGGGTTAAGCTTTCTTTTTCATGCTAATCGGAAGACATACAACAAAGGTTGAGCCTTTACCAGGTGTACTATCAACCCTTATAGAACCATGGTGTTCGTTTACTATCCACTGTGCAATCGAAAGCCCCAAACCGGAACCGCCTTTACTTCTGGATCTTACCTTGTCAACCCTGTAAAACCTGGTAAAGATTTTATCAAGATGTTCCTTTTCGATACCCTCTCCGGTATCTGAAACATATATCTCCACAGTATGATTTGATATTTTCGATTGAATTTCTACCTTGCCGCCTTCACTTGTGTACTTTAATGCATTGTCTGTCAAAATAACCAGCAACCGCTTTATAAGATTGCTGTCACCATAGTACATAACCTTGGTGTTCAATTCATGGCTCAGCTTGATATTACGCTTTGAAGCAAGCACCTCGAACGGTATTATGGCTTCTTTCAAAACAGAATCAAGTAAAAAAACGTTCATATCAAGCACATTCTGTTTTACATCGCTTCTTGCCAGAAGCAGCAAATCATCAATAAGCTTCGCCATCTTCTTATTTTCATTTAACGCCTTATCAAGCCACTTTTTCTGACTTGCTACAGTTTCATCCGCGTTTCCCATTACAAGCTCAAGATTTGCCTGCATTATAGCAAGAGGGGTTCGCAGTTCATGAGAAGCGTCAGCTGTAAAATCAGTTTGCCGCTGCCATGCCTTCCTAATGGGAATCAATGCTCTTTTTGACATGAATCTGCTGCCTAAAAAGGCCAGTATAAGGCTAATTGAAATTAGTATTGCCGCACTGATTACCAGAGATGAAAAAAGCCTTTGCTTTATATTTGAATTGGAAAAAATGATAGTTTGGCCTTGAGTGCCATCCACTATTACCTTCAGGAAGAGAAAAGAACCCAGATTACCAAGTTTTATTTCTCCGTCATTTTTTTTATTGACCATAGCCTTTGCGACCAAAGCTTTTAACGTATTTTCCTCAATAGGATTCCTGCTGCTCTTTTCTACAATATTCCCCGAAGCATCAATCCTTGTATAGATATAATCGGCATTTACATAGGAATGGCCCCAGTTAAAGGGTCTGGAACTTTCATGGTCTTCTTTAAATGCCGCCATCCACATTTCCTGGTTTATTTTCGCAGAAAAATAATCTGGTGTGCTAAGGAAGACAACACAAACAATAAGCGCAAGAATGCAGCAAACCACAACCATGTTAAAAACAGTAAGTTTAATCCCAAGCTTTTTAAACATGCCCTACCTCCGCCAAGCTATAGCCAATACCTCTGACAGTTTCAATACTCAAACCGCATTCGGGCAGATCTATTTTTTTGCGCAAATAATGGATATACAGTTCTATGCAGCTAAAATCAACATCGCTGTCATATCCCCATACTCTTTCAAATATCTGTTCTTTTGTAAGTACCTGGCCAAAATTCCTCATTAGTAATTCCATAAGCTGCGCTTCCTTCACAGTAAGCCTTACAACCGCGTTCCCATAGGATACTTCACCCCGGAGTGGATTAAGTGTGAGTGAAGCAATATTGATACTGTCACCTTGAAGCCTGTTTTCCGAACGCCTGGCAAGTGCTCTCACCCTGGCTAATAATTCATCCATTGAAAAGGGCTTGATAAGATAATCATCAGCACCTGCATCCAATCCTTCAACCCTGCATGATACTGCATCCTTTGCCGTAATAAAAATCACAGGACATTTATATCCCGCTGCACGCAGTTCTCTTAATATTTGTACGCCTTCCTTGCCGGGCAGCATACGGTCTAAAATAATCAGATCATATATTCCTGTTTCAGCCATATCCTGACCTGATATACCATCGGCAGCTACATCCACCAGAAATTTATTTTTTTTAAGTACATATTCAAGTGCTTCGGATAAATCAAATTCATCCTCCACCAGCAGAATCCGCAAGTTTTACACCAGCCTCCCGGAAGTTAAAATAAAACATATTTTGTATCCTGATAATATAATATATCAGTTTTCTTTAAATTTCCTTAGAATTTTTCTAATAAATTCAAAGCAATTTCCAAGATTTTAATATCAAAATGCAAATATCAAATTGTTCAAGAAATGAATGAAGGGAGAATTATTTTATGAAAACTGCAGTCGAAACAAGAAATTTGAAAAAGAACTTTACAATGGGAACAGTCGATGTGGAGATATTGAAAGATGTAAACCTGTCAATAGAATTTGGTGATTTTGTTTCCATCATGGGCCCATCCGGTTCAGGTAAAAGTACACTTCTCTATTTGATGGGAGGACTGGATAAGCCAACCTCAGGCAGTATTAAAATTAATGGGCATGATATTTCGGATATGAACGATAAAGAGGAAAGCATCATGAGAAGGCGGGAAATTGGTTTTGTATTTCAATTCTACAACCTGGTTCCCAATCTGAATGTGGAGGAAAACATCTTGTTACCTGTACTTTTGGATGGCAGGAAGCAAAAGAATTACACAAAACAGCTGCATGAAATACTTGAAATCGTAGGCCTTTCGGATAGAAGGCT